>JAHHIA010000012.1 GCA_019359045.1 Scytolyngbya sp. HA4215-MV1
CTCCTGCGCTCTTGGGCAATTTCACTGTTTCGCAAAGCAGGACATTCCTCGATTACCAAAGCCATGCGCCTATTCAAGCATGACCTGCCAACCCTTCTTTCCTTCATCTAGAGAATCAACCCTACCTCCCAGAGGGGGGCGCACAGGGCAAGTTTTTTGCTGAAATGCGGAAGTTTGGCGGTGCGATCGCACTGCCTTGGTAATTAGGTTTGAATCTGAAATCTCAATCCAAAAAATGTCAGCATTACTGAAATTGAGACGAGGGATGAAACTATGAGTATCACAACGGATGAGCAACTAAATCAGAATAAGGCTTTCATCGTCAATCACTTTGAAGAATTTGTAAATCGGAAAAATTCCGCAATTGCCTACCAAAACTTCGCGGCTGATTTTCTAGATCATGACGAACCCGATGGAGAGTCGATCGGTCCCGAACCTGCTAAACAGATGATGGAGAGGGTATATGTCAAGTTTCCCGATATCCATGTCACGGTCGAAGATATGATTGCTGAGGGTGACAAAGTGATGGTACGTAACGTCTGGCGTGTAACAGATGCAACGACAGGCGAAAGACGAGAATTTAAAGGCTTTGTGCTCTGGCGGTTGGCTAACGGAAAAATTGCCGAGCGTTGGGCAACCATTGCACCTCCAATGGGGTGAGTTGCCGTAAGCATTTGTTTTTTGAAGCTTAACAAATCCTGCGCTTAAACCTCATCAAGCAACAAAAGATTTAACGATTTATTTACTGGAGATATTGCATGAAACTTATCATGTTCGGCCCAACTGGCACGATTGGGAGTCGAATCCTCACTGAAGCCTTACAACGAGGACATCAGGTTACCGCCATTACTCGCGATCCATCACGCTTTTCGGTCTCCCACAGCAATTTAGCCGTTGTTGCTGGTAATGCACTCGATCCTGCTAGTGTTGCAAACTTAGCTAAAGGCCATGATGCCGTGTTAAGTGCAATGGGTCCGGGGGGTTCCTCAGCCGAAACGATCGTCAAAGCGGCTCAAGCTTTAATTGATGGCTTATCTCAAGCAGGGATTCACCGTCTGATTGTCGTCGGCGGTGCAGGTACCCTTGAAGTTGCACCTGATGTACTTCTGATGAATAGTCCTAATTTTGTAGAAGAATATCGTCCTCTGGCTGTCGCTCATCTTCAGGCATACAACCTTTATAAAGCCTCTAACCTTGACTGGTCATTTGTTTGTCCGGCGGCTGAAATTGCGCCTGGTGAGCGAACAGGTAATTTTCGGGTTGGAGCCGATCGTCTGCTTGTAAATGAGAAAGGAGAAAGTCGCATTTCGGCTGAAGATTACGCGATCGGGTTTCTCAATGAGGTTGAACAGCCACAGTATATCCATCACCGCATGACGGTTGCTTACTAAAATTTGGGCGTTGCTCAAAAACGAGATGAAAATGATGCTGAATGATTTGAAACTTCGTTCCAAATCATCCTGCTTTTCAGCAACGCCAAAATTTGCGCATCTGGAGTGGTTCAGAAGCTATCCGTGAAGTTCAGCCTTAAAAAGGACAGCACTGCAATGTGTACAACGTTAACTGGTTTTGCAGGAAGTCTTTGCTCTCGTTCTTCAAGTTTTCTGTAGCGGTGAAAATGTGAGAAAGGTATTGGTTTTGGGAGAGGCGATCGTCCTCATAGAGCGCGAGATAAGCAGCCAGCAACTAGGAAAAAGCAAAAAAATATAATTCTTTCTCTAGCTTTGAATAAAAAAGAGTAATGTACTGGAATATTACTTTTTTGTCGAAGAAGCAGGGCGATGCAAGCGTTTCAGGACATTTTCATTTCCTACGGTCGCAAAGACAGTTTAGAGTTTGCATCCCGGCTGAATCGTCGTTTAGTCGATCGCGGGTTTACCGTTTGGTTTGACTACGACGACATTCCTCTGGGAGTGGATTACCAGAAGCAGATTGATGACGGCATTGAGCGGGCTGATAACTTTCTGTTCATCATTTCGCCCCATTCCATTAACTCACCGTACTGTGGGCTGGAACTGGAATTAGCCCTGAAACATCAAAAACGCATTATTCCTTGGCTGCATGTCGAGAAGATTAGCGATGAAACCTGGCAGCAGCGCACTCCCAATGGCACAGCGGAAGAATGGGCTGATTATCAGGCACAAGGCTTGCATGACCACTACCAGAATATGCACCCCGTCCTGCGCAAGATTAACTGGATCTACGGACGGGAAGGGCAGGACGATTTTGAAGTTGCATTTGCTGGGCTACTGAATCTCTGCGATCGCCACAAAGACTATGTGCATCAACACACGTTGTTCCTGGCAAAAGCGTTGGAATGGGAACGCAACCAAAAGCGATCGCCTTACCTCCTGATCGGTGAAGAACGGCTCCAGGCAGAAGCGTGGCTCAAGATTCGCTTCATGGATTCCCAGCCGCCCTGCCTTCCAACCGATCTCCATTGCGAGTTCATCTCCGAGAGCCGCAAAAATGCTGATAACCTGATGTCAGAGGTGTTTCTGGCTTATGCCGACGAAAATCGGGCAACAGCAGAGCAGATCCGCAACAGTTTGCGGCGAACAGGCTTCACCGTCTGGACAAACACGACAGATATTCAGGTGGGAGCCGAGTTTCAGCAGGTGATCGATCGCGGCATCGAGGAAGCCGACAATGTGGTGTACTTGTTGTCTCCGGCAGCGGTGCGATCGCCCTGGTGCCAGCATGAACTGGAGTATGCGCTGTCGTTGCACAAGCGCATCATTCCCGTGTTGGTGGAGGCAATGGCACCCGATCAAATCCCTCCGGGTGTGCGAGAGTTACAGTACATTGATTTGACCGACAATGTACAGGAATCGGACTATCAACTGGATGAAAGCCAGCTTTTGCAAGTGTTACAACAGGATGCGGCGTATCATGAAACCCACAAGCGATTGCTAACCAAAGCTCTCAAGTGGGAGCGACAACATCGCAATCCGACAATGCTGCTGCGGGGCTATAACCTGGGACAGGCAGAAGCCTGGTTGAAGCTGGCAAAGCAGATGCCTGCCTACCCACCGTTGCCGTTGCAGAACACCTTGATCGAAGAGAGTTTACGCCAACCCCCCGGTACTTCGCTGGATGTGTTCATTTCCTATTCCCGTGCCGATTCCGGAATTGCCCGCAGGCTAAATGAGGCGTTGCAGATTCAGGGTAAACGCACCTGGTTTGACCAGGAGAGCATTGCCGCAGGCACGGCGGATTTTCAGCAGGAGATCCATCGGGGCATCGCGAGTGCGGATACCTTTTTGTTTATCCTGTCGCCCCGATCGATCAATTCTCCCTACTGTGCCGATGAGGTGGAGTATGCGGCAAACCTCAACAAACGCTTCGTTACCTTGCTGTACCAACCCATTGACCCCTCCACCCTGCATCCCGAACTGGCAAAGGTGCAATGGCTCGACTTTAATCAGCGGGAAGGCGACTTTTCCGCCAACTTCACCGAGTTACTGCGCATTCTCGATACCGATACCGAGCATCTTCATGCCCATACCCGATTGTTGTTAAGGGCGATCGAATGGGATCACCAGGGCCGCAAAGAGAGTCTGCTGTTGCGCGGCGATGACCTCGAACTCGCCGAACAATGGTTCGCGCAGAGTGTGGGCAAAGCACCCCAACCCACCGAACTCCAACATAGCTATGTCACCACCAGTCGTTCGGTCGAAGATGCCAACCAGCAAGCCAACCAGATTCTCAAAGCGGCAGCCGCGAAAGGCAAGCGGTTGGTAACGGTAGGGGCGGTTGCTGGCGCGATCGGTTTACTGATTGCAGGAGTCTCAGGTTGGTTCGCCTGGCAAGCCACAAACCAAATCAAAGTTGCCGAACTAAAGTTAAAGACAACGGCTGCCAATGAACAAGTGCTATCGGGGCAACAGTTTCAGGCATTGTTGACCGCCCTAGAATCAGGACAAACCCTCAAGACCCAATTTCGATTGGATAGTTCGGATTGGAATGAACTGCAACCCCGCATCATGGCAATTCTTCAGAAAACGACCAGCGAGCTTCGTGAAAAAAATACCCTGAAAGGACATCAAGATTGGGTTGGCAGTCTCAGTTATAGTCCCAATGGTAAAACAATCGCCTCTGGCAGTTCTGACAAGACCATTAAGCTGTGGGATGCGGCAACGGGTAAACTCTTACACACCTTAGAAGGCCATCAAAATCCAGTTTGGAGCGTTAGCTACAGCCCCGATGGCAAGACGATCGCCTCAGGTAGTTTCGACAAGACCGTGAAGCTGTGGGATGTCGCAACGGGTAAACTCTTACACACCTTAGAAGGCCATCAAGATAGGGTGACTAGTATCAGTTACAGTCCCGATGGCAAGACGATCGTCTCCGGCAGTTTCGACAAGACCGTGAAGCTGTGGGATGCGGCAACGGGCAAACTCTTACGCACCCTGCAGGAACATCAAGATCCAATTTGGAGCGTCAGTTACAGCCCCGATGGCAAAACGATCGCCTCCGGCAGTTTTGACAAGACCATTAAGCTGTGGGATGCGGCAACGGGCAAACTTTTAAACACCTTGCAAGGACACCAAGATGGGGTGACTAGCATCCGTTACAGTCCCGATGGCAAAACGATCTCCTCCGGTAGTTTTGACAAGACCATCAAGTTGTGGGATGCGGCAACGGGCAAACTCTTACACACCCTGCAAGGACATCAAGGTACAGTTTGGAGCGTCAGTTACAGTCCCGATGGCAAGACGATCGCCTCTAGCAGCCAGGACAAGACCATTAAGCTGTGGGATGCGGCAACGGGCAAACTCTTAAACACCCTGCAGGGACATCAAGGTGAGGTCACTAGCATTCGTTTTAGTTTTGACGGGAAGACAATTGCCTCTAGCAGTTTCGACAAGACCATTAAACTGTGGGATGTGTCTCCGGATCAGCAATTAAACACCCTCAAGGGGCATCAGCTTAATATTTGGAGCATCAGTTACAGTCCCGATAGCAAGACGATCGCCTCCGGTAGTGCTGACAAAACGATTAAGCTGTGGGATGCGGCAACGGGCAAACTCTTAAACACCTTGCAAGGACATCAATATGGGGTAACTAGCATCCGTTACAGTCCCGATGGCAAGACGATCGCCTCAGGTAGTGCTGACAAAACCATTAAGCTGTGGGATGCGGCAACGGGCAAACTCTTACATACCCTGCAAGGACATCAAGGTACAGTTTGGAGCGTCAGTTACAGCCCCGATGGCAAGACGATCGCCTCTGGCAGTGATGACAAGACCGTGAAGCTGTGGGATGCGGCAACGGGCAAGCTCTTACACACCCTGCAAGGACATCAAGGTACAGTTTGGAGCGTCAGCTACAGCCCCGATGGCAAGACGATCGCCTCCGGTAGTTTTGACAAGACCATCAAGTTGTGGGATGCGGCAACAGGAAAACCCTTGAACACCCTGCAGGGACATCAAGATGGAGTGACTAGCATCCGTTACAGTCCCGATGGCAAGACGATCACCTCCGGCAGTGCTGACAATACGATTAAGCGATGGGATGCGGCAACGGGAAAACTCTTACACACCTTAGAAGGCCATCAAGATAGGGTGACTAGTATCAGTTACAGTCCCGATGGCAAGACGATCGCCTCCGGTAGTTTTGACAAGACCATTAAGCTGTGGGATGCGGCAACGGGCAAACTCTTAAACACCTTAGAAGGCCATCAAGATTTGGTTTGGAGCGTCAGTTTTAGCCCCGATGGCAAGACGATCGCCTCCGGCGGTCAGGACAAAACGATTAAACTCTGGGTTTGGGACTTCGATCTCCTTATGACCATAGGCTGCGATTGGATACAAGACTATTTGATCGCTCATCCCGAACAACGTCACCTCTGTAAAGGTTACTCACCTCAACCCCAGTGAAGGATAGAGCGATCGTGTGTAAATCGGAGCGTGAAAATGGTGCAAGGAATAGGGGGCGATCGTGTGATACCAATTTAAATTGAGAATATGACACTTAGGAGATCTCCCTAAATCCCCCTTAAAAAGGGGGACTTCAAGACTGGCTTGGGTTTCCCCCCTTTTTTTAGCGCAGCGGCGCATATAGCCTGTCGGCATGGCTTCGCTAAAGCGCGGGGGCTAGGGGGGATCTAGATCTGTCGCAAACACAAATCAAATTGGTATGAGTTGGGTTGAGATCAAAACCTCCAACATCCATAAGCCGTACAAGAATCGGTTTGAGGGGTTCAGGATGGCAGCGATCGTATGGTAGACGATCGATTTTCCCAGAAACAGATGCAGTCATTTTTTGAACAATTTAGAAGAATTCGTAAGCAGCAATCAGCTTTTTGACAGCGCGTTGGTGTTCCTGCGCGATCGCCGCACCGCTGCCTTCGACCGATTCAATAATAATGTCGCCGATCGTTTCCAACGCTCGTTCATTAATCGAATCAATCAACAGTTCTGGCATCGTTAGATTGGCTTCAGCTATTTTCTTGAGCGTCGGATTGGGATTATTGGTTTCCGCGATCGCTTTTAGTGCCTGCGCTTCATATTCTGGCAACTGCGCCATTAACTCTGTCCACTCTGTAGGCAACTCAAACGCGGGTTTTGCGATCGCCGCTTTGGTGACGGGAGGCTGTTCTACGGCTGGCTGTTGAATTGTCGAATTCGTCAGACGACTAAAGGGACCCATCTTAGAAAAATTCGGCAATGATAACCCCGAATGTCCCTGGGCAGACCCATTGCCACTTGACTCAGCCCCCTTTTCCTGCGCCAACGCCGATGGCTGCAATGGCAGTTCTGGGGTCGCAGATTGAGGCTGCACTAGCGGAGCCTGAGCGGAGGTAGATTGCTCAGTCGGGGACTGAATCAAAGTGGACGGTGCAACTGAGGCAGGCGTTGTTGAGGAGGAAATGACCACAGCCTGAGGGGCGATCGTCGGCTGTTTTTTTCCTTGTAACGCCGCCAATTCTTGCTCCAGGCTTTCTTTTTGCTGTCGCCGATCCTGAATCTGCGTCTCTAGCTGCTGCAACTCACCATGCAGACTCAGCACCTGGGTCTGCAACTGCTGAATCGCCAAATGCAACGATTTTGCCCCCGCTTCGACCTGTTGTCGCTTCGGTTCTGCCGCCAGCAAAAACTGGTTCAACTCAGTACGATATTGCTCCAACTCTTGCACACGGGTTTGCAGCGTGTTCGCCTCTTGCTCTAGCTGCTGCTTTTGGGCTGCCAGGTTGGTCACTTCTAATCCCAACTGGTCACGGCTATTGCGGTGTTCTGTCAGCTCGGTTTGGATCTGATTCAACTCAGTTTTGATCGGGGCAAGATTAATTTCTGCCCGTTGCTTGGCGGCGATGATAGCAGAAAGCGATTGGTTGAGTTCCCGTTCCTGCTTTTCCAGCTCTTCAATTTTGCTTTGCAGATGGATAGTTTGGGCTTCTGGCGCAGTTCCTTTGGGTTGAGGTGCGTTCAAATCCCAACTGAGTTCTTCTTTTTGATGCCACAGGTTCAAACTCTGGATTTGCAACTGCCGGAGTTGATTTTGGAGCGAATTGAGTCCGGTTTCAACCTGTTGTTTTTCAGCGGAGATTGCCACCAAATCTTCGTAGATTTCCATCCGTCGCCGTTGCAACGCACGAATATGCCCCTTTAGGGTTTCAATTCTGGCTTTGGCTGGGGCATCGTTGCGTAAATCCGCAGCAAAGCAAGCGATTAGCGTCGCAGGAACGGTGATGGCACCGGTGAGCAATGCGCCACTAATATCTTTGAGGGGATCTTTTAATCTACTGGTAACCAGGCTGATGCCAAAGCTAATCGCAAAGGCAACCAAACCCACCCATAGCCGATTTTGCAACATAGTTAACTGCCCTGAACTGCGCCGGGACACTGACCAGGTGAAAGCAGTGTAGCTCACAACTCCGGATTCACTCTATGAAATTTTGGCAACTTAATTTTAGCGTTGGGGGCAATCGCCCATTAGGATGGGGCAAATTCTGACCCGTGACGCAAGGAAGCAGCCGCGAGGGCTGAGCAACAGAGATCGCCCAACATATCCCGATCTCCGTTGAAATGAGCGATCCTGCTCCCTCGATCGCTGGGACTATCTTCGCCCGTTAATTCCCGTTCCACTTTGACCACATGACCGTAGAGAGTTGCCAATGTATTTCTGCCAGAGGAAGTCATACTTAGGTAGTAGATACCATCTCGCAGATAAGGAGAAACGACCTGACGGAAAAAGCGGGGATAATCTGCGCGCAAATCGCCAGGATGGCGGTAGCCCAAATTACGATTCGTGCCAATTTCTTCAAATTCGTAGAATAGCGCCGGCAGTTTTTCTAGATAGCAGGGGTCACTGAGTTGACCGATTAAATCTGCTGCCCGCACCAGCCCAGCAGCACTGCCCGTTTCTTGATAGATTGCCTGACAGGGAATCGGGAAGCGGGTCAATTCGATATTTTGTTGAATCGTGGTGACATTGATGCGGGGATGGCTGGCAAAGTGTTCTTGCACGAACAGTTTGCTGCGATCGATATGGTAGGCAGTGAGGCTAGCATCCGTTGCCCCCGGTGCCAATGTAATCACGCCATTCTCAATACCCGTCGCAAAGGTTTGGGTTGCCCCACAGTCTTGCTGACAGATGCCTCGGACATATCCCACATCATGACAGAGCAGCGAAATCATAAAGTGCAACCAGTCTTCGCTGGTGACGTTGCCTTCTCGCAATTGCTTACCGTGTAAAATTTCTTGCCCGACCTGTGTGACCAAAATGGTATGCTCCAGATCGTGGAATAGTGCATCACTGGAAGCGATCGCGTCCAGTGTCAGGGTGGCAGCCCACGTCAATAAATTGAGATAGTCTGGGTTGAGCGAACCATAGATGTTTTGATAGCCTACTTGAAGCGATTGAACACAGCTACGAATCATAATCTGTTTCAGGTCTCGCATGACGATTTCCTCTAGCGCGGTGAGCACAGTGAATAAATTGAGTGGCGTAGGATGAACCCCGTTTAAACCTTGATGCTGCTAGCTTCGCTAAAATTGAGCTGCATGAGAACCAGAAAAGCTCATGAGTTCGTTGTTTTTTAAAGTGATCGTCATCAATTCAGCCAGTGATGCTAAAAAAAGCTCATTCAAACACTTCTAAGTTGTCAACCCATACCCCATAAAACCTCATAAAATCTAATAAATTTTGAACTTTATAAAAACTAGTCAGATCGTTCAAATCAAGTCCCAAAGAGGATTTTCCCTATCTTTCCTCTATGATCCCTTGTGATCCTGATCAAAAAAACACTGAACTGACTCTCTATAATTAAAAAGATAAAAATTGATCGGAGTTGTCGATCAAAGAATGGGTTACTACGTCATTGCCACCCAGTTTGAAATTTTGTTTCGTTAAGCCTGCACATGGGTGGATGATGCGTCTAAACCATCTTGATCTCATTTTTTCGGAGTCGGGATTGACAAAATCTGATCACCACTTAAATTGAATAGTTCATTTTTTATCCTGAAAATCAAATTCGGTTCTGGAGCAGTATGGATGTTGAAGAAGCTTTAGAACTAGTCGATCGCTTAATTTATGACCAGAGCGGCAAACGGCTGAATGACTTGGAGCGGGAGGTATTTGTCGGCTCCTGGGAAGGCAAAACCTATGGAGACATCTATCCGATTAATCCAGAATATATTGAGAAATCGGTTGGCTATAAACTGTGGCAAAAACTATCAACCGTTTGTGGCGAAAAGGTGACCAAAAAGCAACTGAAAGGGGCGATCGAACGCGCCTTAAAGCGTCAGTTTATGGCAATGCAGGCAACTGAATTGAGTGGAGAATCGTCCCCTCTATCGACCCATTTACCTACAGACATCTCCCCTCAACAGGTTTTTATTAGTTATCGCAACCAGGAACCCGATCGCACGCTGGCAAAACTGTTTTACGAAGCGATCAACATTACCGGGCACCAGGCAACCCTAACCGACTTCAACTCATCGGTGCACCAGCCGACTTCACCCAGCAACCCTTGGTTTTCCAAAATTAAAACTCATTTACAAAAATGCCACTATTTTTTACTCCTGCTGTCTCCCCAGGCAGCCGTCAGCGAAATGGTGATCGAAGAGTTGCGGCAAACATGGGAACTGCACGAAACTGACCAGACAGAAAAACCGATCATCCTCCCTATTCAAGTCAACTGGCAACCCCATCTTTCGCTCAACCACGATCTACAAAACTATCTCCAAAATACGCACTCATTGGTGTGGCATTCCCCCGCTGATACTCCCACCCTGCTCAAAGCAATCTTGGACTGTATTAACGGCAGCCAAGTCTGGGATAAAGTAGCCACCGTGGGAGAAGCGCCGCAAGACACCGCTGCTGCAACATCGACCTCCTTTCCCTCCCTATCGCCCCCGTTACCCACAGCCGACCCTGAATTGCCACAAGGGCAAGTTCGCTTGCACTCCGCATTTTATATCGAACGGGTGCCCTACGAAGCTCAATGCTATCGAGAAATTTTGCAACCAGGGACACTCATTCGGATCAAGGCACCCCGGCAAATGGGTAAGACTTCGCTGATGTCGAGAATTCTGCATCAGGCAGGCGAACAAGGCTATTGCACTGTACCGCTCAGCTTTCAACATGCCGATGCCAGCATCTTCACCAACTTGAACCAGTTTTTGCAATGGTTTTGTAGCAAAGTTGCGCGCAAGTTGCGTTTGTCACAATCGGTCGATCGCTACTGGAGCGATACCTTTGGCAGCAAAGATAACTGCACTGCCTACTTTGAAGATTGTCTGCTTTCCGAAATCAAAACACCGCTGGTCTTGGGGCTAGATGAAGTCGATCGCATCTTTCAACATCCCACGATCGCCGATGATTTCTTTGGCTTGTTGCGCGCCTGGTACGAAGAGGCAGGGTATGGCAACAGCGATAGTGGCTTATGGGAAAAATTGCGTCTGGTGATTGTGCATTCAACCGAGGTCTACATTCCGCTCGATGTGAACCAATCTCCCTTCAACGTGGGTTTACCGATCGAACTCTCAGAATTCAGCGCCGATCAAGTACTCGACCTGGCACATCGCCACCATCTGGATTGGACAACCTCGGACGTGGCAACCTTGATGCATATTATCGGCGGACATCCCTACCTGGTGCGACTTGCCTTCTACCATCTGGCACAACAACAACTCACCCTCGCCGAACTGCTGACCACCGCTCCCACCGAAGCTGGCATCTACGGCGACCACCTGCGCCGTCATCTGTGGAACTTGCAACAACATCCCAAACTCGCCACTGCCTTCAGTTGGGTCGTTGCCAGCGACGAGCCGATCGAACTTGAATCCATCCTTGCCTTCAAACTCCACAGTCTGGGTTTAGTGCAGCTACGCGGCAATCGCGTCCTCTCCCGTTTTGAACTCTACCGCCACTACTTCAACGAACGCTTGACCATCAGCCATTAGATATCCGCCTCCAACTCAAAACTGCTAATTCTCCCCCATCCCACCCTTTCACTCCCCCACTCTATCCCCCATGCACCCTTCCTACAGCTACAAAGTTGGTGGTCACCTCTCCCTAGATGCACCCAGCTATGTCGTCCGGCAAGCAGATCACGATCTCTACGAAGGTCTAAAAGCAGGCGAATTGTGTTATGTGCTGAACTCGCGACAAATGGGGAAAACCAGTCTGCGAGTACGAACCATGCATCGATTGCAATCTGAAGGGGTGGTTGGTGCCGCGATCGACCTGAACAAAATTGGCAGCCAAGAGATTACGGTTGACCAATGGTACGCCGGGATTATGCGGCGATTAGTCACCAGTTGCCACCTCAATCTGGATCTGAAAAGCTGGCTCAAAGACCGAGAATATCTACCGCCTGTGCAGCGATTTAGCGAGTTTATTGAGCAAGTTTTGCTAGAGTCCGTTAAGGAAAAAATCGTTATCTGCATTGATGAAATTGATAGTGTTCTGAGTCTCAACTTTCCGACAGAAGACTTTTTCGCCTTTATTCGCTCCTGTCTGGAATACGATCGCCTCACCTTTGGTCTATTGGGCGTTGCCACCCCTTCGGATCTGATTCAAGCGAGAAACCGTGCACCGTTTAATATTGGTCGCGCGATCGAGTTAAACGGCTTCCAACGATCGGAAGTAAAACCGCTGGCGGAGGGACTGGCGACCCAAGCCAGCCAGCCCTGGGCAGTCTTAGAGGCAGTGTTGGACTGGACCGGCGGGCAACCCTTTTTAACCCAAAAAATCTGCAAAATGATTGCCTCGTCAGAGCAGATCATTCCGGTTGGCAAAGAAGCAGTTTGGGTCGAAGCATTGGTGAGATCGCAGTTGATTGAAACCTGGGAGGCAACCGATGAACCGCCCCATCTCAAAGCCATTCGCGATCGCTTGGTCAGAATTGGACAACGGGGACGGGGGTTGCTCGATCTCTATCAACAAGTCTTGCAATCGGGAGAGGTGGACAGTTCCGACAGCCCCGAACAAATTGAACTGCGGCTCACCGGATTAGTCGTCAAACGATCGGGCAAACTGAAATGCTACAACCGCATCTATGCGGAGGTATTTAACCAAAGCTGGTTGACCAAAGCCCTCACCGATTTGCAAGCAGACTTCATGCAACTGGTGGTCAGTCAAGAACAACGCCTGCTCTCGATGCTGAATGTGATGGAAGGGCGAGACTTTGCCGACATTCTGCACGAAATCTTGGGTTCTATTACCATTCGCATGGGCGAGTTGCTCAGTGTCGATCGCACCACGATCTTCTTTATTGACGAAGAGAAAAATGACATCTGGTCAATCATTGCCCACCACGACAATCACCGCTATCCAGACATTCAAATCATTGCCAACAAATCCAGCGATGGACAACTGACCCGCGTACAAAAAATTGCCAACCAATCCTCCTCGGTGCGACATCAGAATTTTGAACGATCGTCCAATTCGCCCCGAGAAGACAGCGGCTATACCATTTACAACGAATTGATGGTGCCGTTAGCCAATGATCAAAACAAAATTGTAGCCGTCGTGCAACTGGTCAATCGGCTGCGGCGACATAGTAACCCGGCAGATCCGCTTGCCAAACGCATCAACTCCCAGGGGTTCACCGAATCCCATAAACGACAACTCGAAGAATACGTGCCAGCAATTTTGCGGATTTTGATGCGTTGTCAGGACTGTTACAAACTTACCCAGCGGTTGCAAGTTTCCGAAGCCCTGGCAGAAGCCACCCGGTCGGTATCTCAGAGCAGCCTCGACTCCGACGAAATCATCGGGCGAGTGATGGAAGCAGCAAAAAAACTCATGAATGCCGATCGCAGCACCCTCTGGTTACTCGACCACGAAACGGAAGAATTGCGCACTCGCATTTTGCGGGAAGACGGGTCCGAACAAGAACTGCGCGTGCCGATGGGGCAAGGGTTTGCGGGCAAGGTTGCCGCAACTCGCGAACCCTTGAATATTCCTTTTGACCTGTACGACCACCCCGATTCAGAAACCTCGCGCAAAACCGATCAAAAGACGGGTTATCGCACTTGTAGCCTGCTCTGTATGCCCGTCTGGAGTCCCGATGGAGAATTGCTCGGTGTGACTCAACTGGTAAACAAACGCCGACAGGGCGAATTTCCCGACTACAATCCAGCAGATTGGCCCCAAGCCCCCGCATGCTTCAAGGCAAGTTTCGATAGCAATAGCCAGAAGTATATGCAAATCTTCAATGCCCAGGTAGGGGTGGCACTGCACAATGCCCATCAATACGCAGCGGTGAAACGACAGGTGGAAAACAGTCCCCAAAATGTGGTGATGCAAACCCTGTCGATGCTGAATCAGGTGATGGATAATCAAGGCTTTGACGATATTTTAGACACGACCTTGCGATCGATCACGCTGAAAATTGGCAAATCGCTGAATGCCGATCGCACGACGATCTTTCTATTGGATGAAGAACGCAACGAACTCTGGTCAATCATTGCTGAAGCCGAAGGCAGCGATCACAGTCTGGAAATTCGTATCCCTGCCAATAAGGGCATTGTGGGCGAAGTCGCCCACACCAAACAAACCATCAACATTCCCTTCGATTTTTATGACGATCCGCGTTCCAGCACCGCTAAAGAACAAGATCGGCAAACGGGATATCGCACTTATACCATGATGGCAATGCCCCTCCTCAACCATCAGGGACACCTGATCGCCGTCATCCAACTGCTGAATAAACTGCAACGTGACGCCACCCCGAGCACGCCATTGTCAGACAAGCTCGATCGGCGTGGGTTCACCCAAAAAGACCAGGAACAATTTGCTGCCAGTGCACCGCTGATTCAAATGATTCTGGAAAGTTTCTGTTCGTATCACAAAACAGCGAGAGGACAACGCGTGGCTGCGGCATTGATGGCAGCCACACGATCGGTGTCTCAAAGCAGTCTGGAGCCCGAAGAAATTCTGCTGCGTGTGATGGAAGCTGCCAAAGATCTGATGAATGCCGATCGCAGCACCCTCTGGCTGCTCGACCCTGCCACCAACCAACTCTGGACAAAAATTGCCGTGAGCGATGGGGTCAAAGAAGTGCGAATCCCCGTTGGCAAAGGCTTTGCCGGTCAGGTTGCCGAAACAGGCGATCCCCTCAACATCCCCTTTGACCTCTACCATCACCCCGACTCTGCCATGTCTCGCGCCACCGACGAACAAACCGGCTACCGCACCTGTAGCCTGCTCTGCATGCCCGTTCTGAACCCCGATGGTGAGTTAATCGGCGTGACTCAGCTCGTCAACAAAAAGTTACCAGGGGAGCACGCCAGTCTCGTTCCTGTTTTTGGTCACCCCATTCCTGATTGCTTCCAAACCAGCTTCGACGAAAACGACCAGAAATACATGCAAATTTTCAATAACCAGGCAGGGGTGATTCTGCAAAATGCCCAACTGCTGGCTGCAGTGCGTCGTCAGGAACAATCTCTACGGGATCATTTGGGCATGGAGTAAGGCTGTTCCATGGTTGGCGAAGATGTTCAAAAAATTCTGGCTACAACTTAGCCTCACCCAAAGAATCGTGCTTCCATTTGTGACAGTCTCTCTCGGCATCTTGGTGGTGAGCGTACTAGCTTTAGGATATTGGTTTAACCATAGTTTAGAGCAAAATATGCGGACAGAAGCCGCAAGTTTTGCTGAACGAGTTCAGCAAGATTTTCAACGCGAACGGCAAGACCTCAGTAATCAGGTTGAGCTGATGACAGCCGAGGATGATTTGTGGGAAGCAGTTCAACGTCAAGATAAGCCTGTACTAGCGCAAGCTTTAGTGCCCCTTAAAGCCTCGTTGGGCTTGGATTGGGTCAGTGTGGTTAATACAGGAGGAACAATTTTACTGGATGCGCGTGAAGATAGGCTGAAGCAAGCTGATTTATTGAATACTGATATTAGTAAAAGCGCGAGTGCTGGAGCTAACTTAACCGATCTTTTATTAGTACAAGTAGAGAAGTCAGACCAGCCGCAGGCACTCTTTGTTGCCAATTATCCGATTAAGTCAGAGCGTCTAGAGGGAGGGCTGATTGTTGGTCGGCGCATCAATGATGCGCTGTTGCAAAAGATTGCTGCAGGTTCTTCTAAACAGTTGGTTGCTCTTGTCAACCATCAGGTCATTGCTAAGACGCTGCCCAATGGGCAAGATTTGACGTTTCACCCTGCAGCAGCTAATACTCCTGCCATACGAATTGAGGCGGGTGGGCAACCCTACTTTGCCAAAACTCTGGTACTCGACGGTTCTCAGGGTGCCTTTTCAATTCTGGTGTTATATCCTGTTACAGCCTTGGAGGCAGCCAAGGCTGCACTATGGTTGCGGTTAGGAGCCTTGCTATTGCTGGGTGGCACGATTGTCAGTCGTGTCGGATTTTCTATTGGTAGAACGATCGCCCGTCCCATTCGCAACTTGACCTTGATGACTCAACAACTGGCACAGGGAAACCTCACCGCTCGCATTCCGGTCATGGGCAAAGATGAAGTCGCACAACTGAGCGCAGCCTTTAACCAAATGGCAGATCAATTGGCAGAACGCGGATTGCTCAGCCAACATATCCAGCAATTACAGCAAACGCTCGGTGATTTGGAGAAAAATCAAGAGCAGTTGATTCATGCCGAAAAAATGTCATCGTTGGGGCAATTAGTAGCAGGTGTTGCCCACGAAATTAACACCCCCTTAGGGGTTATTCAGGCTTCTATTGGTAACATCACGAGTGCCTTAGAGCAAACCTTAAAAGAATTGCCACCCCTGCTGCAAACCCTACCGCCTGAGCAACTCTCTGAATTCTTCATGCTGCTCGATTGGGCATGCCAACCACAAGCCATGCTCTCTTCGCGAGAAGAACGCCAATTAAAACGGAACATCGAGCAAACCCTAGCAGATCAGGGCTTAACCCAGGCTGATGCGTTGGCAGATAGGCTCAGCAAAATGGGGATTACAGCTGCCCTCGACCCCATCCTGCCCTTACTAGAATCAGCGGATGCCCTTTTAATGCTTAAAACAGCCTATCCATTATCAATAGTACAAAACAACAGTCAGAATATTCGATTAGCGATCGAGCAAGCTTCAAGAATTGTCCATGCGCTCAAAAACTATGTTCGACAAGATGTGTTTGGCGTACCCATTTATGCGTCGGTAACCGAGGGCATTGATACGGTTTTGACCATCTACCAAAACCAAATTAAACGGGGTATTGAAGTCGAAAAACAATATGCGTCTCTGCCTCAGATTCTTTGCTATCCCGAAGAACTAGTTCAGGTTTGGTCTAATCTGATTAGCAACGCCATTCAAGCCATGAGCTATCAAGGGAATCTGACGATCGTCGCCTCAGAAAAAGACCAGTCCATCGTTGTACAAATCACAGACACCGGAAGTGGGATTTCCCCCGACATCAAAGCCAGGATTTTTAAACCCTTCTTTACGACCAAGGCAATGGTGAGGGCACTGGACTAGGACTGAGTATTGTCAAAAATATTATTGAGAAACACCACGGCAGAATTGAAGTAAAAAGTGAGCCAGGACATACAGAGTTCAAGGTGTGGCTACCTTTTGATATTTCTTCATTAGAAGTTGAAAGAAAGAATGGGTAATCAGTGTATGCCAGTTTTTTAGGTATTATGCGATCGTTTCATTGGCGGAAAAGATGCCCACAAAATCAACCTTAATCCTACGCAGAAATAGAATTCTTTGAGGAAAGTGGAAGCCTGACTGAAATGTTTGGATCAGTTTTTAACGTTTTTCACAGATTCCTTTATTTTTTGGTACGTTATAGAGATTTATTCATGAGGGGTATCACGTCAATGTTGTTTTCAATCAGCAAGGGGGCATTGAAGGGAAGATGATTGTGGGAGTGAAGGGAGCGTAGTCTAAAAAAACTCTTCATTAAGATAAATTAGCCGCTGATCCAGTTTGGAAGATTACCAATCAAAGGTTTATGGGTGTATCGAATAAAGCAATCTTATGTGTAGATGACGAGCGGACTGTTTTGCTGAGCCTACGAGACCAGATCGCCAAGCATTTTGGCGATCGCTACCGTTATGAAATTGCCGAAAGTGCAGATGAAGCTTGGGAGGTCATCGAAGAACTAGATCATCATGGCGTTCAGATTCTCATAATCGTCTCAGATTGGTTGATGCCCGGTATCCGCGGAGACGAGTTTCTAATTCAAATTCATCAACGCTTTCCCCATATCGTTACGGTATTACTCACCGGACATGCCGATGAAACCGCGATCGAACGGGTACGTCAATCTGCCAATCTACATGCCTATATTGCAAAACCTTGGAGTGAAAAAACACTCATTGATGTAATCAGATCAGGTCTTCAGACATTAGATGATGGATCTTAGGAAATTGGGCAATGAAAATAGCGATCGTCTGTGTGGATGATGAACAACTCATATTACGAAGTCTGCGAGATCAATTGCGCCAACTTCTGGGTGATGGCTACATCATCGCCTTAGCCGAGAGTGGCGAAGAAGCCTTGAGTGTACTGGCAGATCTAGAAAAATCGCAAATCCCAGTACCCGTTGTGATTTGCGACCAAATGATGCCCAAGCTCTCTGGCGATCGAGTACTCAGCCAAATCCACGCACTCTATCCCCAGATCCGAACGGTGCTCCTAACTGGCTTAGCACAATTAGACAACATCATCCACGCAGTCAACCATGCCAACTTATATCGCTATCTTTCTAAGCCCTGGAATGCAATTGATCTGGAATTAACTGTGCGAGAGGCAGTTCGCAGTTATTTCCAAGACCAGCAACTCATACGCCAGAACCTAGCCCTTTGTAAGGCGAATCAGGAATTGGAAGCCCTCAACAACAACCTCGAACAGCAAGTCGAGCAACGGACAGCAGAGCTACAACAGCAAGCCGCAACTCTGCGCTCCAGCAAAGAAGCCGCAGAAGTTGCAAATCATGCCAAAAGCGAGTTTCTCGCCAACATGAGTCACGAAATTCGCACCCCAATGCATGCAGTCCTGGGATATAGCGAATTGTTGGATATGACGAATCTGGATACGCAACAAAGAGAGTATGTGCAGCGTATTACGAATAATGGCAAAGCATTACTAGCAATTATCAACGACATTTTGGATCTGTCGAAACTAGAAGCTGGAAAGCTCGAACTTGATGCGAGTGAGTTTGACCTGCAAGAAATCATCCAAAGTCTTACTTGGATATTTCAGCCCCAGGCAACTGCAAAAGGGTTAGCCTTGACCACAGTGATCGCCCCCGATATTCCTCAACAGCTCTTTGGACCAGCCCAACGTCTACGCCAGGTGTTGACTAACCTGCTAAACAATGCGATTAAGTTCACAAGGTCTGGGCAAGTTGTTCTTAGGATTGAGAGACAAACGCCATCTGAGGAAGCAGCTCAGATAATCCTCTGTTTTAGCGTTCAAGACACCGGCATTGGGATTGCGCCAACAGATCAAGAACGCATCTTTAGTCCGTTTACCCAAGTGGACACATCCTCGACCCGACATTACGAAGGGACTGGCTTGGGGCTGACCATCTGCCGGAAAATTATTCAGATCATGCATGGGGAGATGGGGGTCGAAAGTTCTCCTGACAAGGGTTCTACCTTTTGGTTTACGATCGCACTCCAACAACCCCAGGTGCCAACAGCAGAACCGCCCACTTTAGTGGCAGCCCACTCAACTACCACAGTTGCCTCAACGGAGGTTGAACCGCCCCCTCGCATCTTGGTAGTCGAAGATATTGAGTCAAATCAACAGTTGCTTATTCAAATGCTCAAACATCTGGGCTATCCGGCTGAAGTCGTGAGTAACGGTCAGGAGGCGCTGATCCAATTGGCTGAACACCCTTATGACATCGTATTGATGGATTGCCAGATGCCAGTTTTGGATGGTTATGAAACGACTCGGCGACTGCGGCAGTCTGAGGATGAACAACACCGAACAATTATCATTGGTCTAACTGCTCATGCGATGTTGGGCGATCGCGAAAAATGCTTGGAAGTGGGTATGGACGATTACCTGAGCAAACCCATTAATTTCCAAACTTTAAGCACCCTGCTAGAACACTGGTCAGCCCGGCTTAGAACTTGAATCAACGAACTAATCGGATCTCACGTTTTTATTCCAACTCCCTCCTCACCAGCACTCTGTGCCACGGAATACCGGGGTCTTGGGCAAGATACTTGCCGATCGCGATCGCACCAAAGCGATTCATGTGGCTGGGGTCGGCGAAGTTTTCATTCCGCGAAAGTTGGGGATGCCGACTGATATCACGGAAAATTAACCGCTTCTGGCGAGAAAAGTTTGCCATGTATCGCCAAAAGGCATTTTCGTAATCCTGCCGCGTCCAATCTAGATAACTTTCGGTCAGTGGCAAATTGACAAATACCACTGGGATGTTCTTCGCTTGAGTAAAGGAGAGCACGCGATCAAGCGCCAGAGTTTGCTGTCCTTGCAAATTAAAGTTTTGGTAGTCACTATCGTATTGCCCAGAAACCCAGGAATATCGTTGATAGTAAGTAGCAGGCTCAAAGCGCAGTGTCACTAGCTGCAAGCCAGCTTTGCGAGCATCCAGGCTGGGGGCAGGCAGTGAATAGAACGGAGAAAATTGGTGCAAAAACGGGTTAGCAGCATCGCAGAGAAGCTCCTGAATGCCTGGGGTCGGGAGTGCAAGGGGGGCAGGATTGGGAGAAGGCTGGCGATCGGCAGGAGCGAAGTTTGATGATGGGTCTTGATTGGTTGTCAGGTCTTGATTGGCTGTCAGGTCTTGATTGATTGTCAGGTCTTGATTGGTTGTCAGAGTTTGACCGACTGCCCCAGTTTGCGCTGGGGCGGGTTGGGAGAAGCGGGAAGTGGCGCGATCGGCAAAATGCTCCGGCAACGCTTCGATACAAATTCGCTTTTGCTCGGCTGGGGGCAGGGTTGGACGGATGCCGCTAGATAAAAGTTTGTAGCCCTTCGATGCCACAATCCCGTTGTAGGTAATATCCAAGCGTCCACTGTTAAAAGCGCGAGATCCATCTGCCCACACAATCAGGCGGGGGAGTTGATCTGGCGTCAGAATCCGCTGAATCAGGAGATTGACCACCTGAGCCGTCGCTCCGTTGATCCCAAAGTTAAAGACACGCAGGTTGGGATAGTTGCGTTGTGCCAGGGCTTGCTGGAGAGTAATGGGATCGATGCCCTGTAATGCCCGTGAACTACCAACGATCAAAATTTCGGGTGTGCCAAAAGCCGCCTGGTACTCCAGATAAAGCTTCAGTTGTCGATCGAATTGTTTGCTGTTAAAGGTGGGATACGCATACGTGAGGGAAGCAGGGGACGGAGACCCTTCAGAAGATGAATGGGGCATGGGCTGGCTAATCGCGACCGATGAAATCAGGGACGACGATCGTCCTTGCCATGGGTTAGGCATCTCGACAGACGGCAGCACAAAACTCATCACCTCAGAGAATTGGATGACCGCAGCAAATACGGGAATAGCAAGACCCGAAAATTGGGTCAAAGAGAACGGTGTTCTGTCCATAGAAGTTTAAATACACCATTACAGCGATCGTCAGCGAAAAGGTAAAGCACGACCTCGAAGAAAGCATTTGGGCAAAAGCAATACTTACATACCTCGGTAAAATGAGTGAAACGCCCCGATCGAAGAGCCTAAATCATACACAGCACTATTAACCTTGCCCATGAATAGGTTCAACACTTCAACCCAGATTCCCTGGATCGTGACGTAAACCACCGACTCATCGATGCGCTACATGAGTCGAGAGCCATCGAGATTGGACAATAAACGCAACGGATTCGATCTGTCATCATCAAGAGGATGTCCTTGCAAATGAGCAAAGCTCGGTTCTGGCTCAAGGGTTTGTTGATAATCGTGCTTGTCTTGGGTGTCTTTTTTCGCTTTGCCAGTCTTGACCATAAAGTCTACTGGCACGATGAAGCCTACACGTCGCTCCGTGCGGCAGGGTATACCCGCAGTGAAATTGATCAAGAGATTTTTCAAAATCAGATTGTTCGGGCGGCTGACCTGCAAAAGTTTCAACGGCTAAAACCAGGCAGTACAGCGGCTGACACCGTACGATCACTGGCGCAAGAAGATCCACAACATCCGCCGCTCTATTTCCTCATAGCGAGGGTTTGGATGCAGCAATTTGGTAGTTCGCTGACGGCTTCGCGATCGCTGCCCGCCCTACTCAGCCTTTTGTCGCTGCCCCTCCTGTATGGACTGGCCATGGAATTGTTTGCCTTACCGCCAGCAGCACTTTGGGCAACCGTTCTGCTCTCGCTCTCCCCCTTTGACATTTTGTTCGCGCAAACCGCTCGGCAATATAGCCTGCTTACGGTTGCCGTAATCGCTAGTCACTTCTTTTTACTCCGCGCTCTGCGCCGATCGACCCTCCAGCTTTGGGCTGGCTATAGTCTGAGCCTTGCGCTCGGTTTCTACTGTCACCCCCTTTTTGGACTAACCGTGATTGGGCACGGTGTTTATATCCTGGGGTTGTGGTTCCAGGGACTGCGCCATCAACGCCAAGAAATGCCCCAACCGCCGCAGTCGGCAATCGTCTTTTCACCCTCTACTCCTTTTTTGCCACCCTACATGGTTGCTACCACGATCGGGGTCTTACTCTACGCACCCTGGCTGTGGGTTCTGCAAACCAATCAAAAACAGGCACTCTCTACCACCGATTGGACTCGAATCACGGTAGAACCGCTCTACCTGGCAAAGCTCTGGTTGCTCAGTTTCACCGCGCTGTTTCTTGATCTCGATTTCGGCTTTAACAATCCCGTCACTTATCTGCTCCGACTCCCCTTATTGGTCATGCTGGGAGTGGCGTTCTATTGGGTCTATCGCCACACACCAATTCGCACCTGGCTCTTGATTGTGACCTCAGTTGGCGTGCCATTCTTGCTGCTGGCATTGCCAGATTTGTTGGTTGGTGGAAAACGATCGACAGTGAGTCGTTACCTCATTTCGTGTTATCCCGGATTGCAACTGTCAGCGGCGTACCTGATCGCAAAGACGATCGCAACTATTCGGCATCCCGTGCTGGCAGGGTTGCAACGGGGTGCCCTGGCGCTATTGCTCACAGGCAGCTTAGTCTCTTGCACAATCAGCTTTTACGCCGATACTTGGTGGGATAAAGACTTGAGCTATGCCAATGGCGAAATCGCCCGCCGGATCAACACCGCAGCGACCTCGATGGTAGTGAGTGATGTGGGCAATGACTTTACCAACACAGGCGATTTGCTCTCGCTCAGCTATCTGTTACACAGCCAGATACCGTTATTGTTGCTACGTCAACCGTTCACTTTTCCACCGGGCAGTCTAGAACAACATCCTTTTGTTTTTCGTCCTTCCGAATCGCTCCGGCAAGCGATCGCTCAACAGGGGTATCGGCTAGAAATTCTGCCCCAAACGGGAAGCCTCTGGCAAGTACATTCCGTGCCCTAGAGATTCACCGATCGGGGGAAACTGAAGGGGTTAACTACGGTCATTGCCTTTGCAGACTAACAGAAATCGATAACTTTTCAATTGATAGGTAGGTAATTTTTTGGTTTACCTTGCTCAAACGCCAGGGTAAACACCGCAACCATAACCGTGCAGGATCAGACAAGGCTCTGAAGCCCTGTACCGATTCAGGCTTTGCGATGTTTAAATGATCGGGGTTATTGCGATACATCACACTGCGATGCGAAGGGGAAATTCGATAAGTTTACCAATTCGTACATATCTCAACCGTAATATCCATCAACTTTCATCCAGTCGTTCGTATTCTTGCGGATCGCCTTACCCCGCCTCCTACCCGTAGAATTCCCCAGTCCCTGTACTTTTACTCAGGTAGGGAGAAATTCAGCGGAGTCCGCGACAGAAATTAGGGGTTCTCTACGAGTAATGCCGACGATCGCCAATGCTACGCTGATCAGCAATTGATGAATGGGTATGGGAAGATTCTCTAAATAGAGAGACAACCCTATAGGGACACCTTCCTCATTTACTGATCAAACTGTCAAAATGTTGCAAAAATCAGCTTACTAGAACTTGTTCGCTCCCTATGCTCACAGCATCCCTGCCTTCTGACGAACCTGCCAGACTCAAAGCACTCTACCAGTGCAATATTCTGGATACGCCACCTGAGAGTGATTTTGACAGTATTACTCGGCTAGCTGCTTACATTTGCGATGCTCCGATCGCCCTGATCAGCCTAATTGATGAAGATCGGCAATGGTTCAAATCTAGGGTAGGTCTCGATGTGAACGAGACTCCCCGCGATCTAGCATTTTGCGCCCATGCCATCTTACACACTGATCTTTTCATCGTTTACGACACTCTAGAAGACGAACGGTTCGCAGACAACCCCTTAGTCACCGGGCATCCTTATATTCGTTCCTATGTGGGAGCCCCCCTGATCACCTCCGAAGGCTACATTCTGGGTACACTTTGCGTCATCGATCTACAACCGCGCCACTTGACCAGTCTGCAATTGGAAGCCCTCCAGACCCTAGCCCAGCAAGTTGCCAAACAATTGGAACTGCGTCGTGACCTGAGCAAGCTGGAACACAAGCTAGTTCGACGTAGAGCTCCTAAGACTCAGCACAGTTCATTTTTAACGCGGGTCGCCCTTTCTTTAGGAGCTGTCTCCGCTTTATTAATGACTGTGGGCATTGCCTTCTATCAGACCAACCAGAGCATGGTGCTGCAAACGAATGAGATCGTGAGTCAACAAGCCTTGATCGAAAAGGTTGCCACTCTGCGTACCTATCTCAATCGGGCTGAAATCAGCCAGTACAGTTATGTGCTTTCAGGAGATCCGGAAGAACTCAAGGCTTACTACACTGCAATTGAAACAACCCAGCATACGCTACAAAATCTACGCCAACTCTCCCAACAATATCTTAGCAATCGCAAAAGTGGCGCCACATCCAATGATTGGATGACGTCCCAGCAAATTACGGAGAAACCTGTTTACGATCTCAAGAGACTCGCAACTCTTGAGAAAATGATCACAGCCCAAGTGGGTCTGATGCCAGACATCGTGCAGTTGCGGCAAGAGCGCGGCTCAGAAGCGGCTTCGCGACGGCTTAACCAGGCTGATGTTCGCCGAGACTCGATCGATTTATTAAAAGAACTCGATCAGTTGGAAAAACCCCAAACTCGTTCGTTTGAGGATCTTCTACAGGATACCCGGCAAGATGCCCGCACCACAGTCATGACCTCCATTGGAGGAATCGGGCTAACAGGCGCGATTTTATGGTTCATTTTCTATTTAATTTATTTAGAAAACAAAAAGCGTCACCAAGTTGAAAGTGTCTTGGAACAAGAGCGCGATTTTTCGACTGCGATCGTCAATACTGCAGGGGCATTAGTGGTGGTCATGGACCCCCAAGGTAGAATTGTGCGCTTTAACCAGGAGGCTGAGCGCGTCAGTGGCTATGCATTTGCAGAAGTGCGCGGTAAGGCTGTTTGGGATATTTTACTCTTACCTGAAGATAAAAAAATTGTCCAAGCCACTTTCCTGAAGCTGGAAACGAAGCAAGGGTTTAGTAGTAACGAAAACTACTGGGTCACTAAAAAAGGCGACTTGCACCTGATCTCTTGGTCTAATCGGATCATTCATGATTCAGAGGGCGATGTTGAATACATTATTGGACTCGGCATTGACATTACTGAGCACAAACGGGCGGAAGCATCGCTCAGAGCCAGTGAAGAACAGTTTCGAGCAATTAGCGATGCCTCTCCCCTCGGTGTTTTTGTAACGAATGCCCAAGGCGATTGCCAATATACCAATCGCCTCTATCAGAAGATCACCGATCTTTCTCTGCAAGATTGCTTGGGACAAGGTTGGAGTACCGCAATTCATCCTGAAGATCGCGATCGGATCATGCAAACATGGTACGAATCAGCCCAAAATCAGAAGTCCTTCCAAAGTGTGCTACGGTTTCTGCATCAAGATGGTGCCGTAGTCTGGGCGAGTGTCAAAACCGCCGAAATGCGAGATGGAGAAAGACTTTTGGGTTATGTCGGCACCGTAGAAGATATCACGGAGCAAGTCCGAGCAGAGCAGCGGCGCAATGCCCAGTATGCGATTACGAATGTACTGGCAGAATCGGCAACCTTACACGAGGCAACCTCAAAGATTTTGCAATCGCTGTGCGAAAGCCTGGAATGGGATGTGGGTCAGGTATGGAATGTCGATGCTCCAGCTGGCTTGATGCGATTTGTTGCCACCTGGCACAATTCCTCTCTTAATTTAGACCAATTTGAAGCATCGGCACAGGCATTGGTGTTTGCTCCTGGCGAAGGGATGGTGGGTCGAGTTTGGGCTTCTCGACAACCGCTCTGGGTACATGATCTGCAGAATGATACCAATTTTGTGCAAAGCTCGGCTGCGATCGAAGCAGGGTTTCAACAGGCTTGTGGGTTCCCCATCTTGGGCAATAGCGGCATTTTGGGTGTGATTTCGGCGTTTAGTCGGCATTCCCAAAATTTTGATGATGATCTGCTAGAAATGATGATTGCGATCGGTCAGCAGATTGGTCAGTTTATCGATCGTAAACAAGCCGAAGAAGAAGTCCAGCGGCAAACGGTGCGATCGCAGCTATTGGCTGACATCACCCTTCGCATTCGCCAATCCTTGGAACTGGAAGAAATCTTGCAAACAGCAGTGACCGAAGTTCGCAACTTTCTTTATGCCGATCGTGTCCTCATTTATCGCTTTAAGCCAGACTGGAGCGGCACAGTTGTCGTGGAATCGGTAGAAGCATCACGGAGTGCTTTGCTTGGCTCCGACATTCGTGACATTTGCTTCATTGAAAATTGCCGAGCACTATATCAACAAGGACGCATCCGGGCGATCGATGATGTGGAACAATCTGATCTTTCTGATTGTCACAAAAAAATGCTGACACAGTTTCAGGTTCAAGCAAACCTGGTGGTTCCGCTCTTAGAAAGTGAAGAATTATGGGGGCTGCTCATCGCGCATCAATGCTCCCATACTCGCCACTGGCAAAAATTTGAAACCAGTTTCCTGAGTTTACTCGCCAACCAGGTGGGCATTGCCTTATCCCAGTCTCGCTTACTCAGCCAAGAAATTAAGCAGCGCCAACAACTCGCCCAACAAAATCAGGCCCTCAAAGAATCGCGTGCCGCCGCAGAACATGCCCGCAAAGCCGCTATCCAGGCTCGTCGAACCGCAGAACAGGCAACTGAAATGAAGAGTGCCTTTCTTGCCACCATGAGCCATGAAATTCGCACCCCGATGAATGCTGTCATTGGAATGGCAGGATTGCTGCTGAATACCAACCTTGATCCCCAACAACACGACTTTACTGAAACCATTCGGAGTAGTGGAGATAGCCTACTCACTCTGATTAACGAAATTTTGGATTTTTCCAAGTTGGAAGCAAAAGAAGTCAATCTTGAAGTGTTGGATTTTAACCTCAGCCTTTGCCTGGAAGAAATCACAGAATTGCTAGCAGTGCCAGCCCACAATAAGCATTTGAACCTCTCTAGCTTGATTCACCCCAGTGTGCCCACGTTGCTGCGAGGAGATTTCAGCCGTTTACGTCAGGTTTTGACGAATCTGGTGGGCAATGCGGTCAAATTTACCTCGATCGGGGAAGTAGTCATTGAGGTATCTCTCCAGTCACAGACTCTAACCCATGCCACCATTTTGTTTTCTGTGACCGATACCGGGATTGGCATTGCACCTGACGTGCAACATAAACTGTTTCAGCCGTTTACTCAAATGGATGCTTCTACCACGCGCAAGTATGGTGGCACGGGGCTGGGGCTGGCGATTTGTAAGCAGTTGGTTGAGTTAATGGGGGGTGAAATTGGGTTGCAAAGCTTTCCTGGCAAAGGATCGAGTTTCCGGTTCACGATTCCCTTTGAAAAACAAGTATCCTCACTGGAGGTTCCTGCACTTGTTCCTCTTGCCTCTCCACTGATTGGCTGCAAGCTATTGATTGTCGATAGTAATGCCACCAGTCGGCAAGCAATTCGCTATCAAACTGTAACCTGGGATGTATCGATCGATGAAACGGATGATGCCGAAGTTGCTCTAGAGATGTTGCGATCTCAAGCAAGGCAAGGCAAGCCCTACGACATCGCCATCTTAGATCGACAACTCCCCGAAATTAATGGGCAATTTTTGAGTCAGCAGATCCGGACTGATCCTATATTAGCCAAGACACGTCTGGTAATTTTGGCGACCTTGAACCAGCAAATGACCACGCATCGCCTAGAGGCTTTAGGAGCGTCGGCATTTTTGATGAAGCCCATTAAACAATCTCGTCTATTCGATTGCCTGGCAAGTGTGATGAGTCATGAATCAAGCCAAAATCCGTCTAAACTGGTACATACTTCCAGTAGTAAAGTGACGAAACCGCCCTTGCTAGAGCCTGCCGATGCGTCCAAAATCAAGATTTTGTTGGTGGACGATAGTCCAGTCAACCAAAAATTAGCGATTAATCAACTGAAACACTTGGGGTACAAGGCAGATATCGCAGCCAATGGTAGAGAAGTTTTGGATTTAGTTGCCAAGATTGACTACGACATCATTCTAATGGACTGCCAAATGCCAGTAATGGATGGCTATGATGCAACGCGGTTCATTCGCCAAGCGGAAGTCGGTTCCCGACACACGATCGTGATTGCAATGACAGCGAATGCGATGAAAGAAGATCGCGATCGTTGTCTGGCAGCAGGTATGGATGATTACCTAAGCAAACCTGTACGGATTGAGGAACTTGCCGAAAAACTGGCAACTTGGAGCGAACTTATCTTGCGGCTAGCAACGAATCAGTCGGCGAAAAACGAAGCTGAAGACCTGATAAAACCTTATTTGGGAGAAGCAACTGTGTCCCATGATGCTGAGCAGAACCAGACTACCCAGAATTTACAAATTAACTGGGATCACCTTCACCAACTGTCTGGGCACAATGAGGCGTTTGAGTGGGAAATCCTAAATTCTTTAGTGGAGTCAATGCCTCAGCGCTTAGAAAAGCTAGAGGATATGGTTAAGTTAAAAGATTTTCCTAACATTGAGTTGGAAGCCCACTCGATCAAGGGGGCTTGTGCATGTGCCGGAGCGACTATTTTGGGAGATCTGTCAGCCCAGGTAGAACAAGCCGCTTTAGCTCAGCAGGGCGAAGCGATCGAGGAGCTAATGACGAACTTGAGCAAAAACTTTCAAGTTTTTCAGGATCTGGTCAACCAACACTCTCAATCACTGTCTTTATAGCAGTTTTCACCTGAGTGAAGTACAGGAGTGTGAAGTACAGCGGGGTGCAAAGCACCCTCACTGTACTTCACACTCTTGAAAAGGGCTATATAAACGACCGTCTTCATAAATGACTGTCTTCATAACTAATTTGAGCCGACTGATAGCTGGGCGGTTCGACATGAGTCAAGATGCGCGCCGGACCGAACCGCTGTTCCAGACGACTTTCGACTTCTTCGGTAATTTGGTGAGCGGACTCTACATCCTTCACGTCTACGACCAAGTGCATTTCAATGAAAACCTGACGACCTACGATGCCCCGTGATGCGATGGCATGGCAATTGATCACACCCGGTACAGTCATGGCAATCTCGTGGACGGCTTCAGGCGCGATCGCGATCTCATCCACAAGCCAGGGCAAATTTTGCTTCAAAACGGACCATCCGCTAAAAAACACCAGTAGCGCAACGGGAAAAGCCAGAACAATATCCAACCATTGGAATTTAAAAATCCAAATACCAATTAAGCCTGCTAGCACACTGATGGTGACCCAAACATCGCTCATCGTGTGCTGGGCATCCGCGATCAAAATCGGGCTACCGACCCGTCTGCCCACATGCCGTTCATAGAAGGCAACAAAAATATTGATCCCCAGAATAATGAGAAGGAACCATAATTCAGGACCGGAAATTCTAACGGGTTCACTGCCTTTCAAAATTCGTTCGATCGCCCCCTGCAAAATCTCAAAACAAGCAATTCCCAAAAAGGCTGCAATCCCCAGTGCACCCACCGCTTCAAATTTTTGGTGCCCGTAGGGATGTTCGCGATCGGGAACAGGCGAAGAAAATCGACTTGCAACTAGCCCTAACACGTTATTGGCGCTATCAGTCACACTATGCAATGCATCTGCTAGCAAACTGAGAGAGCCTGTCCACCAACCCACCCAGACTTTTAACCCCATCACCACCAGGTTGAGGCATAAGGTGATCAGCAAAACCCGTCGCACTGCTGAACGATTATCGACCACTACCATCAGGTTTCTCGCATCCTACTACTAGACTACCTGGACTTTAGACTCTGAATTGCAACGTTGCCTCAAAGACATTCAACCTCCAATGCGAAGGCTGAACCCGTCTTAGCAGATGTTCGAAATGCTATAGATACTGAGGAGCCTATTGGTCTTTATGTCCCCCTTCCTCGCTAGGATGGAAGAGCACTGCATTCAGAATGATTATCATGTCCCGCATCACGCTTAATCTGGTCGAAGGGTCTGTTGTATTTAGCTTTACCCCAGAGGCAGCGCGCAAGCTCCAGGCAGCGATCGCGGTGTTGATGGAAAGCCTGAAAGCAACGGCTGCGAAAGCGACTCCTGGCAGTGGCGCTGGCAAACCCAGCCCCAAACAACCAATGGAATATCAGTATACAGGAGACGTTTTCTTAGAAATTTTTTGTAATCCCAATATTTGGGTTAGCCCCTTTGCTGCCAAAGTCTTGATCACCCTGCGGGACGATCGCATTCGGTTGACCACAGAAGCAGAACTGAGTCGCCTGATTGAAGACCTCAACCAATATCTGGAACAGGCTGATTAAAGAGATCTCGCAAACCTTCTTCTGATTAAATTTCCATGCCATGCCCGTAGACCAGATTTGGCAAACTAAACTATGCGCATCGCTCAGTTTGGCTCTTACTCATTGATCACCCATCATCACTTTGATCTTCGCCTAAATCAACGGGCAATAACCGTTGGAGGGGATGAGATTGCATCAGTTGCGCTATCTCAGATGCTTTTTGCATGAGATCCAGTTCACGGTAGAGGTGCAGACTGGTGGTTAAGAATTGGCATGCCGTTGTGACTAAACCGGAGTCTTGCCGATCGGCGCGAACCAGGTAAATCTCGCCTAACAGATGGTGAGCTTCTGCTGCTTGCTTGTGGCGGTTGAAAGTCTGGAAGGTTTGCAAGGACTGACGGGTGAGGGTTTCGGCTTGATCGAGATTTTCCAGAGAACGGATTTCGAGATAGGCGCGGGCAATCTCCAGGGCGGCTTCGGCACGATCGACGACCTTTCCCAGATCAGTGAAGTAGGCAAACCCAGCGGTGTAAAGTTGCTCAAATTGAGTGGTCAAGGCAGTGGCATCACCCAACTGCCACCGCAGAGATTCTGCGGTTAGTAGGGCAAGAGAAATCTGATCGTAAGCCAGATTTTCGCGGTAGTTGCCTGCGGAGTCGAGTTGCAATGCCTGTTGTAAGTGCTGATCTGCCTGCTGGAGCAGCGCAACCGCTTGTTCCGATTCACTGTCTTGTGCCTTGAGTCGCTGGGTGTTGCTAAGTTGCCGCCACCGCCTTGCAGCGCTTTCGTTATGACCCAGTTCCTGGTGTTTTTTCAAGCTGTTTTGATAGAGATCGATCGCCGAGGTGTAATCTTTTGCCTGACGGTAGCAATCAGCTAAATAGGATAGTTGATTTGCTACGTCTTGTTGTAAGTCCAAAGTTTCATAGAGATCGCGACTTTGTTCGTAGTGGACGATCGCTTCTGCATACTTGCCCCAGGCTTGATAAATGCGTCCGAATTGATAATAGGACAAAGCAATATCCGTCTGAAGGTCTAGTTTCTGACAAAGTTCCAAATCTTTCTGCTCACACTCAAGGGCTTGCTGATATTTGCCCCACTCTCGATAGCACTCCGCCAGATTGTACCAACGATAGGAAACTTCCTTCTCTTTGCCCAACTGCTGATACAGGTCGCGGCTCTGTTCGTACTGGGCGATCGCTTCTGCATACTTGCCCCAGGCTTGATAGATTCGTCCTAATTGGTAGTAAGTGACAGCAATCAATGACGGATCATCTATTGTTTGACGAATCTCCAAGCATTTTTGTCGGTATTCCAATGCTTTAGGATATTTACCCCAGTCTTTATAGCAATCTGACAGCCAGTACCACAGGTTTGCAACATCTTTTTCCTGCTCAAGCGGTTGATATAGGTCGCGACTTTGTTCGTAGTAGGCAATCGCTTCTGCATACTTGCCCCAGGCTTGATAAATGCGTCCGAATTGATAATAGGACAAAGCAATATCCGTCTGAAGGTCTAGTTTCTGAAAAAGTTCCAAATCTTTCTGCTCACACTCAAGGGCTTGCTGATATTTGCCCCACTCTCGATAGCACTCCGCCAGATTGTACCAACGATAGGAAACTTCCTTCTCTTTGCCCAACTGCTGAAACAGGTCGCGGCTCTGTTCGTACTGGGCGATCGCTTCTGCATACTTGCCCCAGTCTTGATAGATTCGTCCCAATTGCCAGTATGTGACAGCAATCAATAACGGATCATCAACTGTTTGACGAATCTCTAAGCATTTTTCTTGGCATTCCAAGGCTTCAGGATACTTACCCCAGTCTTTATAGCAATCTGCCAGGTTGTACCAGCGAGTTGCAACTTCTTTTTCCTGCTCAAGCTGCTGATAGCGATCACGGCTTTGTTCGTAATGGGCGATCGCCTCCACATATTTACCCCAGGCTTGATAGATGTATCCCAATCGCCGGTAGGCATTGGCAATATTGGACTTTTCATCAAGCTTCTGGCGAATTGCCAACTCCTGCTGCACGGCACTCAAGGCTTCACGATACTTGCCCCACTCACGGTAGCAATCTGACAACCAAGACCACAGAGCAGCAACGTCTTTTTCCTGCTCAAGCGGTTGATACAGGTCGCGGCTTTGTTCGTAGTGAGTGATCGCTTCTGCATACTTGCCCCAGTCTTGATAAATCCGTCCCAATTGCCAGTATGTGACAGCAATCAATAACGGATCACCAACTGTTTGACGAATCTCCAAGCATTTTTGTTGGCATTCTAAGGCTTCAGGATACTTACCCCAGTCTTTATAGCAATCTGCCAGGTTGTACCAGCGAGTTGCAACTTCTTTTTCCTGCTCAAGCTGCTGATAGCGATCACGGCTCTGTTCGTAGTGGGCGATCGCCTCCGCATACTTACCCCAGGCTTGATAGATGTATCCCAATTGCCGGTAGGCATTGGCAATATCGGACTTTTCATCAAGCTTCTGGCGAATCGCTAAATCCTCCTGCACGGCTCTCAAGGCTTGTTCATACTTGCCCCACTCACGGTAGCAATCTGACAACCAAGACCACTGGTTTGCCACATTAGTTTCTTTCTCAAGCTTTTGATACAGGTTACGGCTCTGTTCGTAGTGGGAGATCGCTGCTGCATACTTGCCCCAGGCTTGATAGATCCGTCCCAATCGCCAATAGGCACTGGCAATATTGGACTTGTCATCAAGCTTCTGGCGAATTGCTAACTCCTGGCGCTCGGCACTCAAGGCTTGCTTATACTTGCCCCACTCGCGGTAGCAATCTGACAGCCAGTACCACTGGTTCGCAACATTCGTTTCCTTCTCAAGCTGTTGATACAGGTCGCGGCTTTGTTCGTAGTGGGCGATCGCTGCTGCATACTTACCCCAGACTTGATAGATCCGTCCCAATCGCCAGTAGGCAAGGGCAATATTGGACTTGTCATCAAGCTTCTGGCGAATCGCTAAATCCTGCTGCTCGGCACTCAAGGCTGGCTCATACTTGCCCCACTCACGGTAGCAATCTGACAGCCAGTTCCACAGATCTGCCACATTAGTTTCCCTCTCAAGCTGTTGATACAGGTCGCGGCTTTGTTCGTAGTGGACGATCGCTGCTGCATACTTACCCCAGGCTTGATAACTTTTACCGATGCTGTGAATGATATCAGCTTCCGCTTTTGGGTGATTCAGTTGCTTGGAAATTGCAAGCGCCTGCTGTAAATATTCCAAAGATTGCTCATATTGCTGATGGAAGCGATGACAAATTCCCCAATCCCACAAGAAAAATAATTCCGTATCGCTGGTGGTCGATCTCAGCTTCTCGGAGCACTGTTGATAGTAGTGCAACCCCTGGTCATAGTTTTCCTTTTTCTCATAGGCAATCGCGATCGCCCACTGAACATAACTCTCGAAATAGCAATCCACTTGTTCTGTGAGGGGTTGTAGCTGGGCGATGGCGCGATCGTAGTGGTCCGCTCTCAGGTAAGAAACCCCGATCATAAACTCCAATGCCTTATGGTGTTCCAGATCCAGGTTTGCATCCGCTAGCGATCGCGCTAAAGCAGGGGTCATCTCTGCCCCTAATTTGGCAACCAAGTTGCAAATTTCCTTAAACAATGCAGGCGTGAGTTGATGAACAATTGAGATTACTTGATCGACGAGGGGTTCTCCTGCCTCGCCACAAGCTATATACAACATCGCCGCCCAGGCTCGATTGTGTAGCTCTTCCGATAGAGTTTCGTTCGCGATCGCCCGCTGCAACGGCTCCAGCACATCGTGGTTAAATAACTCAATCCGGCGGAGCAATTTCAACAAATACTGAGTGGAATCCTCTTCAAAATCAGTATCCAGACACAGGTAAGTGATTACCAATTTTTCGATCAGTTGCTTGCGGAAATTGGCATTCACCTTCACCTCAGCCAACACCTGCCCTGCAAACAGTAAATCCTTAAAGACTGCGGCAGATTCTTGCAGTTGCAGGTCAGGCGGCGATCCCGTTTGCCAAACCAAAATTGGCTGATTCGATTGCGGTTGTTTCAAGCGTATTTCGCGACCGACGATCGGTTGATAGGCATCCAAATCGCAAAACAACTGCTGCATCAGCCGGTTCACCCGATTTGCATTGGCACTGAGATAACCCAATGCCAATAAAATTGGCTCATTCCAACGTGCCTGATCGCGATAGGGGCTAATGATGGCGAGAATGTCAGCGATTTCATTGTCGGCAATGTGACGAGCGGCAAAATATTCTTCAAAGGTCAGGTGCATAAACCCATAGGATGCCGGTGCCCGCTCTACGAACAGTCCCGTCACTTCCCTCACCTTGCGTAAAAATTGCTGCACCAAAATTTGGGCAGTTTCAATGTCCACCCCTTGTAACTCCGCCATCCGAGGGGTTAACGCCACTTCGGCTTCAGCTTGAGTAATGAGTCCAGAGGGTTTGTGCTCATGCATCCAAAAGGCGAGCGGTGCCAGCAGCGCGATCACATCTTCCTCTGCCAGCATCAATTGGGTTTTTCTGGCGTTGTAAGCAATATTTCGGGCAAATTGCCAGTCTTCAATCAGGGTTTTGGTTGCCAAGTCATATAGTTCCACCCGACGCTGAGGCAAACGCACCCCATTGCGCTGAATCAGCGCCAAAATTGTCAACAGCAGGGGATTGGTAGCAAAACGCTTGACCCCTGGCTGTTCGGCAATAGCTTGAACAATTCCCTGGGCTTCCTGTTTTGCATCCCGCTCCCGCAGGGTCGGACTGATTTCTGGGCGCAGCGTCGCTTCAACTGCCAAACACCAGCGTTCCAAAAATTTCTCAATCTGGTCGCTTTCCATCTCTCGAATGGTGAATTCCTGAAAGCGATCGCCCAAAGAGGCTTCCTGGTATCCCGCAATCCGACTGGTGATCACAAAGCGGTTGTTTGAGTATCTGCCCACAAACTGCTCAATTTGCCGCACCACCTGGCTACGACTGACCGCATCAAACACCTCATCCAACCCATCCAGCAGCACTAAACATTCTCCCTGCCTCATCTTTTCCAGGAGCCATTCTGCGACCGAATCTCCCAACAGACCTTCAAAATAGTGATCCCACTGGCGATAAAACCGCCGCAGGTAATGCTCTAAGCTCAGGTCTGCACCCCGATCTTGCTGCTGTTTCAGCTTTTCAGCATAGTCTGCAATCCGGAACAAAATGGGCAGTTTTGCTTCACCCAGGCTTTCTCCCCATGCCCCACCCTGTACCGTCGGGTGGTTGTCCCGTTTAGCCAGGGCATGATGCCGCGCTAGATACCGCAACAGCGTGGTTTTGCCTGCGCCTGGATCGCCCAAAATCACACAATGGGAATGTTTCTGCACTGCCTCTGCCAGATCCAGGTTGACTATCCGGCGAGTGGGAGAACCGTCGAACCCATCATTCCTGCTCACATCCAGCATGAAATCTTCTGGTTCCGGTTCCCCCCCATCCAGTTGTTCCAACCCCTGAGTGCTGGTTTCCCTGGAGGGAGATCGCAGTCCCTGACCACTACTGCTGCGATAAGCATTCATTGCCCGCCCACCCAGCTCTGACTGAGTTAGCTCCTCGACCCATGATCCTTGCAGCGACACGTAGATCTGATCTAGAAAAATATCGACCTGCCGTTGGACCTGCCTCACGCCACCAATTTTGAGGCGAGAGTTTTCAGCAATCAGCCATTCCAAATAGGGATAGAAGATGGGGTCGAATGGGGGACGCGTTTCAAACTGCGCCACCCTGCCACGCCAATCCCAAAAATCGGGTGCCTGACGACGGAATTCATCCAGAAAACTTGATTGACTGAGCCAGAAGATGAGGATCAGATTTTGTTGAAAGATTTCTTCCCGCCCCAAATTGAGTTGCTTCATTTCCCGCCCAAAGCGGGCAGCATCTGCCAACTTCAATGACTCTAGACCCAATGCCATCACAACCCGACGACCCTGGCTTGGCGATGCTTCCAGCCGCTGCAAATAGTCATACAGGGTGTCATCACTGTAGTAAAACAGCGGCTCGATCCGAAATCGCTCCTCCAACGTTGCCAACTGAGCGTGCAGGCACTGAAGCACAGGATGGTTGGGGCTAATTTCAGGCGCGATCGCAAAAATGGTCACCGTGCGATCGCTCAATTCCAGTACATCCATCAACTGGTTCAATGCTTGCTGATCGTGTTGAGTGATCGGATTTTCCGTTTTTCCAGATTCAGTTTGCATGATTCTATGTCAGCGGCGTTTGCCAGAGCGCGACATCTTCTGCAATTAATGGATTGACATCAAACCAGGGTTTTCCTGTCGAGGCATCCCGATAGCCTAATGCTAATTTATTCAACAGCATTTCATCGCAGATCTCCATTTCTTCCCGATCTGTCAGCGACTTCACCCCACTCGTGAGTCGTCCAGTTTGTCGGATAGCTGCCAGACGGGGAAAATGATATTCATGCAAATTGAACCGCGAGCCTCGTTCTTTGCGAATTGCAGCCTCAGAGGTGGGCAAATCCACAATAGTAAGTTTATTCTGCTTGGCAAGGATGCAAGCCTCATAACACAACCGGATTAAATCTCGCATCACCCCACCACTTTTCTCGCAGAGCAAGCCCAGTGCATCGGGTTGAAACAGATCTTTGTAGCGATCGTCCAACCTTTGTAATCGCTTTTGAATCACCTCTGTCAGAAGCGATCGTCCATTGTCATCTGCTTCAGAGGTTGGGCAACCGTTCGGATTACAGCGAAACACCGGAATATTGACCAAATCCAGGCAGGTGAACCGTTCCTTGGGCTGGCTAAAGTTTGTGGAATAGCGCAGCGAAATGGGAATGGTGTAAACAATATGACAATCGAGTTTGGTTAACAGCTCATCTGAAAACATGCGTAATGCAGTTTCCTGATCGTGGCGATCTAAGCCATCCACAATCATCAACAGCTTACGCCCCAAATTATTTTCTGCCGCTTTAATAATATCGTTTACGCTGGCAATGACATTCTCCAGATTGGGACGAATGTCCACCTTGGTGGTGATTTCCTTACTTAATCCGCCCTTCAGAGTTAATCCCCACTTCTGCAAAATTTCTGGTACGCTAAACCCCTCTTGAGTGATTTGCTTATCTTCTCTCACAACGGTCATCAGGCTTTGCTCTAGACCTTCTAATAAATTGCCCTCAATGCCCCATTCATCCTGGAACACCTTGCTATGGATTTCTAGCCCAATCAAGACGATGATCTCGGCATAACCGATATTGTATTGACTCAGCGATGTGGCTGTATCAATCCAGAAAACTTTGTAATCCTTTAGTGTTTGCTCTAGCTTTCGTAATTCCGTTGTCTTGCCACTGCCAATGTGCCCTGCCAGTAAAAAACTGATGGCTGCACTTGCCATCTCCAAACGACTACTCAAATCCTCAATTGGACTATTCATCCGCTGCACATATAAGTGTTCTAGCTCTTCGCTGGTTTGCAGAGGTGCTTGAACCTCAAAATATTGACAGACAGGTTTCCAAAAGCTGATGTCACTCATCCGGTTGATCTCTCAAGTTTTCTAACGCTGGATTGCGATCTCGTTCCTACCACCCTTATGCCCTGGACATAAAGCTCCAAGACTTTATCGCCAATCATAACCTTTCCTTCAAAGAATTTCTCTGCTCAAAGTAGGGGCTTAGCATTCGGCAGGACACTTCTTGCTCATCACCTAAGTTTTAGCCAGAATGCTAAACCCTGACGCTTGGAAAATTGCCGATGTGATTGAATCCACGCTTAGTAACATTGCCACATCCCTCAATACGATCCTGCTGTAACTCAACGAGCAGACGATCTCACCCAGCAACATCGTGAGGCTACTCACCGAGAGTGTCACAGAACCTTCCAACATCATCGTGTGACTCAAGGAGCGCCCCAGGTTACTCAATCAGTCCACGATCGCACAAACCAATATCATCGCGTGACTCAATGCAACTCGCCTGTTACTCAATGCGCCTGCGATCGTACACAGTAAAATCGTTGCGTGACTCGATACGATCGCAATGTTACTCAGTCACATCGCCACATTCATAACAAAATATTATATAAGTAGCTGAGTGCAATTAAATATAACACTTGCGTAGGTTGGGTTGAGGTACGAAACCCAACCTACGCAAGTGTTACGCTAACGCTGACCCAGCCTACATTTAAATCAGCCCACCTACTTAGGCTTTCGTAGCGTTCTGAAAAGGCGATCGAGAACAGAACTTTTACGCAAAAGCCATCAACCTCCTCGCCTTACAATCCCCAATTTACTCAGTTTCCCTTAGATGCCTGGATTAACGAGATGGGCAAATTTGAGAAGTAGTTTTTCCCTCAGGAGCATCTCCCGTGGCACGTCCCAAACGATCGTCTGCAACGCTACAAAAAGCCGAACTACGCGAAGCCGGTTTGCAATCTATCAGCCCGACCCTCGACCTGGGCAATGCATTGACCCTGGAAACCTATTCCGACCTCATTAACACCCTACGCTCCCAGATTGCAGACTACAACAGTGCCCTGGCGGATCTGGATGATCAATCCCGCCAAATCAAAGACACCGAACTAAAACTGCGGAATCTTTCTGAGCAAATGTTGTTAGGAGTTGCTGCCAAATATGGCAAAGACAGCCGAGAATACGGCAAAGCAGGAGGCGTACCTAAAGGAGAGCGGCGGCGTCCCACCCAGAAAAAATCGGGTGCAATGGCTGGGGTAACCTTGCAACCATTTGCTATCAATCAATTGACGAATGGGCAAACCTCTGACTCTATCAATGGAAACGCAATGGTAAACTACTCGGTTCCTAATTGAAAACTGAATGGAATTTTCATAAGGTGCGTATTGCTATCTGCGATCGCAACCATTGTCCAAGTTTTATACTGATACCGTAATGCGAGCAAGACGCTCGCATTACGATTGGGTAAAAATCTCCGAGATTTGCATAAGTCGTATTGTATTTTATTGACGATCGCTGATTTTTCCAAAAGGGATATGATTCGTGTCTTCTAGAGCATGGCAACTGCGGGTAGGGGATATTCTAGCCCTACTGTGCCAGTTGGAAGTACGAATCTGTTTCGTAAGCGGTCATCCTATTGATTCGCTGGCAATAGCAGTCCATTGGCTCACCGCAACAAGGTAGCCACAATACTCAACAGAACTAACCCCAGCAAAACCAGCCACTTGAGGTTGCGTCTTAACCAGGATTGATAAGAAAACGGGAGCTTGGGTGCCGATGGTACCCCCATCGGTTGGGCACGATCGGTATAGAGCGTACATTCCTTGGCATCGGGTCGTTGTGGAAAGTTGCAAGAATCATCATCGTGATAGGCACAAGTCACACAGAGTGATTCTTCCCCTGTCGATCGATGCAACAGAATACCGGGATGTCCAAATGCTTTGAGCGGAGTGCGACAAGACGGACAGACGATCGCTTGGGGATTAACAGACTGGTTACAATGGGGACACTGAGGCATCAGGCGAAACAAGACTCAATTGACTGCGTCCATGCTAACCCAGGTCGATCTCAAAACAGTGTTGCAAAACTCGCAACCGCCGCACCTGGATAAGATTCATCAGGCAGAGTAAAAGAGTCCGTTGATTGTGCTAGGTTGAGGCTGCATTGATGGGGAAGCATCATGATTTCCGATCGCGGTCAAGCCGATCATCCGAGTCCATCAGCGTGATCAATCATTTTGTGGAGGTGGAAGATGCAACCCTTTATCCTCAGGCGAATGGCAGCCCTGACGCTTGCCTGCGTCATTTTGCTCGGTTTGTCGGGCTGCTCCACCGAACAAGGCATTGCCCTGCCAACCAAAACGCCGCTTCCTCCTCCAACAAAACCCCAGGTTTCTATGCATCCCACCGCTTCAGCCCCCAATCCCAAACTGGTCACTGCCAGCACCCGTTTTGGTTTCAAACTCTTCTCAGAACTACAAAAACAAGAAAAAGATAAAAATATTTTCATTTCGCCATCCAGTGTAGCGATCGCCCTGGCAATGACCTACAACGGAGCCAGCGGCACCACCCAACAAGCTATGGCAAAAGCCTTGGAAATCCAGGGCATGAGTTTGTCAGAAGTGAATCAGGGCAGCGCCGCACTGCAAGCCCTATTGGCAAACCCAGACCCCAAAGTGCAACTGACGATCGCCAACGCCCTCTGGGCAAAAAAAGGAGCCGCCCTCAAACCTGGCTTTATCCAGCGCAACCAAACGTTCTATCAAGCCAAAGTTGCAGAACTCGATTTCAGCGATCCAGGGTCTGCCAGAGTGATCAACGCCTGGGTTAAGGAAAAAACGGGTGGCAAAATTGATCGCATGGTGGACAAGCTGAAGCCAGAGGATGTGCTGTTTTTGATTAACGCCATCTATTTCAAAGGCAAATGGACAAAGCCCTTTGAGAAAGCCGACACTCAGCCTGCGCCCTTTTATCTCGCCAATGGTCGCCCAAAGCAACACCCCTTCATGGTGCAGGAAGGCGAGTATGCCTACGCCGAAACCGAGCAGTTTCAGGCAATTAGCCTACCTTATGGCGATCGTCGCCTGAGTTTCTACTTGTTTCTACCGAAGCCCAAAGCCAACCTCAACAGCTTCTACCAAACCCTCAATCCTGAAAACTGGGAGACTTGGATGCAGCAGTTTAGAAAACGTCCAGGGAGTATCAAGCTGCCTCGCTTCAAGCTGGAAACTGATCTGGAATTGAGCAATGCGCTCAAAACCTTGGGCATGGCAGAAGCCTTTGACGAATCACGCGCCAATTTTGCCGAGTTGAGCGATACTACCACCAAAATCGACCAGGTAAAACACAAAACCTTTGTAGAAGTGAATGAAGAAGGCACCGAAGCTGCGGCTGCAACCTCCGTCGGCATTGTCGCCACGTCCGTGCAAATTCCCCAGGAGCCGTTTACCCTGGTCGTCGATCGTCCCTTTTTCTGCGCCATTCGCGACAACCGGACGGGCACCTTGCTCTTTATGGGGTCGATCGTTGAACCTCAGTAACCGCTCATGATGCAGACCCCATGATGAAGACCATTGTTCTATTCCCCAGCTTGTGGCTGTTGATTGCCGGAAATTTGCCTGCGATCGCCCAAGCTCCCAATTGCGACAACTACTGGATCAACCCTCGCACAGGCAAATCGGAATGCCTGGGTGCCGATGGCAGACCCATCGACCCTACCCCTCAAACCAACCCTTCAGGTACCAACGCCTCCCAGCCAAAAGCATCCATGGTGGCATCCTTGAACCAACTGAAAGCGTGCCAACCTAGCCAAATCATCCTTCCCGATCTGCCCTTTCCGGGCATCACCATTCGCACCCAGATTAAAGGCTGGCAGAATCAACGCTGTAGTGTGGACTATTTTCTGCAAAAGACCGGACAAAAAGAAACGGAGTGGCTTTACGGTCGATGTCGCTACAGCCGACAAACCGTCGGCATAATGACCGACAAAAAAGCCTATCAAGACGCTGCCGAGTACGACAAAAGCGGCAAGCTTTCGATCAATGTCAGTAGTAGCAATCCTCGCAATCGGGCATTGTCCGCAGCTTTGCAAAAGGAATGCCGGTTTTATAACCCACCTGCATCTTCCAAGTAACTCCCGGATGTACGAAATTTTGCAAGCGACCCATTCGCTATTTTGCACAGGATGAGAGTCGCTTTAGACTCAAAACCCTGGTGGGGCGCTCGATCACTGCCTGTGGGGTCAAACCGATTGGGGCATGGCAGTGGTTGTTCAAAGCGTTTTGGCTTTATGGCGCAGTTGAACCGGCAACGGGAGCAGCCTTTTTCTTGCAATTCTCCCATGCCGATGTTGTGTGCTTTCAACGATTCTTGGATGAATTTGCCAAGGCGTACCCAGACACTCCCAACCTGCTTCAGGTCGATAACAGACGATTTCACACCAGCCAAGATTTGGTGGTTCCAGAGAATGTGGTTTTGTTGTTTCAACCGCCTTACTGTCCAGAGTTGAATCCGATTGAGCGATTGTGGGAACATCTCAAGGCAGATCTAAAGTGGGCTTCTTCGAGACATTCGATCCATTCCAAGCCAAAGTTGATCACCTTCTCGCTCAGTTAACACCAGAAGTAATCGCTTCCATCACGGGTTATTTCTTTATTTTGGATGCCCTATCTGCCCTGACCTTCATTTAAATTGATATAATTTGAGACCATCAATACTGAACAATTGCCTGAACGTCCCCTGCGATATACTCCACATAAATGCCCCATCATGCTTGGCATGACAGGGCAATAATACTGACGTGATACATGATTTGAGACTGGTGCGGATTAGTCCAGTCGCGAAAGTTCAGTATGTTACCGTCTTAGTTATCCGAGTTAGAACGAGAGATTGAAGTCTCTTGGTATAATAGCCATCACCAACTTGGTTAGGACAAGGAGCTTAAGCCCCTCGTTGATTCCAGGTGTTGGAATGTCCTAACGATTATGGTTGTAGCTATAACTTCCGGCTGAAATGTTCCAACGACGATAACGATCGCGCTATTAACTGCGAGCAGCAGAAAGCGGTTGGGCTAAAGCTTCTTTGAGCACAGCTACTTTGTCAGTTTGTTCCCATGGCAGATCGAGATCGGTACGACCAAAATGACCGTAAGCAGCAACATCTTGGTAGAAACGCCCACCTCGCTCAGCCGGAAGATTCCGCAAATTAAAGGTCTGGATAATGCCAGCCGGACGAAGCTCAAAGTGCTGCTGTACCAGTTCTAACAACTGATCGTCATCGATCTTGCCCGTCCCAAAGGTTTCCAACATGATGCTGGTTGGACGCGCAACGCCGATCGCATAACTCAGTTGCACTTCACACTTATCCGCTAGACCCGCCGCCACAATATTTTTGGCAACATAGCGACATGCATAGGCGGCGCTGCGATCGACCTTTGTGGGGTCTTTGCCTGAAAAAGCACCCCCTCCATGACGGGAGTAGCCACCATAGGTATCTACAATGATTTTGCGCCCGGTCAAACCTGCATCCCCTTGGGGCCCCCCAACCACAAACTTACCTGTGGGATTGACCAAGAAGCGCGTATTTTTGTCAGGTTTGATGTCAATATCTGCGAAAATGGGCTGAACAACAATGTCCCAAAGATCTGCTTTGATTTTCTGCTGAACTGCCGCATCGTCCGAAATATCCCCAATGGTGGGTGCATGTTGGGTTGAAACCAAAATGGTATCAATCCCGATCGGGCGATTATTCTCATACAGAACTGAAACTTGCGTCTTACCATCGGGACGCAAATAAGACAGTTGCCCAGTTTTTCTGACAACTGCCAGCTTTCGTGAAATCCGATGCGCCAAACTAATGGGTAAAGGCATCAGTTCAGGCGTTTCGTTACAAGCAAAACCAAACATGATCCCCTGGTCGCCTGCACCGATGGCATCCAGCGCTTCGTCACTGGTTTGATCTCGTGCTTCTTTCGCAGCATCAACGCCTTGAGCGATATCAGGAGATTGAGCATCCAGAGCAATCAGCACGGCACAACTGTTTGTTGAAAAGCCATTGTCCTCGCCGGTATAACCAATCTCGGCAATCTTTTGCCGCGCCAGATCGATATAGTTGACCTTGGCTTTAGACGTGATTTCACCAGTGATGAGCACCAAACCTGTATTTACCACAACCTCTGCTGCGACTCGGCTGGTTGGATCATGAGCAAGCAGAGTGTCCAGAATAGTATCGGAAATTTGGTCACAAATTTTATCGGGGTGACCTTCTGTTACTGATTCGGAAGTAAAGAGATAGCGACGAGACAAGCTTAAGATCCCCTCTTCAACGAATGAACTTTAAATGACACCATTGGCATCGTGGATTTAAAAATGAATTGCGGGAAAGCCGATTCAAGCTCCTAGCTACGATCCAAAATTACCAATCCAAAATTACCAAGGGCTTAACGACAAGGCAAGTCTGCTCAATATAGCATCTGCTTGCAACAAAAATATGCTTTTACCAAGACGACACCTGGCAGAGAGGCTTCCCCTGATGGATAATGACTTCTAACTGACAAATGAGATTTGCAACAGACGAGTCATACCGATTGAGCGAGTCAAACTCTATCTATCCTATGCACCCGATCAAACAAATCGCCAGCGACCTCAGTTTCGCTTTATTTAATCTTTAAATTCTCTCAATCTGGATTTCGTTCAGATGGGAAATGGTGACACTAGCACCCCGCAATTGCGTCGGAGGAGTCCAGCCCCAAGCAACAGCAATACAACCAGCAGCTCCGGCGGCTCTCGCCATCTCAATATCGGCGCTAGAATCACCAATCATCAATACTTGTTGGGGCGCAACGTTGAATTTCTGGCAAGCTTGCCAGAAAAGGAAAGGGTCTGGTTTGCCAGGCTGATCATCAGTGCCCTGCTGTAAATGAAAGTAGGACTCCAACTGATAGCGTTTAACGAAGTCTTTAACATTGGCAGTTGTGTCCGCTGAGAGCATCCCGATTTTGCAATCAGCTTCACAGAGCTTTTGTAAAGTTTGCAATACTCCGGCAAACAGGGGAGTTTCGTCTGCTTTTCGTCCTAATTCACGATCGGCAGCCCTAAAAGCAGTGCGAACGCTCGTCAAAGCTTCGATCCACTCATACCCAGCAGCAGCAAGGTAGGCAGCGGCAGCAATTTCATTCTCTCGACGCGTCCCGATCGCCAATAACCCCATTGGCTCAACCTTTCCATTACTCATGCCAAAGGCAGCCCGCAAAGAGGCCTGAATTCCAGGGACTTGTTTCTCTAGAAATTGCAATCGCCAATTTCCCAATTTCCATAAAAAGGCATGCGAATCGGCAAGTGTGCCGTCTTTATCAAACACAACTGCTTGGATATTTTGAAAAACGCAATCCTGACATCGAATGTTCAGCAAGGAACCCATGCTCCCCAATACAACAAATAAAGGGGGGAAAATTCCCCCCTGTCTAGAAAACTTGCACGTTAGGTTTTCAGCGGCAGAAGCTTTGCCGCGATCGGCTCCAGACACACAACCGAGTCAAACCGCAGCAAATTATTCGATCGCAGGAGGCAAATCCTCAATCTCTTCAACTTCTATCGCGACAGCGTTCCCCTGTTGCTGGGCAAGCACTTGTTCACGATACTTGGCAGCCATCTCTTCAGCTTTGTCATAGACAACCTGAGGATTTTTCACCATATCACCCGGTTCTGGCTCCAATTGCTTAGTAGACAAAGAAATCCTGCCACGCTCAGCATCCAGGTCAATAATCATCACTTTCACTTCGTCATTCACATTGAAGACGCTGTGAGGAGTATCGATATGGTCATGAGAGATTTCCGAAATATGCAACAAGCCGCTGACACCACCGATATCAATAAAGGCACCGTACGGCTTGATACCACGGACTGTGCCAATGACAACCTCGCCAACCTCCAAGCGGTTCATCTTGCGTTCAACCAGTGCCCGACGGTGGCTCAGTACCAAACGGTTCCGCTCTTCATCCACTTCCAGAAATTTGAGCGGTAACTCCTCACCCAATAGATCTTCCTTGGGCTTACGGGTACTGATATGAGATCCCGGAATAAAGCCACGGAGACCCTCAATTCGAACCAGCGCGCCACCCCTGTTCGTCGCGAAAACAATCGAACGAACGGTTGCGTCTTCTGCCTGAAGTTGGCGAACACGCTCCCAAGCGCGCATATACTCAATTCTGCGAATTGAGAGCGTTAGCTGACCATCTTCATTTTCATCCGCCAGGATGAAAAATTCGCGGGTTTCGTTGGATTGCAGCACCTCTTCTGGACTATCAATCCGGTTGATGGACATTTCCTGAATCGGAATGTAGGCAGCAGTCTTAGCACCGATGTCAATCAGAGCGCCCCTCGGCTCAATGCTGAATACAGTACCGGCTACCACATCTCCAGGGCTAAAGTGGTAGTCATATTTGTCGAGCAGAGCGGCAAAATCTTCGTGTGTGAAGCCAATATCAATAGTTGCAGTCGTATCCTGATTGACCATGCTAATTGTTTCCTAGTTGCTATCTCCGTAAAACGTCACGCCTCCCACTGATGCACTCGCACAGCTTTAAGCGCTATTGCCCAAATCAGTACGATTGACACCGACACCTATCCTATTCTTGTAGAAGATCCTATGAAGACGATTGAGCGCCCGGAAGAACTATCATACCCTAATTAGGGTAGCCCCCGTCATCCTAACTTTTACCGATAGTGATTGTCAGCCTGAAGTATTACGTCTAACACGACAAAACTCAGTAGGCTAGATGGCTTTCACCTGAGTCAAAGTAAAAGCTACGGTTTGATTCAGTAGGAAGGCAGAATTAAATATGAAACCCGTATAGGATGGGCAGAGTAACATGTGCCCATTATTAGCCTGCCTGAAACAGTCTCAAGCCAGAATAAAACTATCGACGAGAATCTAGCTTAAACTAGTTTCAGACTGATACGTTACTCTATATTAGAGCGAGGACTCAAATTTGGAACAAGGGCTGTTCCGAATCAGGCAAGGACTCAGCTTCTGACAAGCAAACTGCGTCTGGCAAGGGTTCGATCGCAGTTGATGCCTGATTCTGCCGATTCTTCAAGTGATTGAGTGTATCCACAAAATCTCGAATTCCTTGAAATTTACGATATACCGAGGCGAAACGAATATAGGCAACTTCGCTCAAGGTTTGAAGGCTTTGTAAAACTAATTCACCAATTTCACTGCTGTTCACTTCTCGAACAGCACGTTGCTGCAATTCTGATTCAATTTCGTCTACGATCGCTTCTAATTGAACATGGGGAATATCTGTTTTTTCGCAAGCACGGATCATTCCCCGTAGCAGTTTGAAGCGATCGAAAGATTCTCGATCACCATCTCGCTTAATAACCGTGATGGGAACAAACTCAATACGCTCGTAGGTGGTAAAGCGACGACCGCACTTCAAACATTCGCGCCTGCGTCTAACACTTTGCCCAGCTTCGGCTGAGCGAGATTCGAGGACTCGGTTATCGGGAAACTGACAAAAAGGGCACCGCATGATATTTGTGTTTGGGCAGTCGTCAGGGAACTTAAGTAAAGATGAAAGCGCAAGTTCAAAGGATATTATGAACAATTCAGCATTTAGGCGATTCTAAGAGTAGATTGTCTATCTCAACTGGACGATCGCGCATTCAGTTTGCATGGTTTAGAGGAAACAGCTGCATTTTTAGGGTTGAAAGACATAAAAATTAAAAATGAATCAAAGCATCCGCACCGATGGGAAAACACTAATGGGAAATAGGATACAAAAAAAACTCCGAATTGATCACTTGTTTTCGATCGTGCCTGATTTATTAAAAAGTGAAAGATTTTTTTAGCCAATTCATGAGTTTCAATAAATTTTCCGAGAAATGTATTCCTAGATTGAACATCCGTTCAGTGAACTGTGGGTCATGCCTTCAAAGAATTTGCTAAATTGCCAAATTCTTTCCCTTCGTTCTCAATTAAGATTGCGATACCCTTATCTAGAGCTTCTTTCTTGCCCTCATGTGCTTTGTGGCGCTGCCCATCATGACTCCAACCACTGACTTTTTGAAACAACTGAATCTCTCGCAAAGACGTGCGGTTGAGCACTATTGCGGACCTTTGCTAGTCGTCGCTGGAGCGGGTTCGGGAAAAACGCGAGCGCTGACCTATCGCATCGCTAATCTGGTTTTAACGCACCGAGTTGATCCAGAAAATATCCTTGCAGTGACGTTTACCAACAAAGCTGCGAAGGAGATGAAAGAGCGGATTGAGAAACTATTTGCTGAGCAGGAAGCGCGGGCGAGGTATGGCAAGACATTGGCTGCACTGTCTGAACAGGAACAGACAAAACTGCGATCGCATGTTTATAAAACGCTAACCAAAGAGCTGTGGATTGGCACCTTTCACGCCTTGTGTTCTCGTATCTTGCGCTTTGATATCGATAAATTTCAGGATGATCAGGGACGAAAATGGGATCGTAATTTTTCGATTTTCGATGAATCGGATGCCCAAAGCCTGATTAAAGAGATTGTCACCAACAAGCTCAATTTGGATGACAAAAAATTTGACCCGCGATCGGTGCGCTATGCCATCAGTAATGCGAAGAATCAGGGGTGGTCGCCGCAAGATTTGGAGCGAGAGCAACCCAACTTTCGGGGACGGGTCATTGCCAACGTTTATAGTGAGTACCAATCTGCTCTCTCCAGCAATAATGCGCTGGATTTTGATGATCTCATCCGGATTCCAGTGTTGCTGTTACGCCAAAATGAGCAGGTACGTGCCTACTGGCACAAGCGCTTTCGCCATATTCTGGTAGATGAATATCAGGACACTAATCGGACGCAGTATGACCTGATCCAACTGTTGGTGACGAATGGGGTTGATCCCCAAAAGTTTAGCGATTGGAACTATCGCTCTGTTTTTGTGGTGGGGGATGCTGACCAGTCCATCTACTCTTTCCGGGCAGCAGATTTCACCATTCTGATGGGTTTTCAGCAAGACTTTGGCGATGGGTTACCCGACGATGACACCCGCAGCATGGTTAAGCTGGAGGAAAATTATCGATCAACAGAAAATATTCTCGCTGTGGCGAATCAGTTGATTGAGCACAATACGGAGCGAATCGATAAGGTTTTGAAGCCAACCCGGAGCAGTGGCGAAGCGATTTTTTGCTATCGGGCAGATGATGAAACAGCAGAAGCTGAGTTTGTGGTACAGCAGATTAGAACCCTGGAACAAAAGCACCCAGAACTGCAATGGGGTAGTTTTGCGATTCTCTACCGTACGAATGCCCAATCGCGTGCTTTAGAAGAATCCCTGGTACGCTGGCAGGTGCCTTACAAAGTGGTGGGAGGATTGCGATTCTACGATCGCAAAGAGATCAAAGACGTGTTGGCGTATTTGCGGGCGATCGCTAATCCAGCAGATAGCATCAGTCTCTTGCGGGTCATCAATACGCCGCGTCGGGGAGTGGGTAAGGCAACGATCGATGCACTCGTGTCTGCTTCTCAACAGTTAGGCGTGTCGCTCTGGGAAATTTTGATTGATGAGACTTCGGTCCGAACGCTGGCAGGGCGTTCTGCAAAAGGGGTGATCAGCTTTGCGCAAACGCTCCAAAAGTGGCGACAGCAGTTAGATGGTGTGTCTGCCAATGAAATTGTGCAAGGTGTATTAGAAGATTCTGGCTACGTTGCCGACCTGAAAGGGCAAGATACCGAAGAGGCAGAAGATCGGCTAAAAAACGTGCAGGAACTCTACAACGCGGTTCTGCAATTTGAGGAAGAAAACGAAGATAAGAGCCTGATTGCGTTTCTTGCCAGTGCGACTCTGGCTTCTGACTTGGATAACCTAGACGAAGCAGCAACCAGTGTTTCGCTGATGACACTCCATTCCTCTAAGGGGTTAGAATTTCCGGTGGTGTTTTTGGTAGGGCTGGAGCAAGGTTTGTTTCCTAACTTTCGATCGTTGGAAGATGTAGCAGCGTTGGAAGAAGAGCGTAGGCTTTGCTATGTGGGGATCACCCGTGCTAAGGAGCGTTTATTTATCTCCTATGCGCGTGAACGACGGTTGTATGGTTCCCGTGAGCCTGCAAGCCCTTCGCTCTTTTTAGCAGAACTGCCCAAAGATTTACTGGAATCGAATTCTGCCAGAGCCATTCCTAGCCGGATGACCAAGGGGATGACAGCCAATCGTCTTGGAAATGGTGCGTCTGGGAGTCACCCTCAATCTACTAGTCAGGCAAATTGGAATGTGGGCGATCGGGTTGCCCATCAATCTTTCGGAACGGGACAAGTGACCCACATTTTTGGTGCAGGTAACAAAATTTGTCTAGCAATCAAGTTTCCTGGGATGCCTCAGAAAATTATTGATCCCAAGCTTGCCCCGATCGAGCGAGTTGAATAGAGACGTTCTCACCGAACGTCTCTACAGAATTTAACGAGATTTCGAACCCACTGCGATGGCAATTAGGTACCAGAAGTCCAGGAGTTCATATACTCAATCTGGGCAGCAGTGAGAGTATCGATCTTTACACCCATTGCCTGCAACTTCAGACGGGCAATCTCCTTATCCACCTCAGCTGGGATGGAGTGTAGACCCGCTGCCAGTTTGCCCTGGTTCTTCACCAAATATTCAGCGGCAAGTGCTTGGTTGGCAAAGCTCATATCCATCACAGCACTCGGGTGCCCTTCTGCCGCTGCCAGGTTGACTAAGCGCCCTTCGCCTAAAACAATAACCGATTTGCCACTCTTCAAGCGGTATTCTTGCGTAAAGTTCCGGACTTCCCGGACTTCAACAGCTTCTGCCGCTAGGGCTTTCAGATCAATTTCGATATCGAAGTGACCAGAGTTGCAAACCATCGCTCCGTCCTTCATCACAGCAAAGTGTTCTTCCCGGATGACATGCTTATTGCCAGTGACGGTAATGAATACATCGCCCAGAGCAGCCGCTTCTGCCATTGGCATGACCCGAAAACCATCCATGACGGCTTCGATCGCGGGCACGGGTTCAATTTCTGTCACAATCACATTTGCGCCCATGCCACGTGCCCGGAGTGCAGCCCCCTTACCGCACCAACCATACCCTGCAACCACGATCGTCTTCCCTGCCAACAACACATTGGTCGCCCGAATAATGCCATCCAGAGTAGACTGACCCGTCCCATAACGGTTATCAAAAAAGTGTTTGGTATCAGCATCGTTGACATTCATGGCGGGGAAGGTGAGTACACCATCCTTAAACATGGCTCTCAGCCGGACAATGCCAGTAGTCGTTTCTTCTGTGGTACCGATCAGATCGGCTAATTGGTGCTGACGTTGCTGCACCAGAGTGGCGACCACATCGCAACCGTCATCGATGATGATGTTGGGACGATGATCCAAAGCAATCTGGACGTGGCGGCTGTAGGTCTCGCTGTCTTCCCCCTTTTGAGCAAATACCGGGATGTCGTAATCAGCGACCAAACTGGCAGCGACATCATCTTGGGTGGACAACGGGTTGCTGGCAATCAGCAAAGAATCTGCGCCGCCTGCTTTCAGGGCGATCGCCAAGTTTGCCGTCTCAGTCGTAACGTGGCAACAAGCAATCAGGCGAATTCCAGCAAACGGTTTTTCTTGAGCAAAGCGATCGCAGATTTGCTTCAGGACAGGCATCTCCCGTCCCGCCCATTCAATCCGCTGCTTGCCCTGAGCCGCCAAAGCAAGATCTTTAACTTCATATTTCAATCGGGTGGTGGGAGTCGCAGTCATGCAGTTTTCCTTGCTTTCCTTGAGTACATTGCTAACCTAATTTAGCTTAGGTTATCGACTTATTTAGTCCTGCTTTCTTTCTTTACTGAAGTTACAATTTTCAGTAAGAGGGGCTAACACAGTCAAAAATGCCCTTTTTTAACCCTGTTGTTTTTGACAAAAAATATTTTTTGTTTCCTGTTGATTCGTTGATAGTCCAGAGAGAATCGAGCCAAATTAATTTCTTGTCTAATAAAAATAACTTGATACAATTTGGACGAGATTGACAGAAGAGACATCTGTCAGCGGACGAAGCAATTGCTACACTATTGGGAGTATCCAGTGAAACTGAAATCTATGCACAAACGCTCAACGATGGATGTGACTCAGGTCATGCGCCGAGCAGAAGATCTGATTGGTGCTGCGTCTAACCGTTATCGCATTACGGTACAGGTCGCAAACCGAGCAAAGCGTCGCCGATTTGAGGATTTTGATAGCATGGATGACCCATCCATGAAGCCAGTGATGCGGGCAATTATCGAGATGTCTGATGAGTTGACCCAGCCTGAAATCATCGGTGAATAATCGTCTGCCCAGGCTTAGCAACACTCTCTTTGGACCAGCTTGACTGGATGGGTCAAAGCAATCAGTAAAACCATAAAAAAATGACGAGATGACAAAGAGTTCATCATCTCGTCATTTTTTTAGGAAATTCTCTCAAGTTTCTAAGAAGTGCTCATTTTCCTTGTGTTTCTATGTGATGGATAGAGCTAGGGTCACCTTAGGATGTGCAGTATTATCGATCGCACATCCTGACCCACGAATCAAGACTGTAACAAAATCCTAATCCACCTGTCCTAGGAGATAGCTTTGGCAACCTGGCGAGGATAGCTGCTACCGACTGTACCAACCGCTGGTTGTTCAGGTGCTTGGAGTAAAAAGACCAAAAGCGGATTTCCTTGAAATTCGCGCCGGACAAAGCGGATCAGTTCCCGCTCAATCTGGGTACGCACCCCTACCCAATCGACTTCAACGTTTTGGTCAAACTTGCGAGTCAACTCATGCCAGCGATCGTGCAACACTGCTTCAATCACATCTCGCACCCGCAATTGCAACAGGGTGAAATCGATCGAGGAGACAACCCCCCGTAAATGCACATCTGGTTTCGCAATCAAATCACCTTGCCAGTTAATTGCCGCCGCAACCGTCACGACACCATCCCCTGCCAGCTTCTGCCGCTCTTTCAAAATTTGAGCATTGACCACACCCGATCGTGAGGCATCTACCAGTTCAATCCCAGAAGGAACTTTGCCCGCAATCCGAATCGAGTTTTCGGTCAGTTCTACCACATCGCCATTGTCCACAATCACCATATTTTCTGCGGGAACCCCTGTACTCTGGGCAGTTTGGGCATGTTTAACCAGCATTCGGTGTTCACCATGCACTGGCAAGAAGAATTTGGGACGGGTGAGACCGAGCATGAGTTTTTGATCTTCCTGGCAACCATGTCCAGAAACATGAATTCCTTGCTCCTTGCCGTAGATCACTTTAGCTCCCTGGATCATCAATCGATCGATCATATTAACGACCGAGATCGTATTGCCAGGAATCGGGTTTGCCGACAGTACAACGGTGTCACCTTCCCGGATCTTAATCTGACGGTGATCGCCATTAGAGATGCGAGTCAACGCCGACATCGGCTCTCCCTGAGAACCCGTGGTCAAGATCAACACATTTTCATCGGGCACCTGATTGATCACATTCAAGGGTTGCAACAGGCTGTCTTCGCATTTGATATAGCCCAGATTGCGAGAATGAGCAATCACATTCAGCATGGAGCGTCCAACCACAGATACAACTCGACCGTGTTTTTTTGCCAAATCCAAAATTAGATTGATCCGATGAACTGAAGAGGCAAAGGTTGTGACGAGCAAGCGTCCTTTTGCCTGACCAAAAACCCGATCCAGATTGGGATAAACCGATCGTTCAGAAGGCGTAAAGCCAGGAACTTCCGAATTAGTCGAATCACTAATTAAACAAAGCACCCCTTTTTCGCCGTACTCTGCCAGCTTTTGGAAATCGAAAAACTCACCATCGACAGGCGTATGATCGACCTTGAAATCTCCAGTGTGGATCACGATACCGACTGGGGTATGGATCGCAACGGTAAAGCTATCCGCGATCGAATGCGTATTGCGGATATATTGCACAAAAAAGTGCTTACCAATTCGGACAATATCGCGGGGCTGAACCGTTTTCAGTTCAGTTCGATTGGTCACTCCCGCTTCTTGTAGCTTTTCTTTTAGCAGCGCCATCGCCAACCGGGGACCGTACATCACCGGAATATCAAACTGTTTAAGGTGAAAAGGAATGCCACCAATATGATCTTCATGCCCATGCGTGACGATCATGCCTTTAATTTTGTGGCGGTTTTCGCGCAGGTAAGTCATATCAGGCAGGACGATGTTAACGCCATGCATCCCATCCGTTGGGAACGCCAGCCCTGCATCTAGCAAAATAATTTCGTCTTCATATTCAAAGACACAAGTGTTTTTGCCAATTTCATGCAGTCCACCAAGCGGAATGACTTTAAGGGCTGATTTATTTTTTTCGGTCATGTGTATCCGTTTCTAGGGTTGATATGAAAAGAAAATTGATGAGAATTTGGCTTAAATAATTAGAAGCCAGCTCAGAGGCAGCTTTTTGAAGAGCGTCACTGAGAAAAATCATCCATTTGTTCGTAAAACCATGGACTATTCAGTTGTCAAAAAACTCTTGGTTGCGCTCTAGAGCAGTTCCAGATCTGCCAAAACCGATTTCAACTTCTCAACCACTACGGCTTCAGGTTCACAGAGTGGCAATCGTAAAGAACCTACGTCCCAACCCTGAAGCTTGAGTGCTGCCTTTACCGGAATTGGATTTGTCGTTAGGAATAAAGCTTTGAACAAAGAAAAAAGTTTTAAGTGAATCTGGGTAGCAACCTGGGTTTGACCAGCTTCAAAGGTTTGCACCATTTGTTGTAAGGGCTTGCCGACCAGATGGCTAGCAACGCTGACGACTCCTCGTGCGCCCACTGCCATCAAAGGAAGTGTAAGGGAGTCATCCCCAGAGTAAATGCCAAAATCCGGTGGTGTCAACTGCCGAATTAAACTTGCTTGGTCTAAGTTGCCACTGGCTTCTTTGATTGCGACGATGTTAGGAACTTCTGCAAGGCGGGCAACCGTTTCGGGTTGCAGATTTTGGCTAGTTCGCCCCGGCACATTGTAGAGCATAATCGGTAAGGCGGTCGCCTCAGAGATCGCTCGAAAATGGGCATAAAGCCCCTCTTGGGGTGGCTTATTGTAGTAAGGGACAACCTGTAGAGAACCGTCTAAACCAAGCTTTTCAGCCTTTTGAGTGGCAACGATCGCTTCCTGGGTTGAATTCGACCCTGTTCCTGCAATAATCTTTGACTTGCCAGAAACTGCCTGCTTGACCACTTGGAATAATTCATACTCCTCCTCCCAGCTTAGCGCAGGAGACTCGCCAGTGGTACCACAAACGACTAAAGTATCTGAACCATTTTCTGCCAGATAAACCGCCAGCTTCTCAGCGACCGCATAATTCACAGTGCCATCGTGAGCAAAGGGCGTAATCATCGCCGTCAAAATACGTCCGAAATCTACCACACTCGAATTAAACTCCTCTATGGGTCAAACTGCCAGCAATTTGATTTTGGCTTTCAGCTTTCTTACCTGCTTGTATCTTTTGTCTTCTCGTTCGATCAGTCAAGCCCTAAAGGCGCAACAACTATTTCGCCATTGCCATTGCTGGTTTCAGCAAATCTTTTTCAATTAAAAGTTCAGCAATTTGCACCGCATTCAGAGCAGCACCTTTGCGGATTTGATCGCCGCACAGCCAGAGTTCCAAGCAATGGGGGTTGGAAATGTCCTGACGAATGCGTCCTACTAGCACTTCATCCAACCCACTGGCTTCGATCGGCATGGGGAAGTAATTGGATTGCCAATCTTCAACAATACGCACCCCTGGAGCCTGACTGAGAATTTCTTTGGCTTGAGCAACCTTAAAGCGAGAGTCAAACTCTAGATTAAGCGCTTCGGAGTGCGCCCGCAGTACGGGAACCCGCACACAAGTCGCCGTCACGCGCAAATCGGGGACACCAAAAATCTTTCGGGTCTCGTGCACCATCTTCATTTCCTCTTCACAATAACCCTGGTCATCGAACTTAGAGTTGTGGGGGAAAAGATTGAACGCCAAAGGAAAGGGAAAGATTTCGGGTATCGCTTCTTCGTCATTGAGAATAGCTCTGGACTGCACCCTGACTTCTTCCATCGCTCGTGCACCTGCCCCGCTAGCGGATTGGTAGGTAGAAGCCACAATCCGACGAATGGGCTGCACCCGATGCAACGGATACGTGGCAACCGCCATTAAAATTGTTGTGCAGTTAGGATTGGCAATGAGTCCTTGGTGAGCTGCGGCATCGTCTGGGTTGACCTCTGGGACAATGAGTGGCACTTTAGGGTCCATCCGAAAAGCGCTGGAGTTGTCAATCACAACGGCTCCCGCAGAAATTGCCCGCTGTGCCCAGGTTTTGGAGGTGGAGCCGCCTGCCGAAGCCAGGACTAAATCGACATCGTCAAATGCGTGTTCATCCACCACTTCTACAGGAAGATGCTCACCTTGAAACGAAACAGTTTTACCTGCCGAGCGGGGTGATGCCAGGAGCTTTAAATTCGATAATGGAAAATAGCGACTTTCTAGAAGTTGCAGAAGCTCTGCTCCCACTGCCCCCGTAGCACCTAAAATTGCCACCCGGTAGGATTGACCCACGTTAATTTCCTCCTTTTTTGAGAATCACCACAGACTATTTATTTGAATATAAGAAAATCAAATCTCATCAGAATATTATTTTCAGTTAATTTTTTTTAAGCATTCACTCGTTTAATTCATTACCAGTTTCTAAGGGTAATTATCTACTCACATCGCCTCGCCAGGTCGTTACACAACTTAAGCGATCGCTCGCGAGGGCAAAGCTAACATAAATTTCTAACTTTCAGTTTTAAGAGTGCTTATACTCGCTCATCATCATTCATTTTGCAGCGTAACAGGTTTAACTGGGTCCGTGGGATTTGGCACCATCGCCATGGCTAGGGCAAGGGGGCGCAGAAATGGAACGATCAAGCCAACCCACTGCTTGCTGAAGTCGAGGCAGCGCTTCTTCGGGCTGATCCTTCAGCAAAAAGACCAATGCAGCTGCAACCTGTTCCTTTGCGCGTGCCTTACGGTTAGACTTGAGCCGATGCCACTCGCGATCGCCAATCGTCAACCGTTCCACCATTAACTGTGCCAGTTGTAGATCGGTTAGCTCAGCCGCAGCGAAATCTGTCACTGATGGATTGGGAAGTGAGAGAGAATCCGTCATATCGGGCAATCTTTTGAAAGGCTTGAAAGAGAAATTCAGGTGGCATCGATTGGGTATCTCCCAATCTCCTATCTTTACTCTACTATGCTTCTATGAAGTCGTCCCAGGAAACCCCGCAAGAGCCAGTGAGTGATTCGGCACAACCTCCCCAACCACAAGCGGAGGCGGTATTGGATTTTGAGCAATTCTTAGTAGCGGTGGAGCAATCGCTTCAGGAACTCAAAAGCCGCTATCAGCAAATTCAAACCGATCAACAGCAGCAATTGGACCTACAAGCCCAACAGAGAGAACTTCAACAGCAGTTGAAACAAACCCCTGATCCCGCATTACGACAAGAATTAACAAAACTTAAAGACCAACTAGAAGAACTGGAAGTCAAGCTGGAAAGCCGCCTGCTCTCCTGGCTCAGCTTTCGGGAAAAGTTTTGGCAAATTGTCCGTTTTTTGGGATTGGGTATGGCAATCGGTTGGGTTTTCGCCTTTGTTACCCTCAAATCTCCTAAACCAGCCCCCGATGCAACATCGCCCACGACTCAATCTCCGCAACCTCATCAATAAACTAAACTGAGCGAACCATTGGAGCCAGAGCGCGGTTTCCTTAAGCACTCAAGGGATAATCGGCAGCCATGATCCAACTTGTTAAGTGGATTGCCCATTGCAATCCACTCAAACCGCATCGAGGTTATAGTCTCCCGACTTGCCCCCCGTTTTGTGAATTAGGCGAATATTTTCAATTTGCATCGATTTTTCTAATGCTTTTGCCATGTCATAGAGGGTTAACGCCGCGATCGCTACTGCTGTCAGTGCTTCCATCTCCACCCCTGTTTCTGCCTTGGTCTTGACTTCTGCCTGAATTTGTATTCCCGGCAATGTGGGGTCAGGGGTCAGAGTGACTTCAACTTTTTGCAACGGCAGCGGATGGCAAAGGGGGATGAGTTGCGAGGTCTGTTTCGCTGCCATGATGCCTGCCAACCGAGCCGTTCCTAACACATCCCCTTTGGGGGCATTGCCAGATTGGATCGCTGCCAACGTTGCGGGCAACATACGGATTTGTCCCGCCGCGATCGCCCGTCGCACAGTCGAGGCTTTGGTGGAGACATCCACCATGTGTGCCTGTCCCTGCTGATCCAGATGGGTCAATCTTGGCTCAAGCGAAGCAAAATCAGTCTGATCAGAATTCATTGAGAAATTTTGTGTCGTGGCTCAAGCTATGATACTATTGAAATTCGTGAGGGCCTGTAGCTCAGTGGACTAGAGCACGTGGCTACGGACCACGGTGTCGGGGGTTCGAATCCCTCCTGGCCCGTCCAAAACAGGGGGTGCGATGTATGCACCCCCTGTTCATTAGGGGGTAGATCTTTAGCTTTGACGGCATCATTTCGGGGTAGATAGTGCGTATACATCTCGTCCTGCTCCCAGGGCAAAACGAAGCGAATAGGTCAGGTTTTTGCTGTTCAGGGTACTAAATAGGGTCAATGCGATGACCCCCAAACAGGCCGCCAGCCCAAACAGATTACGATACCCTGTGTGATCGGCAAACGAACCCAGTAGCGGAGCTGAGATCGCAATACCTAAGTCAAATCCGTTCAGGCACAGCCCCAGGAATCGACCCCGCTCATAGGCTTCTGCCCGATCGGCAACCAGGGCTACCATGCTGGGTAACAAAATTCCGGCACCGCTGCCTTCCAGCACCCCTGCTAGCAAAAATCCTGATGCCTGGTGCGCTTCAAATAGCATGAACATCGCAACGGCGTAAAGTAACAATCCCAAGCTGATGAATCGCCCTCGCCCGTAGCGATCGGATGCCCGTCCAATCGGTAACCGTACCGTGAAACTGGCGATCGCTGCTGCGGTATAAAACAAGCCTGCATTTAACTGTACTCGCGTTTCTTGCAGCAACAAAGGCATGAACGTGGTCAGGGTGCCAAATGCCAGTCCGATCATCATCAGGGTGAGGGTGGGAATCCGCAACCGAGGGCTGAGTAACAACCGCCAAAATCGACGATCGGCAGGACGCGCTGCTCCAGTCGATGTCACATCTTTGGGGAGAGCAGGCACCTGAACTGGCAAACTACACATTAATCCAGCCACGCCCAAACTGCTGGACAGCAGAAGGAGGGGCACACTCCCAAAACTGGCGTACAAAAAACCGCCGATCGCGGGTCCTAATGCCATTCCAATCGGACTTGCCAGGGTCATATAACCCAGCACTTCACCCCGATGCTCAGGCGGCGAAAGATCAACGACCAATGCACTGTAAGCAGTGGTAAATGCTGCGATACTAATGCCATGAAAAATACGGACGATGGCAAGCGGCAAGAGTGCATGAGTCGTTAGATACCCCAAGGGGGCGATCGCTGCCACCACTAATCCAATCAGCAAAACCAGCTTTCGCCCCCGCAAGTCCGCCAGGATGCCTAATTGGGGACGAAATACTAACAGCCCGATCGCGAACGATCCCATCACCCAACCTAATTGCTGGTTATTGGCTCCTACTGATTTGATATACAGCGGCAATACAGGCAGTAAAGAAGCCAGACTGATCCAAAACAGGAGCGCGCAAATAAAGAGGATTAATAAATTGCGCTGTGACTCTGATTTGATGAGATTCAATGATTTCAAAGATCTAATTCCTCTTCGCCCAAATCTTGATACTGCGATGCATCGAAGCCAGAACCCACGATTGTCTTATGTTCGCCTGGTTCTTTGATGAAACGCTTCGCCTGATTTGGCGATTTTTACTCCTCAAGTGAGCAATTGTGTCAATCTATCTACCATAAGAGGTAGAACAATTTGCATCAAAAAATGAATGGGCAAATTCAAGGGTAAGTCTACAAGTATAGCCCGCTGCCTAAAGTGATGATTTATCTATCAGATGAGGGGTTGATTCAGCAGTTTCAAATTTCACTTTGCTGTAAAAGTCTGCCAAGGAGATCTGAAAGGAAAAGGTTGAAAAGACGATCGCTTCATCTTCTTCGTCATATTCGCAGAGCGACCATTGCTTTTTGCTCAGTTTAGAAAACTGCTCGACATGCACCCGGTTTTGATCGACCAGGAGATATTTTTGAAAGCTGGGAATTGATCGATAAACTTCAAATTTTTCTTCGCGGTCGTAAGATCTTATCGAAGTTGCTGAGAGACTTGTTACACAAAATAAAGCTGATCCAGCTTCAGAAAAGTTTGAAGTAAAACATTGGCACCCTGAGTGCATTGTTCAGGCGAAGTATATTCTTCCTCCGAGTGGCTGATGCCGTTCCGACTGGGGACAAAGATCATGCCCATATCAGTGAAGCGTCCAATTTCCTGGGCATCGTGTCCAGCACGGCTGGGGAGATGGGTGTAGCTCAGCCCCAATTCTTGACTGACCTGAGCGATCGTCTCCATGATATGGGGGGCAGAAAGCGTGGGCATCACATGCAACGTTTCGCGTAAGGTAAAGTCAGTACCCGTTGCATTGGCGATCGCCTCAAACTCCTGCTTAATTTCACTCACCAAAAACTCTAGATTCTCTTGGGATAGGTCGCGCAAGTCAATTCTAAAATCGACTTCACCGGGAACAGTGTTGGTGGAATTGGGTACGACCGACAGATAGCCGACAGTTGCTACCTGCTCCCCCGGATTTTCCAAGGCAATGCGGTTGACTGCCAACACCATTTGCGCTGCTGCCACCAGAGCATCTTTTCGCATTTTCATCGGCGTTGTCCCCGCATGGTTAGGACAACCCACGACTTTCACCGCAAAGCGATATTGTCCCACCACCCCCGTCACCACCCCAATCTGCAAATCTAGATGCTCTAACACTCCCCCTTGCTCGACGTGCAGTTCAACAAAAGCAGCCATTTCAGAAGGATCTCGTCTTGCTGTAGCAATTTTTGACCAATCACCCCCGATTTTTTCCAGACAGGGCTGAATCGCTGTACCATCTAAGCGTCCGTAGTAACTGGGATCTTCTTTAACTTCGCCTGCCATAGCTTTGCACCCCAGCACTGATCGCTCTTCGTCTGTAAAAACGATTACCTCAATGGGATGGTCGAGTCGAATATGGTTTTCATTCAAAACTCGCACCACTTCAATGCCTGCCAGCACGCCCAAGCAGCCATCGTAACGTCCTGCCACTGGCACCGTATCAATATGAGACCCGGTTGCCAGCGCTGCCGATCGATTTTTGCCCGCATATCTTGCAATAATGTTGCCAGCCGCATCAATCCGTACGGTCATCCCAGCTTCTAGCATCCAGGATTGCACCAACTGACGGGCGAGTAAATCTTCGGTTGAGAACGCGACTCGGCTCACGCCACTATTGGGCAGTTTGCCAATTTCGGCTAGTTGCAAAATACTGCGATTGAGGCGATCACTATTGATGGTTAGGGGGTAGAGGGCGACAGTCATAGGAAGAGTTGAGGGGGCGAGGAGTAAAGGGATTAAGGAGTAAAGCGGTGAAGAGAGGAGAGTGGATCTCGAGGGTGCAGTATCCGTAAGAACGCAAACCTTATGTCCCTTAAGGGGTAAACTTTGCGTTCACTTGAGTCAATCAGGCAGGAAGGCTTTATAGCCTAACAGGGCAGAAATCACCTTAATACTCAACTTTGTCAGTTTTTTCATCCCACTCTTGAAAGACTTCCAATGCCTCTTTTTGCATCATTTGAGTCATAGAGAGTTTGCGATCAGCAATGGGAACTTCTAGCTCTTCGTAAATAAATTGATCATCGAAGCCAATTTTGGCAGCATCTACTTTGGTGTTGGCGTAGTAGACGCGATCGGGACGTGCCCAGTAGATTGCCCCCATACACATGGGGCAAGGTTCACAACTGGTATAGATTTCGCAACCTGTGAGTTGAAACGTGTTGAGCGCTTTACAGGCTTCGCGAATAGCAACGACTTCCGCATGAGCGGTGGGGTCATTGGTAGAAGTGACCTGATTATGTGCTTTGGCGACGATTTCGCCATCTTTAACAACCACGGCACCAAAGGGTCCCCCCAGCCCTGATTGAATACTGTGGCGGGACATGGCGATCGCCTCTTGCATAAACGGATTGGAAGATTCTGTCATGTGCTTGACTGTAACTCGTTCTCTTGAATTGTTAGGTGATGTTTCCAGGGATCTGACAGCCTTTGGCAAGAATCGTGCTGAACAGCATTTGCTTGAATGCCAGAGCCTACTCCATTGTCTCATCCGTCTAGGCGGCTGCCGTGTATACACGAAACACAGTCGGTCTACGAGGAGAGGTGCTGAGAGTGATCCCTAGTTTTTTCAGTAGCGTAAGTCCAAAGCATCTTACAATCTGGTACTGGTGATACGGTAATCCAAGCTGAAAGGTGAAGTGATGACGAAAACGGATCAGGGCGTGAGACGAGTTTTTATCTGTGGATCAGCGCTGCGGGGACAGCCCGATCATCAAAATCTACAATCCGCTAAATTTATTCGTGAAGCGACAACCCAGCCTCGGTATCGCCTTCATGCAGCGGGGGATGCTTGGCATCCAGCAATTTACGAAGTTCCAGAAGAGGGGATTTCGATTCCGGGCGAAGTCTATGAATTAACTACAGAACAGTTTGATTATTTGAATGCCAACGAGCCTCCTCATATGTATCCTGCGGATGTAGTTCTAGAAGACGGAGAAGTGTTGACCGCGTTTCTTTACCCGCAAGAATTAGTCGTTCAGTACAGCTGGGAAGATATCTCTCATTATGGCGGTTGGGCTGCATATCAAGCAGCCAGACAGAAGGAATAATAGACAGTTTGACGATGTTTTCAAGTGGGCTGATCTCCCTCAATCCCCCTTGAAAAAAGGGGGATTTTCAAATTCCAATTGCAAGCATCACGATCGCTCTCATGCTTTGGTTATTCTTAATTTTCATTCTATTGCGTCTCTTGTTCTGGTTAGTGGCTTTTCCTAATCCTGATGAGGCGTATTACTGGCTCTGGGGGCAACATCCAGCCCTGTCTTATTACGACCATCCACCGCTAATTGCCTGGGTCGGAGGGCTGGCTACAGCATGGTTGGGACGATCGTCCTTCACTCTACGTCTGCCTACCTTTCTGGCAAATCTAGCATTTTTCTATCTCATCTTTTTATGTTTGCGCCATCTGTATGGAGATCGTGCCAGATCGTATTTTGGCATCGTATTGTTGGCAATTGCGGCAAGTCCACTTTATTTCATGTTTTTGGCACTTGCCTGGCCTGATGCTTTAATGATTACGCTTGCGTTATTAGCATCGTATTGGTTTATTACTTTTATTGATGTTTATGCCGAAGATGGACAAGGAGAAAGCTGGCGATTGTATGGCACAGCCGCCGCGATCGCCCTGGCAATATTAGCAAAATACAATGCTATTTTTGTGCCTTTAGGCTTTCTGGCAACCGTGATCAGTACACCTCCCTTGCGTCCTTTGCTGCACGATCGACGAGTTTACGGGGCTGTGGCAATTGCTGCGATCGCTTTCTTACCCATCTTGTTCTGGAATGAAAGCAATGATTTTCAATCGCTGCGCTACTATCTCAGCCGCAGTGCCGATGGTAGTGGTGCCAGTTTTAAAGTGGGCGAGGCTTTGGGCTTTTTGGCATTGGCGATCGTCAGCGTGTCTCCCTTTTACATTTACGGCATGATCAGCCGATTACAGAGCCAGTTTCAGCCGTTTACGAAAGCGCAAAAAAATGGTCAGCTCACTTCTTTCTATCCCACGGTTGCTTTCTGGATTTTTGCGCTTTCTACTGGCATACTGACTTTGACCGCACTCGTTTCCACCGCACTTTACTACTGGAATATTACCGCTTATTTATTGTTATTTCCCCTCTTACCTCGTTATTTTTTGGATACGCAGGGGCAGTGGATACGTCTGCGTTTATTTTGGGCAGGGCAGATGTATGGGCTATTGTTTGCAGTGGTTTTTGTCGTGCACTACAGCCTCTTACCGATTTCGGTATGGCTTTCTCCAGACGCTGACCCCGACAGTCGCATGATGTTTGGCTGGCAAACCGTTGCTGCTGAGGTGCAAAAGCTGCAACAGAATACAACTGAGCCATCATTTTTGCTGGCAACAGACTACCGCACGGCTTCGGCATTGGCATATCAACTCAACCAGAAAACAGTAACAGTGATTTCCGATCGCATTGATCAGTTCGACTTTTGGTATGCAGGCGATCGGGCACTCCAGGGCAAAAACGCGATTATCCTTTCAGATACTTGGCATCCTGCCAACTCGACGTTGCTTGCTCACTTTGCCCATTGCTCAACCCCAAGAAAGATCGTGATTGCTCGCTGGGGGATTTGGGTGAAAGATTACTTTCTGACTCAGGGATATGGCTTTCGAGGTGGGGAGGATGGCGTCGAGAAAATGGGAAGGTGACCCGGAAGCAGCGCCTCCAAAGGGGCATTCCTAAGCAAAGCATGGAAAGAGAAACACCTAACACCTATCCCGAAAACCCTTGCAAAAAGTCGATTACCGCATGCAGGCTACCGGGTTTGGTCACAATCAAAACCGTTGAATCCGGTTCCAAAATGGTACTGCCATTGGGGATGACCAAATCCATCTGGGGATGGGGCTGATAGCCAATAATCAGCGATCCTTGAGGAAAGCGGGGGTCTTGAGCGACCTCAGCAACGCAGAGACCTGCCACATCGCTGTTTTGCGGGATTGCGAGTTTGAGCACTTCAATCTGTCCCTGCTCAAAGTGCATAATCGACTCAACCTGAGGAAATTCGATCGCATTTGTCATGGTCGAAACTGCCAGGTCGATCGCATTCACAATATAGGTGGCTCCAGCAATGCGGTAAGGTTCCAGAAAATCCCGATGCCGCATGCGTACCAGGATTTGAGGCACGCCGTAGTGCCGCGCAAGCGACACCATTGCCAGGTTCAGGGCATCTTCTCGCAAGACAGCCGCGATCGCATCCGTCTTGCGAATCCCAGCTTCTAGCAGCGCCTCCGTACTGACCGCACTCCCCTCAAATGCCATCACCCCTAGCTTTTCCCGCGCATAGGCACAGGCTGCTGGGTTAATGTCCACCATGGCGATCGTGTGCCCCAGTTTCACCAACCGCTGTGCCAGTCCTAACCCAATTAAACCAGCACCCCCAATCAAAACGTACATCGCTTCTCAACCCCACTTCGCTGTACTCTAACCAGAAAGAAGGCTTGCTTCTTGATCAACGCGATTTCATAATCTTTTCTAAAATATAAAAAAGTTCTCTGGCAGCAGGTTTTTCTAGATCCAAGCCATATAAAGAACGGCAACCTTGTCTGTATAGGTACATATTGTTACATTCCCAACAAATAGATGCCTGGAACAAGATCTCTCCCTTGAACGAAAAACGCAATCCGAACGGTGGAGTGTGACAGCGTGCCGATTCGCCTGGTATCAGTTGGCGCCATCGCTGGGCAATTTGCTGTGCCGCCTCTCCTTCCGCTGTAACAACGCGACTTGACCAGATCAAATCACCTGACATAGAGGCAAAATTTCCCTCCAAGTCCAATACATCCACCGTATCGATCTCTGGCAATTCGGGAATTTGAGCACCCCTATCCAGTGGTGGGATCGCCTTTGCCTTCGGAGATTTAGGACTTAAATCGTAGAACATACCGAACTCTTTTCACTCAAAGCAAAACCGTCATCTTGCAACCAATTTACTCAAGATTGCTCCAAAGTTGCTTCCTGCTTCCCCCCTCCACTCTCCCCTATTCCGCACCATCCCTTTATCTCCCCATTACCCATCACCCTGACATTAGCCAGCCCAGACAGCTATCGTAGACAATATGAGAATTGATCGACAACTCAATCTTCTGCGCCGACGCTGGCGAGACCTGGGGCAATCTCTGGCAATGTATCGCTACTGCGGGCGGGCGATCGCACTCGTCTGGCAAACCGATCGCACCCTCACCCTCTTGCTGGCAGGCCTAACCTTGCTGGCAGGGTTGCTCCCCGCACTGGTTGCCTATCTGGGCAAGCTCATTGTGGATGGCGTCGTGCTCACTGCCCATTCGGGTTTGGCAAGCGATCGCTGGCATACGCTGAGCTATTTGGGTATGGAGGCAATTGTCGTCATCCTGTTGAGTGGTGGCAAACAAGGACTCACCCTTTGCCAGTCGCTGTTGCGAGCATTACTGGGACAAAAAGTGAATGTGCTGATCCTGGAAAAAGCGCTGACGCTGGATATGGCGCATTTCGAGGACTCCGAATTTTACGACAAGATGGTGCGGGCGCGGCGCGAAGCCTCCAATCGTCCCCTGAGCTTGGTTAGCCGGACTTTTGGCTTGGTGCAAGATACCCTGGGCTTAATCACTTACAGTGGTTTACTACTGCATTTCTCGGTCTGGGCAGTGGTGATTTTAATGGGTGCTGCCATTCCGGCATTTATCGCCGAAACCCGCTTTGCTGGCGAGGCATTTCGTTTATTTCGCTGGCGATCGCCCGAAACCCGACAACAGAACTATCTGGAATGGCTGCTGTCTAACGAAAGCACTGCCACCGAAGTGAAGTTGTTTCAGTTGGGACCCATGCTGTTGGAGCGTTACCGAAACATTTTCCTGAACTTGTATAGGGAAGATCGGGAACTGGCGATGCGTCGCATGTTCTGGAGTTACGTGTTAGGTTTGCTCAGTACGCTTGCCTTCTACGGTGCCTATACCTGGATCGTGCTGGAAGCAATCGCTGGACGCATCACCCTAGGCGATCTGACCATGTACCTCGTGGTATTTCGGCAGGGACAAGCCACTTTTACGTCTGCATTGGCAGCGATTGGCGGCATGTACGAGGATAGCTTGTATCTCTCCAATCTGTATGAGTTTTTAGAAGAAGCTGTCCCCCAGCCAACAGGGCATGCAACCCAAGGCACTTTACCGGGTGATGGATTGCGATTTGAGGCAGTCTCATTTCAGTATTCTGGCAATCCCAAACCAGCTCTACAGGATGTGTCGTTCCATCTACGTCCAGGCGAAAAACTGGCGATCGTGGGTGAAAACGGCTCCGGTAAAACTACCCTGATCAAGCTCCTGACGCGACTTTATACACCTGATTCTGGGCGAATTTTGCTAGATGGCTTGGATTTGCAAGCCTGGGATATTGATCAATTGCAACGCCGAATTGGCGTTATTTTTCAAAACTTTGTCCGCTACCAATTCACTGTAGGCGAAAACATCGGTACGGGCGATGTCACGTATCTATCAGACGAGAGTCGTTGGGAGTCCGCTGCGGAAAAAGGCAATGCGCGTCCCTTTATTGAAGAGATGCCCGATGGTTTTAGCACTCAATTAGGCAAATGGTTCAAGCGTGGGCGAGAACTGTCCGGTGGACAATGGCAGAAAATTGCCCTGTCCCGTGCTTTTATGCGATCGCAAGCTGATCTGCTAGTGCTAGACGAACCCACCTCCGCAATGGATGCCGAAGCCGAGGTCCGCATTTTTGAACAATTTCGGGCTATGACCCAAAATCAAATGGCGATCTTAATTTCCCATCGCTTTTCCACCGTACGCATGGCAGATCAGATCATCGTCCTCTCTGATGGCAGGTTGACTGAGCAAGGAACCCATGAGGAACTGTTGCACGCGAGAGGTCGTTACGCTCAATTGTTTGCCTTGCAAGCTGCTGGATATCAGTAGTCAATGAACTGGGAAATCACATTTGCAAAGTGTTTGAAATCGTCGTTCAGCGTGGCGAGATCAGCTGCTGAAATTAATTTTGACATTGACGGTGTAGATTCTCTGCGACCAGAACGACTTCAATCGCCTCCAACACTAATCCCACTGCCCAGGACCTTAGCACCTGTCAAATTAATGCCTGCTAAGTTCGCTCCAATGGTTTCAGCGTTATATATTTGAGCATTGGTCAAGTCAGCCCGCATCAGGTTGGCTTGGTTAAGCGTAGCGTTGGTCAAAAACGCCCCGCTCAGATTGGCTCCAACCAAATTGGCACCCGTGAGGTCGGCCCCTTCCAAATTAGCGTTTACCAATTTGGCATCTTGCAAGTTGGCGTTACGCAAATCAGCCCCTAAAATATGAACGTTGCTGAGGTCTGCGCCTGAAAGATTGCAACCGACACAGGCTCCTGTTGCCAACAGCTGCTTCAAATGAGCAGGGTTTTCAGCCTTTACCGGAATGGCGAGCGAGCATGTAGCGAGTAAGGTAATGGCAGCCAAAATCGTTTTAGTCATCATTTGACCCTCCACTGAGGACAAGGCTTTTCTAGCCATATTTCTATGATCGCATACTCAAAACCTGGATGTCTCATGCAGAGGGATGATTTATCCCTACCCTTAAGAATACGCTACAAAGAAGATATGATCGTTCACAATTGTAGTTGTCACTAAGAAAGCGCTGGCATTTTTAAAGACTTTGCTCGGACAGGCTTTCAAAAACGCCAGCCACAGGTCAAGGACATGACCGAGACTAATTTAATTCACACATCAGTACGAGTGACAAGGGTGCGAGGATGATGAGTTCCAATCGAGGCACCAATCAAAGAAGCCGCTAAACCCAGCAGGGAACCCAGAGCAAACGACCAGCCGACTTTGGCAGCATTCCCTGCAATGTCTCGCGTTTGTTGAGCCGTAACATTCGGGACATTGTTAGGTAAATTAGTTCCCCCTTGCTGAGCCTGATTAATCACCTCACCCGCGTTAGAGGCAACGATGCCAAACGCACCCGATACTCCGGTGGAAAGCAGCCAAGCACTCAATGCCAGTGTTGTTGCCCACAGAATGGCTCCATTCAACAAAGCCGTGCTGCGATTCATCGGTCCACAGGCGCGTGCAGTCACCCATCCGCCTAGAAAAAGAGAGATGAATAGGCTAATAATTGACCAAATACCAACAGCTGAACCAACATTCCCGGCATTGGAGCGGGGTGCACCTGAATCAGCAAGGCTTGTTAAGCCAATCGCAGCTCCCAATGCAGTGAGCACCAGTTGCGTACTCAATGCCACAACCAATCCGGAAAAGATAGGCCCCCAACGAACGCGATCATGGTAATCCGCAGTTGGAGTCACGATAGAACGATCAACCACCCGGCCAACAGGATCGTTAGTGTATGTCATAGCCTGAAACCTCCCAGTAAGTAATCGATGAGCAAATGCTAAAAACCGAGTTGCTACGAGCTTAGGGAAGTCCTTGATGTTTTACACCTATCTTTGGAAATAATGAGACTGGTTTTAGAAATAATAAGACTGGCTGGAAAGTTTATTTGGCAGATTGGCGAGGGGATCGGTTGCATTTTTGGAACGATAGATTATCCTGCTCCAATTTGAAAAAACACCGATCGCCAATTTTATGGCTCTGTGAATTTGGTTAATGAAGCGTGAGCAGTCGCAACACAAAGTCCTGCAAACAAAAAGGCTCCCATTCCCCCACTCAAACTGAGCGCTTTGAAGAGAGAACCGAATTGACTCACCCCTAACCCAAACAGCATCGCTGCCAGCGCACTCCCACCAAAATACAGACCCACCCCCAATCCCGGTTTGTCGGCAGGAGCCAGCGATAACGCAAAAGGGATGCTACCGTTGACAATCAAACTAAAGCAGATGCCCAGGGCGATCGCAGTTCCCACCCCCATTGCTCCCTGATCTTTGAAAAGTACTAACCCCAGCAACACCGCCGTTGCCAGCGCCCCAATCATCATGACTCGCTGATTGCCCAGTCGAACCGCCAGAGTGCCAGCCGGCAGGGCAGAGAGAATATGGGCAGCAAAAAACCAGCCAATGCTATCCCCAAAATTCATCTGAATTAAGCGGTAGCCCAAGCCAATTCCGGCGCCCGTAGCTGCAATCAACCCCAAATGGCTGAGCACGATCGGCGTTGCTACCGCTAGAGGCGGAACAGGGCTAGACAGCATGTGAGCATCGACCCAGCGCAGGCAAGCCGTGACGACCAAAAGCACTGCTGCACCCAGCGCAAAGGTCATCCCTGGACCCCAACTGAGAATCTGCTTTTGCACAAACGTGCTCAGACTCCCAGCGATCGCGCCGACTAAAAGCAATACACTGGCAGCTTGTGGCAAAGCCGTGAGGGAAGCATACTTACCCAACAGTGCCAGGGCAGGACTGCGAAACATCGTCATTGCCAACGCCCACAGAATGATCAGCGCCAGCAGCAAGCCTTGTAGCACAGGCGTGGGATTGCCCAACAGGGTCACGGTTGGAATTGCCAGAAATAGGGCGGCAGACAACGTACCACCCCATGCAATCAGGAGAAAGCGATGCCCAACCCAGCGCTGTTGACGATCAGACAGCGTCCCCATCAGGGGTTCCAGCAACACTGCCAACAAGTTTTCGACAATCAGCAAAGTGACTGCCCATGGGGCTGGCAAGCCTAACTGAGTCAGCAATTTGCCCAAGTAAATGTTATAGATCACCCAACAAAGCGTGATCGCGCCCTGCATGGCTGCTAGTGCAAATACTTGCAACCAAAGAATTGAAAAGGGCGCTTTCGCAAGGTTCATTTGAAAATGACTAACTTAATACTCCGGGATAGAGGGATCGACTTCGCGACTCCAGGCAGTGATCCCACCCTTCACGTTCGTGCCTTCGATGCCATGCTGTTTCAGAATACCAAGCGCTTTGGCAGAACGACCGCCCATTTTGCAATGCGCAATCAAACGATGCCCATTCAAGGCTTCCTTTACTTTCTCTACCCCTGAGCCATTCTCAATGTCAGGCAATGGGATCAAAACTGAGCCGGGAATTTTGGCAATTTCGTACTCATTCGGGTTACGCACATCAATCAGCACAAAATCATCGGCACCGCTATCTAGCAGTTGCTTTAATTCTTGCACCGTCATTTCAGCCAATTCTGCTTGTTGTTTTGCTTCTTCCATTTTTGCCTGCCTAATGCCACAGAATTCTTCGTAATCGACCAGTTTTTCAATCACAGGACGGATGGGATTGGGGCGCAGTTTTAATTCCCGGAATTTCATTTCCAGCGCATTAAAGAGCAACAGACGACCGCTCAGGGTTGTGCCTGCGCCCAAAATAATTTTGACGGTTTCCGTTGCCTGGATCACCCCAATGATGCCCGGTAAAATACCCAGCACACCGCCCTCTGCACAGGAAGGCACTAGCCCAGGAGGAGGGGGTTCGGGATAGAGATCGCGATAGTTGGGACCTTCCTGGTAGTTGAAGACGGTTGCCTGTCCCTCAAACCGATAAATCGAGCCGTAAACATTGGGCTTATTGAGCAAGACGCAAGCATCATTGACCAGGTAGCGGGTTGGAAAATTGTCGGTGCCATCGACGACAATATCGTAGGGACCCACAATCTCCAGAGCGTTTTCTGAAGACAGGCGCGTTTCGTACAGATCGACTTGACAGTAGGGATTGATTTCGAGAATGCGATCTTTGGCAGAGTAAATTTTGGGCTTACCGACCCAGGAGGTCCCGTGAATCACTTGTCGTTGAAGATTAGAGACATCGACCACATCAAAATCGACGATGCCGATGCGTCCGATCCCAGCTGCTGCCAAGTAAAGTAGCAGAGGCGATCCCAATCCACCCGTGCCAATACAGAGGACGCTAGCAGCTTTAAGCCGCTTTTGTCCTTCTAACCCAACTTCGGGCAGGATCAGGTGACGGGAATAGCGTTCGTATTCTTCTTTGTTGAGTTGGATCTCATCTAGATTGGGATTTAGCATGAGTGGTAGAGATTTAGAGGTCAGGTAAAGTTTTGGGTTGAAGATGCAGAGGTCCGGGATTCGGTACAGTGAATGCGGTGAGGGGTTAGGAATGGAGCATAAGCTTGACGCCAGTGGCAGTCACCCATGGCTTTTGCCGATCGCCGCTGAGGTTAGTGGCACATTCGGGCAATTTCATCAGTGACAGAGAAATCTTCTGGTTGAAATTGGTGATGGGTATCGAGCACCCAGTTTTGCCAATCCTGGGCTTTACCTTGCTGGACAGAGACAATGATGTAGGAGTAGAGCGACCAGGCATTGCGACGATCGCACTCTGAGGGCATAGCTGGATGGTCGGGATGGGAATGGTAAATTCCAATGACTTGCAGGTTCCGAGCGCGGGCATAGCGCATCTCTCTGAGCATCACATCCGGTGCGATCGTATAGCGCTGCTGCTTAGTCTTCGTCGATTCGGGGGCTGGATCGTCTATGATTTCAGGACTCCAGGTGTTTTCTAACGATCGCACTTCGACGAGTAGTTTTTCTTCAACGGACAATTTTCCTAATAGCAACCCGCAACACTCTTCCGGGTAAGTGCCTTCGGCATGGGACTGAATCACCTGAATGTGGTTAGGCCTAAGTTTGAGTAGCACGTTCAGCAGTCAACGGTAAACGAACCATCCATCATTCCCACATCCCCCCCAATCACGTGAGATGTGCGAGCAGCAGATCAAGGATTTCTATTCTATGACAGGATCAGTCCAGTCTGAAGCTTCTCCCTCATTGCTTAAGCAATGGCATTGTGGCTAAGTTTGCGCTATCGCGGCTTGCCAATGGCTTTGAGTGCCTGGAGAAGTTGGCTGGCGAGATCGGTTTTTAAAAGATGTAACGGGTGAAAAAGTTAGTCGGTGAGAGGAGTCCTCTGGCAAAGGTCGGTAAATGAGTCGTTAATGTCATAGCTGAACCCGGCATTCCAGGAGGGGAGGGAGGGGAGAAAAGCCATTGGTGTGCCCGGAAAATTACGTTGGTGAGAGAGAAGAAAATGAGAGTCAGGAGTTTTCAGCATGTTGCGCTTTCAGCCCCCGGGATTTGGCAACCGAGTGATGATGACGAGTTTGGGGGAAATGACTTACTACACGCCTGACGCAGTTCCCCGGCAGATAAACGATCGTTGCCGCACTCAATCGACTCTGCTCTTTTTGCATAGTCTGGGGGGGGGTTCTTCGGCTTACGAATGGTCGAAAGTGTATCCGGCGTTTGCTGACAAGTTTCGCGTGATTGCACCCGATTTGATTGGTTGGGGCGCATCGGCACATCCAATACGCACCTACTCAGTGGACGATTATTTCACCATGATCACGGAGCTAATTGAGCAAACCGACAGTGCCCCGGTGACCGTGTTTGCTGCATCACTGACAGCGGGACTGCTGATTCGGCTGGCAATTCGTCGCCCGGATTTGTTTCAACGGCTGTTTCTAGTTTGTCCCTCAGGCTATTGCGATTTTGGCGAGAGCTACCGTCAAGGTATTGCAGCGCAATTGGCGGGAGTGCCTGGGGTCGATCGCTTGATTTATCAACTCGGTGCTGCGAATACATGGGCAATCAAAATTTTTCTTGAACAGTTTTTATTAGCTCAACCGGCACGGATTACCGACGAAATTGTGGCGGCTTATCTGGCATCTGCCCAGCAACCCAATGCCGAGTATGCAGCCCTGTCCTCCCTGCGGGGCAACTTATGTTTTGATCTGGCACTCTATCTGCCCCGACTCCAAACTCCAACCGTATTTTTTTGGGGAGAGAAAGCGCGATTGAGTGCCATCGAGGTGGGCAAACGGTTGCAACAATTGAATTCTAGAGCGATCGAGGCTTTTTATGCGATCGGCGATGCAGGGGGGTTGCCCCATCTGGAAACGCCCGCGACGTTGATTGGTTGGGTGCAGTACTGGATTGTTAATTCCGTTAACGCTGTACCTCATTGATGGGGCGATCGATGTTTTTATGCCGCCATATCATCGCGATAACAATCCATAAATTCCTTTTTAGTAAAAGGAAGAGTCTGGTGTCTTGCAAAGGTTGGCTAAAGCAGCTGACTAGATGTCACCTTGACTTCAACCCATGAGATGATGGCAGAAACAGTCGTGTCAGGATCTCATGACTTTGACAAAACTAGTCAGACTATCATATACGAAGAAGTTCTTTCCAAGTTAATCAATGAATAATCGTAGTTAACTCTTCCTTTACCTTCTCGCTATACGTTAGAAAATGCTTCTGGATTAAAGTTGAATTGATGACGATTAAAGACTGAACAATATCGCAGGATGAATGGGAACGAAATTTCAATTCATAACCACCCCAAATTCATACCCGAAATTAGCAACGCCCACCTGTTTCTCTGAGTAGTTAGACGTTTCAAAAACTTCATGGATGGTTATTTCATCTACGGTAGTTTGCAACACAGCAAGATAGTAACCCGTCAGAAAACAATCTAGAGGTTCTTAGGATGCTGGCTCTCCGTTTTGCTCAATTTGGTGCTCCCACAGTCCTAAAGTTGGCGCAAATACCCCATCCAGTGCTTGAAGAAGACGAAGTACTTGTTAAAATCCACGCTGCTGCCATTAACCCCAGTGATGTCAAAAATGTACAGGGCAGTATGGAAGGCACCATTCTACCGCGTACGCCAGGACGAGACTTTGCAGGGGTAGTCGTGCAAGGTTCAGAATCGCTTTTAGGACTGGAGGTTTGGGGAACAGGGGGCGATGTGGGGTTCACCCGCGACGGTAGCCATGCTGAGTATATTGTTTTGCCCAAAGCAGCGGTTAAACCAAAGCCCAGCACCCTTTCCATGTTTGAAGCAGGTTCTGCTGGAGTGACCTATGTGACTGCGTGGTTAGCCCTGATGGAAACGGCTCAATTAATAGCGGCGGATACCGTTTTAGTGATTGGCGCAACGGGTGGAGTTGGCAGCGCTGCTATCCAAATTGCTCGCTGGCTGGGGGCGCGGGTGATGGGTACTGTGCGACGATCGAGCGATCTCGCTCTGGCGGAAATGGTTGGAGCAGAAGTCATCATCAATTTGGAAAGCCAGGATCTGCAACAGTCTGTACTTGAGGCAACCGATGGACAGGGAGCCAGTGTAATTCTCGACACCGTAGGCGGAGCGATGGCGGAAACTTGCCTTCAGGTACTTAGCCGTAAGGGACGGTTGCTGGAAATCAGTGCCCCTCCTGGCAATAGCCGGATCAGCTTTGATTTACGGGACTTCTACCATCGGGAAGCACGGTTGTTTGGGATCGATAGTCGGTCTGTCGATGTTACAGGTTGTGCAGCCATCTTGGCGGCACTTACGCCGGGCTTTGAAGCGGGGGCATTGCGATTGTTTAGTCCAACGATGAAATCTTACTCATTAGCTGAGGCGATCCAAGCTTACGAGCAGGTTGCCGATAAAACCTTGCGAGGTCGGGGGGTGCTGGTTCCTCAAGTCTGATCGCAAGTTGATGATTGAGGGTTTGCCTGAGAAATTCTTATTATTGTTGAGCACTAAAACTATGAAATTGGCAGGCAAGGTCGCTTTAGTAACAGGTAGCAGTCAGGGCATCGGACAAGCGATCGCGATTCGTCTGGCTGAAGAAGGAGCCAGCGTCGTGATTAACTACCGCTCCCACCCAGAAGGCGCAGAAGACACCTTGTTGAAAGTTCGATCGGCAGGCGGACAGTGTCACGCGGTCGATGGCTTCACGGTGCAGGCAGATACCGGCATGGTTGCCGATGTGCAGCGCATGATTGACGAAAGTGTGGATCACTTTGGCACACTGGATATTTTGGTTAACAATGCTGGGATTGAGAAAAATGCAGACTTCTGGCAGGTGACCGAATCGGATTACGATGCAGTGATGAATGTGAATCTGAAGGGCGTATTCTTCGCGACTCAGGCGTTTGTTAAGCATCGCATGGCGATCCAGCAGCCCGGTAAAGTGATCAATATTAGTTCGGTGCATGAGGAGTTGCCGTTTCCTCACTTTGCCGCTTATTGCGCTAGCAAAGGCGGCTTAAAAATGCTCACCCGCAATCTCTCGATCGAACTGGCTCCTTTGGGAATCACCATTAATAACGTTGCCCCAGGAGCCATTGAAACCCCTATCAACACCAAATTGCTGAATGATCCAGAAAAATTGGGGGCATTGCTCAAAAATATTCCTTTAGGTCGATTAGGAAAACCAGCAGATGTGGCGTCAATCGTGGTGTTTCTGGCTTCTTCTGAGTCCGATTATGTGACGGGAACAACCTTCTTTGTCGATGGCGGTTTGCTCTGGAACTATCAAGAACAATAAGTCTTGAGCTGTTTGGAATCTGGAAAGACATCAGATAGAAGTTTCGTATCCCTTTACCCTCTTTTTGATCAAGCATATGGATTTGCAAAACAAAGTTGCCATTATTACCGGAGCTAGCAGTGGTATTGGTGCCGCGATCGCAGCGGACTTGGATCAAGCTGGAATGAAACTGGTTTTGACGGCACGATCGCAGCAAAAACTTGCCGATCTCGCTGCCCAACTGGGTAACGCTGTCGTGGTGCCGGGCGAAATCACTGACCCTGACCTGCCGCAACAATTGCTGGATACTGCGATCAATAAATTTGGTCAACTTGATGTCGTGATCAATAACGCAGGCATTATGCACATGATGGCGATCGAAGATGCCGATGTTGATGCCCTTTGCACCATGATTCGGGTCAACTTTGAAGCCATTGTGCGGATGAGTTACACCGTCTTGCCTCACTTTAAACAACAGGGTAGTGGGTTTATCGTCAATATGTCTAGTGTTTCTGGGTTAAAGACGGGTGTCATGACAGGCGTGTATGACGGCACCAAACATGCGGTAGAAGCCTTTACCGACTCAATCCGGATGGAATTGGCAGGGTCTGGTGTGAGTGTGGCAACGATCGAACCGGGAGCAGTGGCAACGGATCTCTACAAATCCTGGCGCGAGCGTGGTCAGAAAGGGTACGACGAACTGGTGCCCAATCCACTGCAGAGCAAAGATGTCGCCCGATGCGTACGCTTTATCTTAGAACAGCCTGCGGGAGTCATGGTTCCACGTTTGTTTGTCGTTCCCGCCACCTCACCGGTCTAGAGACCCTGAACAGCGGAGGGTTTTCAGCAATTTCTTAACCTATTCTCATCACCGCTTTGCTCTGAGTTGGCACGATGGGTGAGTGACGTGATACTCAAAAAGCGCAAGTCCTGTTGGAGCAAATGATGAATTCGGAAAAGCTTCGACTGCAACAAGACCGGGAACGCATCGCCTATTGGAAACGCTGGGGACCCTATCTAAGTGAGCGCCAGTGGGGAACCGTGCGGGAAGACTATAGTCCCGATGGCTCTGCCTGGGATTATTTTTCCCACGATCAGGCGCGATCGCGGGTGTACCGCTGGGGTGAGGATGGCATCGCTGGCATTTCGGATACGCGGCAGCGATTGTGTTTTGCGATCGCCCTCTGGAATGGTCACGATCCGATTTTGAAAGAACGGCTCTTCGGATTGACGGGGAGCGAAGGCAACCACGGGGAAGATGTCAAAGAATACTATTTTTACCTGGACAGCACTCCCACCCACTCCTACATGAAGTGCCTCTATAAGTATCCCCAACAGGCATTTCCTTACGCTCTATTAGTCGAGGAGAATCGTCGTCGCAGCAAGTTTGAACCAGAATTTGAATTATTGGATACTGGAATTTTTAACGACGATCGTTATTTTGACGTTTTTGTCGAATATGCCAAAGCAACACCAGAAGATATTCTGATTCAAATTACAATCGTCAACCGCAGCCTAGAAGCCAGCACCTTACATTTATTCCCCACCCTCTGGTTTCGCAACCTTTGGGACTGGAATCCGGAAATGGAACAGCCCTTTATTAAAGTGGCACAGTCCAATGCAAGGCTCAGCCAATTGGAAGCCGATCATCCGACCCTGGAAACTCGCTGGCTTTACTGTGAAGGGGACGCAGACCTACTGTTCACCAACAATGAAACCAATTACGAACAGTTGTTTGGGACGGCGAACCGGTCTCCTTACGTCAAAGATGGCATTAATGATTATGTCGTGCAGGGTCGCACCGATGCGGTGAATCCCGATCGCATCGGCACCAAATTTGCCGCTCATTACCGCCTCTCCTTTGCAGCGGGGGAAACTAAAACTGTGCGGTTACGGTTGAGTGATCAACAACACCTTGCAGATCCCTTTGGAGCAGAGTTCGCTCAGGTTGTCCAGACTCGCAAACAGGAAGCCGACGAGTTCTATCAGGAAATTTCTCCCTTTTCAATGACGGCAGAAGAAGGCAGTATCCAGCGACAAGCATTTGCCGGATTACTCTGGAGTAAACAATATTACCAGTACAGCGTCAATGACTGGTTGAAGGGCGATCCGGGACAACCTCCCCCGCCTTTGGAACGCAAAAGCGGACGCAATCACGAATGGATTTATCTATTCAGTGAAGATATTCTCTCCATGCCCGACAAGTGGGAATACCCCTGGTTCGCCGCCTGGGATTTGGGGTTTCACCTGATTCCCCTGGCAGTGATCGACCCCGATTTTGCCAAACTGCAACTCGATCGCCTGACGCGCGAATGGTACATGCACCCCAATGGGCAACTGCCTGCCTACGAGTGGAAATTTAGTGATGTGAATCCGCCTGTACAAGCCTGGGCAGCCTTGCGAGTGTATGAAATTGAGCAAAAGTTTTGTGGGCAAGGGGACCGCTCTTTCCTCCAGCGTGTGTTTCACAAGCTCTTGCTCAACTTTACCTGGTGGGTAAACCGCAAAGATATTTCCGGCAAAAACGTTTTCCAGGGCGGGTTTCTAGGACTCGACAACATTGGCATTTTCGATCGCAGCGCTGAATTGCCCACAGGCGGCTATCTTAACCAGGCAGATGGTACTAGTTGGATGGGGATGTTTTGCCTGAACATGTTGGCGATCGCCTTGGAACTGGCAAAGGAAGATGACACCTACGAAGACATTGCCAGCAAATTTTTTGAGCATTTTCTCTACATTGCCGATGCGATCGATGGCATTGGTGAAATGGATATTGCCCTGTGGGATGAAGAGGACGGATTTTATTACGATGCCCTGCATTTACCTAATGGGCAGCAATTGCCGCTCAAGGTGCGATCAATGGTGGGGCTGATTCCCCTCTATGCAGTCACAGTTTTGGAATTGGAGACCTTGCGGCAGTTTCCTGGTTTTCAGCGACGGATGCAGTGGTTTATTCGCAATCGTCCGGATTTGAAGGAAAATGTTGCCTGTATGGAAACGCCCGGAGTTGGGGCAAGACGATTATTGGCGATCGCCTACCGCAGCAAACTTCAGCGCATTCTGCAACGAATGCTCGATGAGCAGGAATTCTTGAGTCCCTTTGGCATTCGAGCGGTCTCGAAGTATCACCAGGATCATCCCTACAATTTGCAATTGGATGGGCAAAATTATTTTGTTCATTACGAACCCGCAGAATCCACTACTGGCTTATTTGGTGGAAATTCCAACTGGCGCGGTCCCATCTGGTTTCCAGTCAATTACTTGATTATCGAAGCGCTCTGGCGATTTCATGATTATTTTGGTGACAGTCTCACTGTGGAGTGCCCCACAGGTTCGGGCAATCAGATGACCTTGCGAGAAGTGGCGATCGCCCTTTCCCATCGGCTGGTGGCGCTATTTCAAAAAGATGAATTCGGTCACCGTCCTGTCTATGGCGGTATTGAGAAATTCCAGACCGATCCTCACTGGCGTGACTATATTTTGTTTCACGAATACTTCCACGGAGATAACGGGGCTGGCATCGGAGCGAGTCACCAAACTGGCTGGACAGGATTGGTGGCAGCCATGATTCTCCAGAATGCAGAGCACCGTGCACAGGAGGACACGCATGGAAACCTTTAGAAAACATCTGCCGGAATACCTGATGGAAGCGGCTCTGCTGGGGCTATTCATGATTGCTGCGGGAGTATTTACCCTGCTGTTCGAATATCCCTCTTCCCCCGTGCATCAGGCAATCTCCCAGGGGGATGTGCGACGATTTTTCATTGGAATTGCCATGGGAACAACCGCGATCTCCCTGATCTATTCTCCCTGGGGCAAACAATCGGGTGCCCACATGAATCCAGCCGTAACTCTAACGTTTTATCGGTTAGGCAAAGTCAAGTCTCAAGATGCATTTTTCTATATTCTGTTTCAATGTCTGGGTGGATTGATAGGCGTTTATCTAGTTGCACTGATATTTAATCAGGCATTCACTCAACCGCCCGTCCATTATGTGGTTACAGTTCCCGGTTTGTTGGGTTGGAGCGGTGCGTTGCTAGGTGAATTACTGATTGCCTTCATCATGATGATGACAGTATTGCTGACTAGTAATCACAAACAGCTCAGCCGTTATACAGGCTTGTTTGCCGGATGTCTGGTAATACTCTACGTCACCTTTGAAGCTCCTTTTTCTGGCTTTGGCATGAATCCTGCCCGGAGCTTTGCTTCGGCATTTCCAGCTCAAACCTGGACAGCTTTCTGGTTGTATGTGATGGTGCCCCCAATCGGCATGGTTCTGGCAGCGGAACTTTATCAATCGCTGTTTGGCAAACGGGCGGTGAAGTGCGCCAAATTAAACCACAACAATCACAAACGCTGTATTTTTCGCTGTAGCTACAACCGCAACGGCTCAATGGATCTAAGCGATCGCTTAACGTAGAAGAAACGACGAAGCCATGCAATCGGAGATATCAACAAGTCCCATGCTGAAACTCTACCATGCTCCAATCTCACCGAATTCACGCCGTGTCTGGATTACTTTACTCGAAAAGGGATTAGCGTTCGAGTTAATAGAAGTCAAACTCCACGGTGACCAATTTACGCCGGAGTTTTTAGCAATCAATCCGTTTCATCATATTCCCGTTCTGGTTGATGATGGGTTCAACGTGGTCGAATCGCTCGCCATCTTGGACTATCTAGAAGCCAAGTACCCAGCCCCAGCGATGCTCCCGCAAACGGCTCACGATTTGGCGATCGTGCGGATGGTGGAACTCACCGCAGTGAATGAGTTGTTGCCTGCCGCCACAGTCTTGGCTCCCATAATCCTGGGCTTTCCCGGCGCAAACGCAGAACAGATTGAGCAAGCTATCCAGAAAGTCTCTACTGTACTGAATTTTTATGAGGGTTTACTGGATGAGCGCCCTTTTTTTGGCAGTGAGACCCTTACGCTTGCCGAACCAGTTGCTGGCACTGTGATTCCCTGGCTATTGGGAGGAAGTTTACCGTTGGGTGAGATTCCCAAGTTGAAAGCCTGGTGCGATCGCATCCAGTCTCGTTCGGCATGGCAAACTACCCAGGCAACTCCAGAGATGGTTGAGGAGCTCAAAACCTTTATGGCAGCAAGAATGTCTCCCGCCTCTGGCAGTTAAGCGAATCCCCATCGATCCTTATTCCAATTCGGAGAATTATGACAACCAGTCATCACTATGATGTCATCATTATTGGTACAGGTGCAGGAGGGGGTACGTTAGCGTATCATCTTGCTCCCAGTGGCAAAAAGATTTTGATTCTAGAACGGGGGGCATTTCTTCCCAGGGAAAAGGAAAACTGGAGTGCCAAAGCCGTCTACCAGCAGGAGCGGTATCACACCCAGGAACAGTGGTTTGATGTGAATGACAAAGCCTTCCGTCCAGCAACAAATTATTGGGTTGGTGGAAACACCAAAGTCTACGGTGCCGCCCTGCTACGAATGCGTAAGCGGGATTTTGAGCCGGTGGAGCACAAGGATGGAATTTCGCCAGAATGGGCCCTCAAATACTCCGATTTTGAACCCTACTACACACAGGCAGAGCAGCTTTACGATGTCCATGGTCAGGCAGGAACTGACCCCACAGAACCCACCCGCAGCCTGCCTTACCCAAATCCTGCAATCAGCCATGAACCCAGAATGCAGCAACTTGCCGATGCGTTCACAAGCATTGGGTTGCATCCGTTTAATTTGCCCCTGGGTTTGAAACTCAACGAAGTCGATAAAAGCCTGGGCAACTGTATTCGCTGCAACACCTGCGATGGTTTTCCTTGCCTGACCCAAGGCAAAGCCGATGCTGAGGTCAATTGCCTTCAACCGATTCGACAAAATTCCAATGTCACGTTATTAACCGAAGCGAAAGTCACTCACTTGCTCACCAGTCCTTCTGGACGAGAAGTCACCCAGGTTGAAGCCGAAATTAACGGAGAATTGCAATCCTTCTCTGGCGACATTGTGGTGGTTGCCTGTGGGGCAATTAATTCTGCCGCGTTGTTACTGGGTTCAGCCAACGATCGACACCCTAACGGCTTGGCAAATCGTTCCGACCAGGTGGGACGCAACTTGATGAAGCATGTCTGCACTGCCCTGGTGCAACTCAGTACCACACCCAATCCGGCAGTGTATCAGAAGACCATTTGCATCAGCGATTTTTACTGGGGAGAACCCGATTTTCCCTACCCCATGGGCTTGGTGCAGAACACGGGCAACGTTTTGGCAGATATGCTGCCTGCGGAAGCGCCTGCCCTTCTAGCTCCATTACTCAAATTGCGACCAGGCGCGGAATTGAAAACTTTTGCCGATCGCACCGTTGGTTGGTGGCTGCAAACTGAGGACTTGCCGGATGCTGCCAATCGGGTGCGAGTAGAGGGCCAGCGCCTTTACCTGGACTATAAGCCCAATAATTTAGAAGCCAGCGATCGCCTGATTAAACGGTGGGTGGGCATTCTGAAGCAGGTCGATCGGGCAGAACATACGATTCCCTTCAGCATCTATCCCCGCAATACGGTCACCATTCAAACTGTTGGGCACCAGTGCGGCACCTGTCGCTTCGGGGAAGATCCTGCCACGTCCGTCCTGGATTTGAATTGCCGCACCCACGAGATCGAGAATCTCTATGTGGTGGATGGGAGCTTTTTTCCTTCCAGTTCTGCCGTCAATCCCACCCTGACTATTATTGCCAATGCTCTGCGGGTCGGCGATCGCCTGCTGGAGCAGCTTCAGTAAACCAGTTTTTCCCAAGAGAGAATTCTTTGCTATGCGACAACCCAGTTCTAAACCAGCGCTGGCCTGGCCTGGCTACGGTGAGATCAACGGCAACAGGTCATACTCCTGGCGAATATCGAGCAAGGAGCGATCGAGCAAGGGATGAAAGTCTAGAAAAGGAACTCGTTTTTGGCGATGACGAGTTTTAAACCAAAGGCTGACCAGCTCTGGAATCAGGAGTGGCAGCACCTTCAGAACAGCCCCATAGAGCCAGAGCACCCCCTTTTCTCGAATCATGTCCGCGTACATTACATCAACCGCAGGGGTGTTTCTCATTTCCCGAAACCGTTGAAAAGTACATTCACTCGTCCACCAAAATAGGGGCAGAATCTTTAACTCGTCGTACATGCCCGTATCACAGCCATAAATCACATGACCAACATCATGAGCGAGCAAAATTCTGGCAAATTCTGGCGGCTGCGTTTCAGGTGGCGTAATGTGAGGATTGAGTGCGTAATATTCGGCTAACCCTTCTCGCAGGGTCTGCGTACTGGCTTGGTCAGCATAGCGAGGATGTTGGTGCATAATTTTAATTTCGATACGCCACAGTATCGTAAATTATAATCACATCCATGCCCCATCCCCATCCGCAGGATTTCAGTAAAAAATCACCCGGCAGACCCCGCAGCGCCCAGTCTCACCAGGCAATCCTACAAGCCGCATTAATGCTGCTGGCAGAGGTTGGGTTTGAGGCAATGAGTATGGAAGCGATCGCCAGTCGGGCTAAAGTCAGCAAAACCACCATTTATCGTCGCTACAGTAGTAAAGCAGAACTGGTCGCGGATGCGATCGAAAATATTCGAGAAGAGGTGGTCATCCCAGATACGGGCAAGCTTTGGAGTGATATGGATGCCCTCATCGAGAATGCCGCTCAAATCTCGCTCAGTCCGCTCGGACGGCAAACTGTTGCCATGATCATGAGCAGCGCAGCCAGTAATGCCGAATTTGCTAAAATTTACTGGACAAAATATTTACAACCCCGACGACAAGCCTTCGCGGGGGTTCTCGATCGAGCTAAAGCCAGACAAGAAGTTCAAGCAGATTTAGACCCTGGCTTAGTGTTTGATGCGATGAGCGGCATTATGTTATACGCCCTCATCTTCCAACCCACGGCTGAAGCCTGGTCAACCGCTGTGCGGCGCGCGCTACGATTACTCCTCCAGTCAGAGGATGACTGCTCCGCTTGATTTCTGTCAGAATAAACGCGATCTCTTTGCTCAAGCCAAACCTTTTAGATTAAGGATTGGGATAATCATAAACAAAGATTGGTTTGTTCAGCCCGTATTGTAGCTATGAGGAAGCATGTTCTAATCATGATTCTGCTCTGCCTGAGTGGAATTTTTTATACTGCGCTCTCTTTTCAGTTTTCCTTGGCTGATGATATTGATGCCAGTCATGCGATCGCTGCCCGCGAAATTTTGCAACGCCATGATTGGATTACCTTGCATGTGAACGGGGTGCGCTATTTAGAAAAAGCCCCTCTGCTGTATTGGCTGGTTGCGATCGCGGATCAAATTTTTGGTATCAATGAATTTGCGGTTCGCTTGCCAACTATTGTGGCAGTCATCGTGCTTGCCGGAATTGCTTATCTTTTTGGGCGTTGGGCGTACTCCCCCAAAGCAGGACTCTACACTGCCGTCATGCTGTTGTCTTGTGTGGGGATGTTTCTATTCACTCGCATGATGATCCCAGAAGCGCTCCTAACCGTCTGGTTTACGCTGGGGCATTTTTGTTTTTTGCGCGCTTTTTGGGGCAAAGCCCACGAGAAAAACTACTACTTCGGTTTTTATGCCGCAATGGCGCTGGCAGTGCTCACTAAAGGATTGATTGGCATCATCTTTATGGTGGCACCTGTGTTTTTGTTTCTCCTGAGCACCCAGCAACTCTCTGCTTGGCGAGAATTGCGGTTGCTACCGGGGACAGCTTTGTTTCTGGCGATCGCCGCTCCGTGGCATATTTTGGCGGGTTTACGCAACGAAAACTTTTTCTGGTTTTATTTCGTTAATGAGCATATCTTGCGGTTTCTCAATGTGCGAGAACAGCGAGACTACAATCGCTTGCCCATGCTTCAATATTGGCTATTGCAACTGATCTGGCTGTTTCCCTGGTCGATCGGATTACCTCTGCTAAGCAAACAGCGGTTTAGCAGTCGTCCTACTGCAGAACGATCGTCCCAGATCAACCTGTATCTGGCATTATGGGCAGGGTTCATCCTAATTTTCTTTGGATTATCGAGCAACCAGGAATATTACACCTTTCCGGCTTATCCTGCAGTGGCACTGTTGCTAGGCAATGCTTTCGCGATCGCGGAAACCCAGCATTCAAAAATTTTGGTGCGATTGCACACGGGTCTAGCAGTGTTTGCGCTGGTGGTCGCAGCTTGTTTAGGCGAATTGCTTTGGCAGACGCGAACCTTTCAACCGACGGGCGATTTGTCGGCGGTTCTCAACCTGATTTCGGCAGATTCCGTTCATTACACCCGTTCGATGGCACGGGTGTTTGATCTGACGCCTCAAGCTTTTGCGGAACTACGGGAACCTGTGCTGCGGACAGTACTCGCTTTGGGAATTGGGTTTCCCGTGGTGGCATGGTTGCATCGATACCGCCACCACTCCAGTGCCATGTTGGCAACGTTACTAACCATGTGGCTCTTTTTCATCGCTGCACATCAGGCGCATGTGAAATTTGACCCTATTGTTTCGTCACGATCGCTAGCAACTGTGATTCTGCAACGGTGGCAACCCGGTGCCAAAATTGTCATCAATGGGAATCATGAAATTGCCTCGTCCATCGGCTTTTATACCGATCAGCAGCTATTACTGCTCAACGGTCGCAAGTTCAATCTGGAATTTGGGTCGCGCTATCCTGATGCCCCACCAGTGTTTCTGGAGATTGAACAAGTGCGCCAGCTATGGCAGACCTCCAATCTCATCTTTCTGTTCACCGAAAATATCAAAAAAGAAACTCTGCTGCATGACTTAGATCTTCCAACCGTGTTGGTTGCAGATATTGGAGGAAAGAGCGTCTTGGTGAACCGATGAGCAGGGCAATGAAGAATGAATGCTTTTCAGCATCATTTGCATCCCGTTGTTGAGCAACGCCTGCTTTACTGACCGATCGATTGCACCAGGGGGTGAAAGATGGGCAGCAGTTCTGGTCGGCTCACTACCAAGGTGGGATAGGGACGACTGCCATAATCTTGTCCTGGCTGCAAAGGGAAAATGGGGGCTGCTTCGAGCGGACTCCAAACTGCACCCGCAGCTTGGACGATCGCCCATACGGCAGCAATATCCCAAATCTTTGGGGTTGCCTCTACACTGCCCAAGGTTGCCCCCATCGCAACCGTCAGCAAATTATAAGTCGCAACACCTAACATCCGAATCTTGCAAGGAAATGGATTTTGCAACACAGACACACTCCGGGCACAGATGTTAAAAAAATGATTTGCCGAAATTTCATCCTTGCTGGCATGAATCGGCTTGCCATTCAAAAATGCTCCTGTGGGTCCGGTTAAGCCAGTCTCGCCATACCAGAACCCATGAAAGGATTGGTTCAGGGGTGGAATTGCCACATAGCCAAAAACGGGCGTGCCCCGATAGAGCAAACCGAGCGAAATACCCCAAAGCGGTAACCCTCTGGCAAAGTTGGTGGTGCCGTCCAGGGGGTCAATAATCCAGCACCACTCTGTTGCCGGAAAGCAGTGTTCCGCTTCCTCACTCAGTACCCCATGCTGGGGAAACGTTATCGCGATCGTCTCACGTAACCGTTGGTCTGACCATTGATCTGACTGTGTGACCAAACTGCCATCGGCTTTTTCAGCAGCCTGCACCTGACCAAAATCTGCTAGCAGTTGCTTGCCCACTTCGGCAGTCACAGTTGCAGAGAAATCGAGAATCGTTGTCCAAAAGGCATCATCAAAATTTAGATTCATCGTAGAGAAATTGTTTTAGTCACATCAACATCCGTTACATCAACCCTAGATTCCCTCTACTTTCTTTTGAAAAGGGTAGTGCGAATAGCAGGATGAATTGGAACAAAGTTTCAACTCATACAACTTCAAATTCATACCCAGAATCAGCAACGCCTCTGAAAAGACAGCATTCTAAAGCTAAGAAATCTCGGTTGAGTGTAATTGAGTAGACAACATTTTGCAAGGGACGAACGTGGCTCAGATGGGACGGGTCCTCAGCACAACCAGAACTGACAACCCTGTGCATCTCGCCAAGCTCCTGTCACGGCTTCCCCAGAAGAGCACCCCGATCGTGATATGGTTTGATGCGGCAAATCAACTGATTTTAGATGAACGAAAACCGCGCTTGCCAACCATCCCCAAACTTGACTCATCATGCTTGAGGGCAACCCCAAAACCTACGCAGCCCGTAGGATCGTGCAATATTACAGCCAGTTGAGTCAGCTACAACCTGCCGAACAAGCCATTCTCGATCGACTGCAAGGTCAATTGTCGAAAATGAAAATGCTGGACATTGGCGTGGGGGGAGGACGCACAACCCAACACTTTGCTCAATTCGTTGTGGAATATGTCGGGATTGATTACTCCAGCAACATGATTGCAGCCTGTCAGAAGCGCTTTGCCGCCGCATCTTCAACCGTCGGATTTGAAGTCTGCGATGCCAGAGATATGAGTCAATTTAGCGATAATTCCTTCGATTTTATTTTGTTTAGCTTTAATGGCATTGATTCAATTTCTCACACCGATCGGTTGCAGTGTTTTCAAGAAGTGAGCCGGATAGGTAAACCTGGAGGCTATTTCTGCTTTTCCAGCCACAATCTTCAGGCAATGGAACGAGAATTTGATTGGAGAAATCATATTAGCCTCAACCCCATCACCACCTATGTCAACTTAGTCATGTTGGCACTCCTCCACTTTTTCAATCGTCCGATTACCCTGAGCCATCTCAAAACCGCTGCCCACGTGATCCTTCAAGACGAATCTCACAACTTTCGCCTCAAAAACTATTACGTGAGACCACAAGAACAAATCAATCAGCTAGAAGCAAACTTTGGTCAGGTTCAAGTCTATTCCTGGAAGCATGGCTTAGAAATTGCCAGTGAAAAGGAATTGCGTTCCAATACCGATATGTGGCTTTACTACCTATGCCTGATCAAATGAACGGAGAAGTTGGGAGGCGTATTTCAAGACTCTGAACAACCTGATTAGAACAGCCCCCAACCGATCGCAAGTTAAAATGCCATCGTTCACCTTACACATTATCGATCGTACGACAGGATTCCACCGATGAAACGCACCCGTTCTCTGCTCTCATCGTTCTCCCACCTGCTCCTGGCAAGTGCGGGAATGAGTCTTGGCATTGGCATCAGCCTGATGCACACCGCCTTGGCAGAGAACATTGACATTACCTTACTGCATCTCAACGATATCTACGAAATTACGCCAGTCGCTGGGGACAAAAGTGGGGGGCTGTCGCGGGTCGCCTCCTTGCGTCGGCAACTGCTGCAAGCAAATCCTCATACCTTCGTCTTGCTGGCAGGGGATGCGTTGAGTCCTTCCGCATTGGGAACTGCACCGGTTAATGGGGAACGCCTTGCCGGACAACAAATAGTGGCGGTTCTCAACACATTAGGACTGAACTACGCTACTTTTGGCAACCATGAGTTTGATATTACTGAGAAACAGTTTCGTCAACGGTTACGCGAATCTCAGTTTCAATGGATTTCGAGCAACGTAGTCGATGCGAATGGATTTCCCTTTTGGGGAGTGCCCGTCTCAAAAATCCTTAACATTCAGGGCAAGGCGGGAAACATAATCCAGATGGGGATTTTTGGAGTCACGATCGCCAGTCCCCCCAGAGATTATGTGCAATATCGCGATGCGATCGTGGCGGCTCAACTTCAGGTCAAAAACTTACAACGCCAAGGTGCAGACATCATCGTGGCATTGACCCATCTCAGTTTGGCAGAAGACCAGCAACTCGCTGCTAACGTGCCAGAGATTGACTTGATTTTGGGCGGACATGAGCATGAAAATATCGAGCAATGGCGGTTGGTTGGTCGTCCCCATTTACCCAAGGGGTGTTTCAACGTTGGCATTCCCATTTTCAAAGCAGATGCAAATGTTCGTACAGTCTATGTCCATCGCTTGCGTTATGACACAGACACCCGGTGTTTGACGATCGCTTCTGAGTTACGCCCCATCACCCCCGCCATTCCCAACGATGCCAAAACTGAGGCGGAAGTACAGACCTGGCTCCAGAAGGGCTTTGCTGCTTTCCGTGCCAAAGGATTTGAACCGCTGGATGTGGTTACCACTACAACCGAAATGCTGGATGGATTGGAGTCCAGTGTGCGAAATCGTCCAACAAACCTGACCCAATTGATTGCCACAGCCATGCTTCAAGCAGTAGCAGGTGCGGAGTTGGCAATTTTTAATAGTGGCTCTATTCGGGTAGATGATGTGCTGCCGCCTGGTGCCCTTACCCAATACGATGTCATTCGTATACTGCCCTTTGGGGGCAAAATTTTACAAGTTAAAATGAAAGGCAATTTGCTTCAGCGAGTACTGGAACAGGGATTGGCAAATCGAGGTGGTGGGGGCTATTTACACACTGCCAATGTGACGCAAGATCGGACAGGCAAGTGGCAAATTCAAGGTCAACCCCTTGATCCGGATCGGGTCTATCACGTAGCAATTAATGATTTCTTGCTCAGCGGGCGGGAGCAAGGCTTAGGGTTCCTAACGCTCACGGCTCCTGGGGTTGAGCCAATGGGAGAGTATGGCGATATCCGGTTTGCGGTCATCCAGCAATTCCAGAAAACAGGGGCAACATCTCAATTAAAGCTCATCCACTAGCGATTTTAGAAACTGGAGCTGAGCTTCTCGCAATTCAACTTCAGCGTTCGCAATGAGAATGGTTTGCATTGCATCGTCGAAGGATGAACCATTTTGAATCAAATAGGCAGCCAGTAGGGTGCCTGTTCTTCGTCTACCACTGGTGCAATGAACTGCCACTCCATGTCCTAGAAGACTCTGCTCATCAACAAACTGCTGCAATGCCTGAATTTGTTCGCGACTAGGAGGCGTTCCCCCCTGCGTCGGTAGCCAGCAATAGGGTAGGTTGGCTTGCTCGTATACCTCCAGATTAGAGGGATCATCCATGACGGAGACGATCGCGCCAATCCCCAGGGCTTGCAATTCAGACAGCTCTGTTGGCAAGGGTTTTCGTACCCCTGCGAGTTTACCAGGAATCACCCACCATAGATTTTCTGTAATCGGTTGCGTCAATGATTCGGTCATCATGTTTGCCTCAGTGAACAGGCACAGCGACTAATGATGCAATGAGATTTATGACTCGATCACGGATTTCATCGCGTACACGCGGAAAAATTTCAGGCTGCTCCGCCGGATCATCCAGTTGCCAATCCTCAAAGACTTCTCGTGTCAACCATTCCGAAGGTAAATTTACGCCACAGCCACACAAGGAAATCACCACATCAAAATCGTCAGGTTGAAAGTCACTCAATGCTTTCGAGGTTTGTTGGGTAATGTCAATGCCGATGTCTTGCATGGCGGCGATGGCTTCTGGACGAACTTGACTTGCTTCCAATCCAGAACTCGTCACGGCAATTTTCCCGCGTCCCAGAGACCTAGCGAATCCCTCCGCCATTTGCGATCTGGCAGAGTTCTTTTTGCAAACAAACATGACACGCTTCATCCCAAAATCTCCTTGGAAAAACTACAATCCTTTAGTCTTGGCAGATTTGAAATAGCATTGTTCAAATAGCCTTGGTCGATCTGAAATAGTGTCGTTCAAACCAAAATGCCAGATTGACGAGGGTAATTAATGCAGGGACTTCCACTAAAGGACCCACCACTGCTGCAAACGCCGCACCTGAATTGATGCCAAAGACGGCAACGGCAACCGCGATCGCCAGTTCAAAGTTATTCCCTGCAGCGGTAAACGCAACACTAGCAGCTCTGGAGTAATCTGTTTTAATTCGCCATGCCAGATAGAAACTCACCAAAAACATGATGAGGAAATAAATCATCAAGGGAAGGGCAATCCGTAAAACATCTAAAGGGATTTGTACAATCTTTTCCCCTTGCAGACTAAACATCACCACGATCGTGAAGAGCAACGCTATCAGCGTCATCGGGCTAATTTTAGGAATAAATACTTCGTGATACCAGGTTTTCCCTTTGGCTTTCACCAGGAAGAATCGAGTGAAATAACCTGCCAGAAAAGGAATCCCCAGGTAAATAAAGACACTTTTAGCGATCTCTGCAATGCTGACATTGACCACACTGCTTTGCAACCCAAACCAAGGGGGTAGCACACTGAGAAAAAACCAGGCAAACGGACTGTAGAAAATGACCTGGAAAATGCTGTTGAAGGCGACCAATCCAGCTGTATACTCAGTGTTGCCCCGTGCCAAATCGCTCCAGACTACAACCATGGCAATACACCGGGCTAACCCAATCAAGATCAGTCCCACCATGTATTCTGGATAGCCCCTCAGGAAAATAATTGCTAGCAAAAACATCAGAATTGGACCAATGATCCAATTCAGCACAAGGGACACTCCTAGAATTTTGCCGTTGCGAAAGACATCGCCCAACTCTTCGTACCGCACTTTTGCCAGCGGCGGATACATCATCAGAATCAAGCCGATCGCAATCGGAATGTTAGTCGTTCCCACCTGAAACTGATGAACGACTTGCTCTACGCCGGGAATCAAGTAGCCTAATGCAACGCCAATCACCATTGCCAAGAAGATCCAGAGGGTGAGGAAGCGATCGAGAAAAGAAAGCCGTTGAATCACGGGGGAAATTGTGGTCATAAATCAATCCAGTAAACAAGTGCGTAAGCTTGGCGCAAAGACCGAATCTATCGATAGACCGGAGAAGTGAATGCCCAAACAGCAGTTCATCACCTCCCTATTATTTCAATAAAAATTGATATGTCAAGCCGTTTATGACAAAGACGACCTGGAACGCTCGATCACCAATCGCTTGTCCTAAGTGAAGGGGCTATTCGATAGGAGATTGACTGAAACTCCTGAAAGTGAGCTTCATAGAAAGAAGCATCGCACTTCCCATTGTCATAGGACTGGGTCTCATTGCAGTCCCGTCTTAAATCTGGCAAATCTGCGCTTGCAATTAGCAAAAAAGCATCAAGTATTTTTGAAATTAGTTGTGCGATCGTCCTGGGATATTTCCATGATTGCCATCAGCGTTACTTCCCACACTAAGCGGGGTTGAACATTCCTGAGTAGATAATGGCGAGCTTTCTCCAGGTGTTGCAATGGCATTCTAATGGGTGTTTTTTGCCAATAGACCTGTTGTAGATAATCCACCAACCAAAGTTGAGATTCTTTATCCAATTCTTTGGCAATTTGGCGTGCCAAATGCAATGCTTGCCGGAGCGATCGCGGTGGCTCCACCACGGTCTGAAGCAACTCTTCCGGTAGGGTTTGTAACTGTTCAAACGCGGCGATCGCTGCACCTGGGCTGCCCTGTGCCAGTGCCAACACCTCTGGATGGGACAGAATATCTTGCCGTTCCACCTGCTGGAGCACTTGGGCGATCGCCGCACTGGACAATCCATAAAAAGGAATGCGTTGACAGCGAGACACCAGCGTCGGCAATAACGACTCCACTCCCCTGGCGATCAGAATTACAGTTGCCTGCCCCGGTTCTTCCAGGGTTTTGAGCAGGCTATTGGCAGCGGCATCATTCATCGTGTCGGCATCTTCCAGCACCACGACCGATCGACTCGCTTCCATCGGCGGACGACCCAGAAACTGGACAATTTCTCGCACCTGATCAATCCGAATTTGTGGCGGCGATTTGCCCTTAACCCCAGCCGCGATCGCCTCTGCGGAGGTCAAGCGCTTGCCCTGGTGCAAATAAGTCGGTTCCACCCACAGCAGATCGGGATGGTTGCGCTGCTGCAACCGATGCCAGATCTGCGACCATTTGGCTTCAGGCATCCCCTGGCTCATGAGCAATTCCAGAAAGCTTTGGGCTGCCAAACTTCGCCCTACACCCATCGGTCCGGCAAACAGATAAGCCGGAGCAATTCGATTTCGCGCGATCGCCTGCCGCAACAACGCCACTGCTTGCGTTTGTCCCACAACGGACTCCAACGAGTCAACAGTCACCTGCTTCATGCCAACACTTCACGCCATTTTCCGAAAGATCATCAAATGCTGCTGGGGTAAAAAATCCTGTGTTTCCTGCCAGGTCAACCCCACAACCTGCATTTCTTGGCGAACCTGCTTTTGGGTCATCTTGTGTAAGCGCTTGATCGCCACAAAGGGATTTTCACCGCGATACTCCACCAATGCCACCCGTCCTCCTGGCTTGAGGGCACGGACGATCGCCATCATCATTTCGTAAGGAAAATCAAACTCGTGGTAGGCATCCACCATCAATGCCAGATCCACGCTTTCCGTCGGCAAATGGGGATCGGTGTTGCTGCCCAAGACTGGCTCGACATTCGTGATGTGCTTGGCTTGCCGTAAGTCATGCAAAATTTCCAGCATTTCGGGCTGAATATCCACTGCCAGTACCTTACCTTGTGGAACCAGCGGTGCCAAACGAAAACTAAAATACCCGGTTCCGGCTCCAATATCAGCAACCACATCGGTGGGTTGCAGCCCCAACCCGTTAACGACCAATCCGGGCCGCTCTTCCTGCATTCGACTGGAACGCTCTAGCCAGCCTGCCCCCTGATGCCCCATCACCTGCGCGATTTCACGCCCCAGATAAACCTTGCCAATGCCATCGGGACTGGCAAACGATCGCTGCCCATAGACTTCAGAAATCGCTGTCGTTTCCCACCCAGCAAAGGCGCAAGCATTGCAAATCAACGCCAGCAACCCGATCAATACAATCGCCAGGCCGTGAACTGGTAAAAACCTGAATCGCACCATGAACCATGAAAATGCAACATATCCTACAGCCTAGCAGCGATCGGCTCAGCCGTTGGGTTGCATCACCATGACATCCCAGGTAGGCTTCATTAGAATGAAAAGACTGCGGATTGGCAAATTTTCCCAAAATTGATGCAAAAAGCCCCGTCTCTCCCATCAACTTTAACGGTTGCAGGCTTCCATGCCTTGTCCGATCCCCTACGGCTTCAGGTTTTAGACTTGCTGCGAGAGCAAGAACTGTGTGTCTGCGATTTGTGTGAAGTCATGGCAGTGAGCCAGTCTAAACTTTCTTTTCATCTCAAAACGTTGAAAGAAGCCCAATTGGTCAAGGCAAGACAAGAGGGTCGCTGGATTTACTACAGCCTGAATTTGTCCCAGTTTGTCATTTTGGAGCAATATTTGGCAGAGTTTCGCCGCTTTAGCCCCATTCTGCCGACGCGGACCTGTCGTGAGGAAACGTGAGCCATCAGCTTTTCTACACTTTTTTTCTAGTTGATAGAGCCTCTAAGGGTCTGTTGAACTTGATTCATCAATTTATTTGAAATTGCTGGAGTGCTCTGGCGATGAATTCAGGATTGCGACTACCCCCCTGAATTAACCTTCAGCGCATCCTGAGCGGAAAGCCCTTCGCCCTGAATGCCAAAATACCAGAGCGTTGCCGCTGCTTCCGCCCGACTTACCGACTTTTTCGGCTGAAACAGGGTGGTGTAGCCAAATACCCGCCGAATATTTGACAAGTCCCCATTCTGATAATCTGCCAAAATCGCTTTTAAGGCTCTGGGCAAAATTTTGGCAGCATCTTGAAAGCCCCAAGTTTCTTTAACTGCCTCGATCGTCGCATTAGGCAAACCTTGGCGATTGTCGATCGGCACTTTCCAGAGCACCAGATTTTCACGCGTCAGAGGGATATCGGGGCGAAATAACACAGTGGTACTATCCCCCGAAAGTGGGCTGGGCAACAATCCTGCCTCTGCCAACCCTTGAATGGCTGGAAAATCCGGATCACTCCGGGGTACATCTTGAAAGGCAGGCTGTGCTGTTTCGGTGCCCGGACGAATTTGCTGTGCCGGACGATTGGCATAAATTCGGTTATTGGCAGCCACGAGCCAGCGGGCAAACTCCCTGCGCGTAATTGCCTTGTTTGGCTCCAGCAGATTGCCATGGGTCGTAGTTTTCGTTGCCGATGGCTTGACTGATAAAACTCCCAGCTTTGCCACATCGGCCACTGCGGGTCGGAGCGCCTGAGGAACTTTACCCAGATCCGTAAAATTATCTGATACTGAGCCTGCGATCGTGGGAATAAAAGCGCTACTCGTTACGGTTGGGGTAGCCTCCCCTGGTTGCACCGGACCAATAAAATCGGAGTTAGTAGCATTGGGGGAAGGGCTGACAGTCGGGCTAGGGGTGCCTGTTGGCACCGAATCGGTTTGAGAGATAACCGTTTCATCCCGCACATATCGAATGGTAAATTCTGCATCACTGGGAGATGCTGAAAGGTTGGGGTTGAGGGCAACCGGTTGAATCGACACAATGACTTTTAGCCCATTTCGCTGTGCCTCAAAAGTGCCGCGCAGATCGTCGTTAGGTTGACGCACGATTTGCCAGGGATTGATCTGAAACTGTTTCCGGTAAAAGCTCTGAACCCGATCGGCGGTATCTGGACTGACCCAGCGAAATACATTGGACGCAAACCCACCATTTCCACTCGTTGAAGTGCCTGAAGTCTCCCCAGTCGGAGTAGCTGCCGCATTGGTAGGGACGAATTTCGCATTGGGATAGATGGGAATTTCGCTTGGGAAACCGAGGGGGAGGCTAGCAATAGTGGGAGAGGGACGATCGCTGACAGGAATATTGTCATTGGCACCGATCGTCAACGGATTGTCCTTCAAACGGGCATCCGGTTGAAACATTTGGCTCAGCGAACTGCCACTACAACCCACCAGCGGCAACAACAACACCGCCACTGCCGCAATTCGGGCGCAACCTCGGAACCGCAAATCTGTCTGCCTGCGCGCTCGATTACCCGATCGCCCAATCAGTAGAGAAAATCGCTGCAAAGAGACCAACACAGGGCAGCACCAAGAAACAGAACATCAACATTGCCACCCCTACCCTAGCGTAGAAGGGCGGCTTGTTGCCTTTCGGTTTCAGGTTCAGAACGCTACGGTCCAAACCTTAGGTTGGTTTAGCCATAGCCATCCAAGTTAGGACAAGGGGCTTAGGAGATTTCTGAGAGAAGATTGACCGCTTGGTAGGGGCGCACAGCCGTCGCCCCTACGTAAGGTGGTTGATCGTTGGATAGATTTTTTCCTAGAAATCTCCTTAAATCCCTTGTTGCCTCCAGACTTTGAAACGTCTTGACGATCGTGACTACCGCTATAAGGGATTGTCTGAGCGAGGGCTAACTCAGCAATGCCTGGTAAGTTGCTTCAATGCTGTGGTTCTCGGCAGCGATCGTCATCTCAATTTGCCGTAACCGGTTCAGTTCCGTTTCCCGATTAATTTCGTAGTGCTCTTTTTGTTTCAGCAGGTTATCCAGCTCCGCTCTACGCGACTGGATATCATCATCAATCCGCTTGACCAATTCCCGCTCATACGCATCAAAACATTCCTGGACGGCGCTGTAAATCGGTTGCCATTGCTCCTGAGCAACCTGAGGTAGATGTTTCACCAGTTCCCGTTTGGTCACCTTGAGCAGTTCCTTACGGGCATGGTCTGCTTGCATCATCCCCACTCCTAGACCCACCAATGCCAACGTAATGGGACCCAACATCACACCAAAAACTGCAGAAGCCAGAATTGCAATTCCACTTGCCGTAAAAAAATTGAGTAGAATTGCTTTGAAGTCAAAACCAGACAGGGCTAAAGCCGCCCCCGCCACATTCCCCGTTGCCAGTGAAAAAAAGCCCATTGCCCACTTTGCCCAACCGGGAGAACCCTCTTCATCCGCCAAAGTCTTGGCTTTGGCATAAATCTTCTGCCCGGTCAGCTTTTCGCTGATCTGCTCAGTGACGGTACTGTAAGACGTGCCATACCGGACAGCACTGCGAGAGAGTTGGGCAAAGGCTTCGTTCAGTTCTTTCTCGGCGGTCAGGGTCCAGGCAAAAAATTTGTCATTGACATATTGCTGAAAGGCTCGTTCAACCGCTGCCCCAAATTCTTCCCGCTTATTCTGGCTGAGAAAGTCCAAAAAATTGAGAACAGGCGGTTGATAACGCAAAAAGTCTTGCTCAAAGGTATGTTCTAAGTTTAAGACGTAAGCGCGGAAAGAGTCGGCGATCGTCCGGGCTTTGCGATCGCGCAGTCCCCGAATTTCATCCCGAAACTCATCCCGAATTTTGCTGAGCTGAGTAAACTCTGGCTCAACCGAGTGCAGGCGTTGTTTCAACTCCTCTACTCCCTGATCGAGCAATGGAACACGCAGGTCGATCGCCTCCTTCACCCGCGTGTGGGTTTGTCGTGCCAGTGTGCGTGCCTGCCGCAGTTCCGAAATCGCCCGCTCTTGCGTCAAAAACATATTCAGCGCCCCCATAAATTCTGGAAAGCCTGTGCCTTCGAGGGAAGCGGTTGGATCTTTAACTCGTCGCCGCAATGCCTGAATTGCCGAGATAGCAAACACTCGCTCGTCATAAACATCATGCCCATCTAGCTGACAATAGTCCACCAGATTGGTATGAAAGACTTTGTGGAGCTTGTCTTCTGCCTGCGCCAACTCTTCCGGATCATCTGGGTCGATCAATCCCTCTTTAATCTGATCCCAGGCGTTGATCAAAAAGAAAATCGACAATCCGCGATCCTTAATGTAGTTCTCTAAGTAACGCCGTTCTGCCAGAGTACAGGGCTGAGATGCGCGTAGGACGAACAGAATAGCGTGGCAGTTGTGGATATAGCCAAGCGACAATTCGTTCCGCGCTTCTGTATCATTCAGACCCGGACTATCGACAATTTCCACGCCTTTTTCTAACAGCGGCAAGGGATATTCCACGACCGCATGGCTGACATCGGGAAAAGCCTGCTGCCGATTTTGCTCCAGGTGCTTGGCTTCTTCTGGGTTGATGGTATAGCGCTGTTTAAAACGCTTGAAGTCAATCTGTTCTGGGGATTTGCCATCGTTGAAGTGAACGGTTACCCGTTTCTCGGGTCCATATTTCAAGATGGTGAGCAAAGCCGTGCAGGGGTTGACATCACTGGGGAGTAAGTTTTCTCCAAGCAATGCATTAAGGAGTGTACTCTTGCCGCGTTTCATATCGCCCAAAACCAACAGGCGAAATACACCTTGCTGGAGTGCTTTGCTGGCAACTGCCACATCCTCAATTTCTCGTTCTAATCCTAATTTGCCCGAGGCTTTTTCACTCTCGATTTCGGCTTGAATCAGCGTCTGAACGATCGTCGCCAAATGATGCGCGATTTTCTGGCGTGTTCTGGCAACGCGATCAAGATCTGAAAGAAAGCCAGTGGTTTCAACGGTAAAAGACATAGGAAATTTTTTGGATGGTTAGATTGAAGCGTGTGGATTGCCTGGAATGTCCTACCTCTTACCTTCCCCTTCAAAAAAAACTTTGTATGCAACAAAAGCAATACCACCGACGATAACGGCAGTCGCCAGCACCGATGCCACTCTGACTGCTGCAATAACTGCCACAACAATGCCAAAAAAAGTGGCTGCCTTGACCAATTGGCGTTGCCATTTTTGAAAAGTACTTTCGGGTGGGGTGTGTTTGGTGGTTTGATGCAGCGGTGGTTCAGGCGGATGAAGTTCTGATTCCAGTTCTTTAAGGCGTAGCGCAAGTTCCCGTTCCCTGAGTTCTTGCTCTTTTCGCCGCAGTTCTTCTTCTCTGCTGTTCTGAGGATTCATAGACTTGATGGAGCAACTTGATGGAGCAACAAATCGGACTGGGAAAATTTTGAGGCGACAATCTGGCTCTACAACCTTAGCCTTCAATTTTCCAGTCTGCCAAATCGAAAAACCTTGATTTTTCTTAATAAATTCTCCTTTCAATCAATCCAAATCTTGCCTCCTGTCAGACTGCACCTCACGGTATTATCAAGCAGCAGTAGATCGTTACTCTCCCTCCTCTTTGCCATGTCTTTGAATCCATCGGTTTATCCCGTTCTTTGGCACATCGATCGCGTCCTTTTGATCGATCAAACGTGCTTACCCACCGAATACAAGGTGGTGGAGATTACCAGTTGTGAGGAACTGGCGAATGCGATCAAAACCATGATTGTGCGGGGTGCACCCGCGATAGGGGTTGCGGCTGCTTATGGCATGTACTTGGGCGCGCGCGAAAGCCAGACGGACGATCGCGAACAATTTCTGCATCATTTGGAACAAGTCGCCCAACAATTGCGAGCCACTCGTCCCACTGCGGTGAACTTGTTTTGGGCGATCGATCGCATGTTAAACATGGCTTACCAAAGCACCGCAGCGGTAGCTGATTTGAAAGAGCACTTATTGCAAGCAGCACAAGCCATCAATACCGACGATCTGCAAACCTGCCAGCAAATTGGTGATCATGGCTTGGCAGCTTTACCCCCAACACCTGAAAAGCTCAGAATTCTCACGCATTGTAATGCAGGCGCATTGGCTACTGCTGGATATGGCACCGCACTCGGGGTAATTCGTTCTGCCTGGAGAGAGGAACGCCTGGAGCGAGTCTATGCCGATGAAACGCGCCCCCGCTTGCAAGGCGCAAAACTCACTACATGGGAATGTGTTCAGGCAGGGATTCCGGTGACGTTGCTGACTGACAATATGGCAGCCCATTGTATGCAACGGGGGCTGATTGATGCGGTGGTGGTGGGCGCCGATCGCATCGCCGCCAATGGGGACACTGCCAATAAGATCGGCACCTATAGCGTCGCGCTAATTGCCAAAGCGCACCAAATTCCCTTTTTTGTGGCAGCACCTCTCTCAACAATCGACTTCAAATTGACAGATGGTAGCGAGATTCCGATCGAAGAACGCGATCCGAGCGAAATCTATGCAGTCGGTAACACGCGCCTTTGTCCGGAGGGGGTGGAATTCTATAATCCTGCGTTTGATGTTACCCCCGCCCACCTGATCGCTGCCATCATTACAGAGTTCGGCGCGATCGCACCAGGACAACTCAAAGAGCAGTTGTGGCATCTCAGCAAGGGATAAGTCAGCAAGGGATCAGCACGGTGTTTTACCCTGCACGTCCTCACCCCTCACTCCATACGGGATGATTCAACAAGGCATCAATCACCCGCACTCCGCGCAGTTGATTGGACAGCGGCAGATGCCCTTTGGGAGCGGAAAGATCCCAGGTAAACTCTTGAGGATAACGCGTCCAATTGTTGCCAGATTTCCAGCCAATCTGTGCCCAGAGCCGTTCCCAGTTTTTGCCCAGACTGAGCCACAAGTCTCGTTGCACGGAGAAGCCAAATCTCCCTTCGGAGTAAACTAGCCAGAGGGTATTGATGGTTTGCAGGTCAAGATTGGGCAATGGCTCAATTTCGGTGAAATATAACCATCGTCTTTGCACCGCGTCTGTTCCCGCCAGTTCGCACAATTTGTGCAGAGTCATCTGGTCGGCAGTCTGAAAATATCGCTGAGCCAGTAGCTTTTGCAGCGGAGCGTAGTCAACATTTTGTGCCGATCGCAAAGGCACCACTCCCTCAGGAAAGTGTCGCTGAAGAAATTCGTTAGTTTTGGCAGAATCGACTGCTAACAACGCCTGGTAAGCCTTACCCGTTGCACAAGTGGGTTGAGGATGTGCCAAAAGAAATTCAGTTAATAAATCTAAACCAGTTTCTCCCAACCCGATCGCGGCTTCAATGAGAGGGAGTTGTTTATTCTCAGGCTCAGACCAGAGCTTTGTCCGCAGGTCTGTGAGGGGGTTAGAAGTATCCGGTGCTGAAGTCGTCATCTCAGTTCAGGCAGAAAAGTCTGATAAATTACGTCCCTCTATCCGCAAATTCTCCCATTCCAAAGAATGAAAGCGCAAAATTTTGAGGTTACGACTTAACCATCGATATCGACTGGTTATTGTTTAAGCCTACCATCAGTCACTGCTCCCTCACCGAGGATTGATGTAGGACAATGGGTTGAACTTTTGACAGGGGACTTGGGACTCTGACGCTAGAAGCCAAAGTTGCTGGTCTGCACATGACATCAAACTAAGCCGGTGCATCACCATTGCTGTCATCACCCGGGGGCTTATATCCCCGTTCAAAGGCAAAGCGAACCAATTGTGAGCGATTCTCAAGTTGTAACTTGCTGAGAATATTGCTCAAATGCGTTTGCACCGTGCGAGGACTGACAAAGAGACGATCGCCAATTTGCTTATTGGTGTATCCCTGGATAACTTCCCAAAACACCTTTTCTTCCGCTGGGGTTAAAGGTAGCGGATTCGGCGTCACCACCGCCGAGGGCGGTGTTTCAGGCAACATACTCGCCTGCTGCATCAACCGCACAATTTCGGCATGAATTCGCCGAGTGCGCTCTAGCTGAGCCTCAATCTTTGCCAGCAACTCTTTGGGTTCAAACGGTTTAATCAGGTAATCGTCTGCTCCCATGGAGTGACCCTGCACCCGATCTTCCAGTTCTCCTCGACTCGACAGAAAAATAAACGGCACCAGTTGCCCCAATCGGCTAGCGCGTAGCCGTCGGCAAAATTCAAACCCGTCCATTTCAGGCATCATCACATCTGATACCACAACATCGGGGGGGTCTTCCTCAAATAAGACCAGTGCTGCCACCCCCGAATCTACATTCTGAACGACATATCCCCGCTTCTCTAAGTAACGGGTCAACGCCATTCGCAGTGTCGCATCATCATCAACAACGAGAATTTTTTTCATCCAGGCTCCCAGGCAAACAGTTTGATCGGAAACACCAACACACAGCCTTGATTGAGCTTTTCAGGGAGTAACTAGAAACGATGTATTTTAAACCTAAAATTTGTGTGGGATAAACTAATTTTATATATTCCATATTCTATGATTCCCTGACTTCCAGAAATTACACACAAATTCCTATCAAGGCTTTATGAAAAAAAGCTGAGCTTGCGAATACCAGGGCAAACAAAAATCTGATAGCCTACCAAGAAAGTCATTGTATGGGCGCAGGACTCCGAATGTACGAAAAAATAACTCAGCCTCCTACTGGAGCCTATATTACTTTCAAGAACGGGGAACCGATCGTCCCAAATAACCCAATCATTCCCTTTATTCGGGGAGATGGGACAGGGATTGACCTTTGGCCCGCTGCTCAAACGGTGATTGATGCAGCGGTCAAAGCGGCTTACGGGGGGCAGCGAGAAATTGTCTGGCTCAAGGTGTATGCTGGCGACGAAGCTTGTGACGAGTATGGAACTTATCAATATCTTCCAGAAGATACCCTGAAAGCGATTAAAGAATATGGTGTGGCAATCAAGGGACCTTTGACAACCCCAATTGGAGGTGGAATTCGATCACTTAACGTTGCCTTGAGACAGATCTTTGACCTATATGCTTGTGTGCGACCTTGCCGATACTACCCTGGCACCCCCTCTCCTCACAAAAGCCCAGAAAAGCTAGATGTAATCATCTATCGAGAGAATACTGAAGACATTTACTTGGGCATTGAATGGCGGCAGGGAAGCGAGGTGGGTGATCGCCTGATCAAGCTACTCAATGAAGAATTGATTCCAGCCACGCCTGAGCATGGCAAAAAGCAAATTCCCCTCGACTCTGGCATTGGCATTAAACCCATTAGCAAAACGGGATCGCAACGCCTGGTACGGCGTGCAATCAAGCACGCGCTACGCCTACCCAAGGAAAAACAAATGGTGACCCTGGTTCATAAGGGCAACATCATGAAGTACACCGAAGGGGCTTTTCGGGACTGGGGTTATGAGTTGGCGACCAGTGAATTTCGGGCAGAGTGCATTACCGAGCGCGAATCCTGGATTTTAGGCAATCAGGAACGCAACCCAGCAATTTCGCTGGAAGACAATGCGCGCCAGATTGAACCAGGCTACGATGCGCTGACCAGTGAGAAGAAGGCTCAGATTTGTCAGGAAGTTGAGAATGTGCTAACTGCCATCGGGGAGAGCCATGGCAAGGGGCAATGGAAAGAGAAGGTGATGGTGAACGATCGCATTGCCGATAGCATCTTCCAGCAGATTCAAACGCGCCCGGATGAGTACTCCATTCTGGCAACCATGAACCTGAATGGCGATTATCTGTCCGATGCGGCAGCGGCGATCGTCGGGGGGTTGGGTATGGGACCGGGTGCTAACATTGGTGACGAATGCGCCATCTTTGAAGCAACCCATGGCACCGCCCCCAAACACGCAGGCTTAGATCGGGTCAATCCTGGGTCCCTGATTCTGTCAGGCGTGATGATGTTGGAATATCTAGGCTGGCAAGAAGCCGCCGACCTGATTACCAAAGGCATCGCAGCGGCAATTTCAAATCGAGAAGTGACCTATGACCTTGCCCGCTTGATGGAACCTCCGGTTGAACCACCGCTCAAGTGTTCGGAATTTGCCAACGCCATCATTCAGCACTTCGACGATTAGCCACTACCAGCTTCATCTAATACTTCAGAACCTAGGAGCCAGAATGGCAGCATTCTTGGTTCCTGAATTTCTTAAAGAGCCAGGCTCAAGCAGGTTATGTTCTAGACATCATATTGTTGGTATTTTTGAAAGCTTTGCTGAGCAAAGCTTTCAAAAATACCAACAACACCTTTGAAACGCTACCGCTCAAGCATTGGATCGATCTGGTCAAGTCGTATATTCAGCGTTGATTTTGACGTAATCGTAGCTGAGGTCACAGCCCCAAGCCGTGCCGATTCCGGCACCGTTACCAATGCTGACCGCAATAATGACGGTGTCTGTTTTGAGATAGTCTCCAGCTGCGGCTTGTTTTAGGTAAGCACTGGCAGCGGAGCGATCGAACATCAAGGGCTGACCATGCTCCAGCATCAAAAAGTCGCCCAGTTGAATTCGCAAATTCTCTTGTTCAAAGGGCACTCCGGCTCGTCCTGCGGCTGCAGCAATTCTGCCCCAATTGGGATCGCGTCCAAAAATCGCAGCTTTAACGAGGGATGAGCCAGCAATTGTTCTGGCAACCTGACGAGCTGAGGCATCATCCACCGCACCAGAAACTTGCACTTCCACCAAACAGGTCGCACCTTCACCATCTCGGGCAATCGCTTTTGCCAGATAGATGCAAACCTCGGTTAGCATTGCCTCCAGCTTTTCGGCTTCCACCCCCATTTCAGTCATCGCGGGGGTGCGCGATTGTCCATTTGCCAGTGCAATCAGGCTATCGTTGGTGCTAGTATCGCCATCCACCGTGATCTGGTTGAAGCTTTTGTCTGCGGCACGTCCGAGCATTTGCTGCCAGAGGTGGGGCGACACAGTCGCATCACAAGTGACAAATGCCAACATCGTTGCCATGTTGGGGTGAATCATGCCAGACCCCTTAGCAATGCCACCAATGCGGACGGGACGATCGCCCAATAGCGCCTCTAGGGCGATCGACTTAGGCACAAGATCCGTCGTCACGATCGCTTTCGCAGCACTATCAGATCCATTTTCATTGGCAGATGCCACAAGCCTGGGAATGCCTGCCTTCAGAGCATCCATCTTAATTCGCTGCCCAATTACGCCTGTTGAGGCAACCAATACCGATTCCGGAGCAATATTTAAAGCTTGTGCGAGAACTGCGGCACTTTCTAGCGCATCTTCCCAACCCTGGATGCCCGTGGCGGCATTGGCTTGCCCTGCATTACACAAAATTGCTCGCGCACTGGCTTTGTCTTGCAACCGTTGACGACAATAGTCTACACAGGCAGCACGGACTTGAGCCGTTGTAAACACACCCGCTGCGATCGCTTCTACCTCAGAAAAAATGAGTGCCAGATCGGGTAATCCCGACGGTTTCAACCCAGCAGCCAGCCCTGCTGCACGATACCCCTTGGGTGCCGTTACCCCACCAGGAATTTCCTGCCAATCTGCCATGCCGCCTCCCTTGCCATTTGCTCACTTGCGAGGCGATTATATCAAGCTATGAGCAAGCACTTTAGATTTGAGCGTGACGAGGCGTGACTTTAACATCGAGTCCTAACAAGTTGCTTTAAAATCATGCTGATCGGAAAAGGTAGCTTTGAAAATTAGAAAGAGGGGGGATTCTCAAACCATTGGTTCCAATCATGAGAACGGACGATTCAGTGAACAGGCTCCCCATCGAGTCGCCTGGCAGAGTCGTTTTTGCAAACTGCCAAGCCCAGGAAAAATGAATTGCAGGTCGTTTTGATCGGTTTTTATCGATTGAAATTTGCATGGCTGTCTGACCAGCCTTTCTCAGACTTATATTCCATTGTGATCAAACGTTGCTGGATGCTCAGGTGCCTGATTCTCTTTCCCCGAAAGGGCGAATTCTGGTCGTCGATGATGTTCAAGAAGTCGTCGATCTACTTTCTGCTGTGCTTACCTTTTCTGGTTATGAGGTTTCTACGGTTTCAGATGGGGCTGAAACCGTAGATGCGGTACGGCATTCCATGCCGGATCTGATTTTGCTGGATGTCAGACTATCGGGATTTGATGGCTATACGATTTGTCAGAAGCTAAAATCGCATCCTCAAACCCAAAATATTCCGATCATTTTTATTAGTGCCCAAGATCAGGTCCTCGATAAGATTCGAGCCTTTGAAGTTGGCGGCGTAGACTATATCGTTAAGCCTTTCTCTCTACAAGAAGTGATCGCCCGGGTGGAAAACCAACTTACCATCCGCAATTTACAAAAAAAGTTACTGGAACAACAAGCCCATCGGTTACTTCAAGCCAGGGGCACTACACCCTTGCTGGCAAGCCTGCAAAAACATCTGCATCAGCAATCAGAAATGTTGAAAGAGAAGAATCGGCAGCTTGAGCAGGAAGTACGAGATCGACAACAAGCACAGGAAGCCCTCAAAATTGAACAAGAGAAGTCTGAACAGTTACTGTTGAATATTTTGCCCCGCGCGATCGCCCAGCGCCTCAAGGAAGAACAGGGGGTTCTAGCAGAACGGTTTGATGAAGTGACGATTTTATTCGCTGATATTGTGGACTTTACCCCGCTGTCTGCCCGCCTGAGTCCCATGGCACTGGTGCAACTCTTGAATCAGATCTTTTCCACGTTCGATCGACTCGCTGAAGAGCATGGGCTAGAGAAAATTAAGACGATCGGGGATGCTTATATGGTGGCTGGCGGCGTGCCCATGCCCCGTGCTGATCATGCTGAGGCAGTCATGGAAATGGCGATCGCGATGCGTCGAGAAATCAAACAGTTCACTCAAGACAATGGTAAAGCCGTCCAGCTTCGGATTGGCATCAACACTGGTCCCGTAGTAGCTGGCGTGATTGGCATCAGCAAATTCAGCTACGACCTGTGGGGGGATGCAGTAAACATCGCGAGCCGTATGGAGTCCCAGGGATTGGCTGGCAAAATTCAAGTTACCGAAGAGACTTACCAACGACTACGACACCAATACGTATTTGAAAAATGGGGAGCCATCAACGTCAAGGGCAAAGGCAAGATGATGACCTATCTGCTGGTACGCCGGAAAACTGATTAAATTGTGGGGTCTGCGCCCGTCAACATTTTCCTGATGAAACCCTAGGAGTCTCTCAGTTCTAAGACCGATTTCAACAGTTTTCAGATCAAATGTTGAGTTGATAGGGACGGGTTTTTCGATTGAGTTGAAACAGAGCCGTTCATCTATTTACAAAACCCACCCCTACAGGCATCTGCAACGATCGCAGTTTAATTGGTATAGCAGTTTTCACCTGAGTGAAGTACAGCGGTGTGAAGTACAGCGGGGCACAAAGCACCCTCACTGTACTTCACACCCTTGAAAAGGGCTATATGAGTTGATAGACGGCAGATCAGGAGACCCCAATATCCATAAAAAAAAGGGAGGAGCCGCGTGAACGTCCCTCCCTGTCATCAGGGTGCATCTACTTATCACAGTATGCCATCTAGGGGGTGGGGGGTGTCACCCCCCTAAGCCCTTTCTTTTAGAAAAAACTTACAAAAGATTACATTCTATGAGTATTTTCTGAGGGCAATAGGTGAAATTTAGAAGAACTGAGGAGACCTGCAAAAGTTGGAATGCCATGTGATGGAGTGGCTCCAGCCTCGATTGAACAGTTCCTGATGGTTTTCTGATCGAAATCGGGCAAAAAATAAAAAATCTAAGGATTGAGTTTTTTTGCTAGCAATTGGTTGGTTTGCTTAGGATCGGCACGTCCACCGCTTTGCTTCATCACCTGTCCGACAAAAAAGCCCAGCAGTTTGGTTTTGCCATTGCGGTATTGCTCCAATTCTTTGGGGTTGTCGGCGATCACCTGATCGATGATGGCTTCCAGCGCCCCCGTGTCAGAAATTTGGATCAATCCTTTGCGTTCGACCAACTCTCTGGCAGAACCGCCCTGAGTCAGCAGTTCTGGCAAAATATCTTTGGCAATCTTGCTGCTGATAGTGCTGTTTTCTATTAGACCGATTAACTCCGCTAAAGTTTCTGGTTTAAGGGCGATTTCGGTAATACTCAATTTTTCATTATTGAGATAACCGCTAATGTCGCCCATGAGCCAATTGGCAGCTTGTTTGGGATTTGCTTGGGTAGCGATCGCTGCTTCAAAATAGGCTGCCATATTGCGATCGTCGGTCAGGACGCGTGCATCGTATGGTGACAGCCCAAAGTCTTGCTCGTAGCGCTGGCGCTTTTGGTGCGGCAGTTCGGGCAATTCCAATTGCCACTGTTCCAATTGCTCGGTGGAAACTTCGATCGGACCCAAATCCGGTTCGGGGAAGTAACGATAATCACTGGAGCCTTCTTTCACCCGCATACTGATGGTACGTTGTGCCCCTTCTTCCCACAGGCGAGTCTCTTGAATAATTTTTTCACCTGCTTCGATCGCCTGAATCTGCCGTTCAATTTCGTATTCGATCGCCCGCTGAATGGCGCTGAAGGAGTTCATATTCTTGATTTCGACCTTCGTGCCAAATTCCTTTTGTCCGACTGGACGCACTGAAATATTGACATCACAGCGCAGCGAACCTTCCTGCATATTGCCGTCACTCACACCCAAATAGCGCATAACCCGTCGCAATTCTTGGGCATATTCTGCGGCTTCCTGCCCAGAGCGCATGTCAGGTTCCGACACAATCTCCACCAGCGGCACCCCAGCCCGGTTGTAATCGACCAGAGAATAAGTAGACCCAGACAGGCGATCGCTGCCGCCATGCACCAGTTTGCCCGCATCCTCTTCCATATGTAGGCGGGTGATGCCGATGCGCTTGCGGGTTGCGTTACCCTGCTTGTCTACCAATTCGATTTCTAACCAGCCATGCTCAGCAATGGGTAGGTCGTACTGCGAAATCTGGTAATTTTTGGGCAGATCGGGATAGAAATATTGTTTGCGATCGAATTTACTGTATCGGGCAATTTCACAATTTAGCGCGAGTCCTGCCTTCACCGCATATTCCAGCACTTTCTGATTCAGTACAGGCAGTACACCCGGTAGTCCCATACAAATCGGATCAATATTTGTATTAGGGGGCGCCCCAAACTCCGCCGAGCTACTCGAAAAAATCTTGGTTTGGGTACTCAACTGACAGTGAGTTTCCAGCCCGATAATGGCTTCGTATTGAGTTTTGACCGGAGCAACAGTCGTCATAAGGCAGCTCGCAAAGGGTGAACGATCGGCTTCTATTGTATCGCTCGACCCTACGCTCAGACGTTTAGACGATCGACTGGCACGACACTTGCCAACAGCCAAAGCTAGACAACGGACTGGAAACCCTGGACTTTAAACCATAGACTTTGAACTCCCGCCCCAAAGCGATGCAAGCCCAAAGTCGATAGCAGCAGGTGAACCCCAGACAGGTAAATTGGGAGCATAGGCAGACGTCAAGCAATTTCTCCTTAAGACCGCACGCCTAACATCTACCGTTGCGCTGGCAAAAGCGCCGCCCCCTCAGCCAATCGCAACCAACTGAATATCAAAAGTGAGGTCTTCTCCAGCAAGCGGATGATTTGCGTCCAGCGTCACTCTAGAGTCACTCACATCCGTCACAATCACTGGAATCACCTGATCAGGCGATTGTTGAATTTGGAATTGCTGTCCGACCTCAGGCTGAATCTCGGCTGGCAACTGTTGACGATCAACCGTCACCACCATTTCTTCCACGTAAGGGCCATAGGCCTGATCCGCCGGAATATGCTCTGTCTTAGAATCCCCCGGACTCATCCCCAACACTGCATTCTCAAAGCCAGGAATGATACTACCTGTCCCGATCGTAAATTCTAAAGGCTCTTGATTAAGAGAAGAATCAAAAACCGTACCATCATCCAATCTGCCGGTATAGTGAACCTTCACCGTATCGCCATGTTTTGCTGCCATCTTGTCCAGTCCTAACTAATCTTTTTTTCTCATAGGTACCCACACACCTTATCGAAACTTTGGCAAACTAACCATTAAATCTATCTATAGCGATCCTATCTGGATCGTAAGAAAGGATTCCAGCGGAATCCTTTCTTACAAAGTCCCTTAATCTCATAACTGATTTAGGACTGCTATATATGAATAAACGGTCGAAAATCAGAGCAATCGCGCTCAAGTGCAAGTATCAGGTCTCAGGCTTAAATCCCAAACCTCAAATTGTGATCCCCATACCGAATGCGCTCCCCTGCCTCCTCCCACTACCTTTTCATTCGGCATCCCACCCTTTCCAATGCTTCTGACTGAAGTGATAGGATTAAAATACAGTTGGTCAGGTGTCCAAAGCTGGCAAAAAGTAGCGTTTTGCTCACTCCAAAGCCATTTCAAGCGGCAGTTCCCGACCCCCATCCTTTTACTGAAAGAAAACGTCTTAACTTCACTGCCATGCTTAAAACTCTGCTGGGCGATCCAAACGCGCGCAAGCTTAAGAAATATCAGCCCTATGTAGCTGAGATCAATCTCTTAGAAGAAGAGATTCAGACGCTTTCAGACCAGGAGTTGGTCGGCAAGACCAGTGAATTCAAACAACGGCTTGAAAAGGCAAAAACCTTAGAAGAAGAAAAGCTGCTGTTAGATGAACTACTGCCAGAAGCCTTTGCAGTCGTGCGGGAAGCCAGTCGCCGTGTCCTAGGCATGAGACACTTCGATGTGCAGTTGTTGGGGGGCATGATTCTGCACGATGGTCAAATCGCCGAGATGAAGACGGGGGAAGGTAAAACTCTGGTTTCTACCCTGCCTGCTTATCTGAACGCCCTATCTGGTAAAGGCGTTCATATCGTTACTGTCAATGATTACCTGGCACGTCGAGATGCAGAGTGGATGGGGCAGGTGCACCGTTTCTTGGGTCTCAGCGTGGGGTTGATTCAGCAAAACATGAATCCCGAAGAGCGCCAGCGCAACTACAACTGTGACATTACTTACAGTACTAACAGTGAATTGGGCTTCGATTATTTGCGCGACAACATGGCAACGTCGATCGTCGATGTCGTGCAGCGTTCTTTCAACTACTGCATCATCGACGAGGTAGACTCAGTCCTGATCGACGAAGCCCGCACCCCTCTGATCATTTCTGGTCAGGTTGAGCGTCCCAGTGAAAAATACCTCCAAGCTGCAGAGGTCGCCTCCCGACTGATTAAGAAAGAAAATGAAGAAGATCTCAACGGACATTACGAAGTAGACGAAAAAGCCCGTAATGTTTTATTATCCGACGAAGGTTTTATTGAATCGGAACAAGTACTGGGCGTAAAAGATTTATTTGATCCGAAAGATCCCTGGGCGCACTATATTTTTAATGCCATCAAAGCAAAAGAATTGTTCATCAAGGATGTCAACTATATCGTCCGTGATGATGAAATCGTGATTGTCGATGAGTTTACAGGACGGGTGATGCCGGGTCGCCGCTGGAGCGATGGGCTACACCAGGCGATCGAAGCCAAAGAGCGGGTGGAGATCCAGCCAGAAACCCAAACTCTAGCAACCATTACCTACCAAAACTTTTTCTTGCTGTATCCCAAACTGGCTGGGATGACGGGAACCGCCAAAACGGAAGAAGCAGAATTTGAGAAGATTTACAAGCTGGAAGTGACGATCGTTCCCACCAACCGTCCCACAGGACGGAAAGATCTGTCAGACGTGGTCTACAAGACCGAAGAAGCCAAATGGAAAGCAGTGGCATTGGAATGTGCCGAGATGCACCATCTGGGTAGACCCGTGTTGGTGGGTACTACCAGCGTTGAGAAATCGGAAGTGCTTTCTCGCCTTCTGGCCGAGCAAAAAATTCCCCATAATTTGTTGAACGCAAAGCCGGAAAACGTGGAGCGGGAATCTGAAATCATCGCGCAAGCTGGACGCAAAGGAGCAGTGACGATCGCCACCAACATGGCAGGACGAGGAACTGACATCATCCTGGGTGGTAACTCTGAGTACATGGCACGCCTGAAAGTTCGCGAGTATTTTATGCCGCGCATTGTGATGCCAGAAGATGAAAACGCGATCGAATTTGAACTGACCAAGGTTCCCGGGGTTGATCGGCGCGACAGTGGCGGTCAAGGCTTCGCTCCGGGCAAAAAAGTGAAGACCTGGCGAGCGTCTCCCCAAATTTTCCCAACCGAATTGACGCGGGAAACCGAAAAGAAACTGAAATCTGCGGTTGATTTCGCAGTTCAACAGTACGGCGAACGGAGTTTGCCAGAACTCGAAGCCGAAGACCGAGTCGCGGTGGCAGCAGAAAAAGCGCCGACCGAAGATCTGGTTATCCAGCGCCTGCGCGAAGTCTATAACTTGGTGAAACAAGAATATGAAGCCTTTACCAGCCAGGAGCATGAAGAAGTGGTTCGGCTCGGTGGTTTGCATGTGATTGGCACAGAACGGCACGAATCTCGCCGGATTGATAACCAACTGCGCGGACGATCGGGACGGCAGGGTGACCAGGGCACAACCAAGTTCTTCTTGAGCCTGCAAGATAACCTGTTGCGAATTTTTGGGGGCGATCGCGTCGCTGGTTTGATGAATGCCTTCCGAGTCGAGGAAGATATGCCGATCGAGTCGGGGATGCTCACCCGCAGTCTGGAAGGAGCACAGAAAAAGGTCGAAACCTACTATTACGACATCCGTAAACAGGTATTTGAGTACGATGAAGTGATGAACAATCAGCGTCGTGCCATTTATGCTGAGCGTCGGCGTGTGCTGGAAGGGCAAGATCTCAAAGAACAGGTGATTAAGTACGCTGAACGAACCATGGACGATATCGTCGAAGCCTACATCAACCCTGAATTACCTGTGGAAGAATGGGAACTCCCTAAATTGGTGAGTAAAGTAAAAGAGTTCGTCTATCTACTAGCTGACATGGAACCCAGTCATCTAGAAGATTTGAGAATCGATGAAATCAAAACTTTTCTTCACGAACAGGTTCGCATTGCCTATGACCTGAAAGAAGCCCAGGTCGATCAAATCCAACCAGGATTGATGCGGCAGGCAGAACGATTCTTTATCCTGCAGCAGATCGATACCCTCTGGCGAGAGCACTTGCAACAAATGGATGCCTTGCGCGAATCAGTGGGGCTGCGGGGCTATGGTCAAAAAGACCCCTTGATTGAGTACAAGAGCGAAGGCTATGAGCTATTCCTGGAAATGATGACGGAAATTCGGCGGAATGTGGTTTACTCGCTATTCCAGTTTCAGCCCCAAATGGCAGCCGCGGCTCCAGAACCTTCTGAAATGTTGTAGTCCTCACCCAGCCAAATCCAGTGACCTGGTAACAATTCGGCAGGGGGGAGGAGAATCAAGCCCTGGTGCCTAATCTCCTCCCCCCCGCTTTGGTTAGCTATAGCAATAAAATCTGCAATCTACAGCGAAATCAGCGATCGCACAGGCGCATGTTCAATTTGGCAATAGGGGCGACTGTAGCTGAGCGGACTCTCCAGGGCATGGGTTTCTAAAAATGCCGGATTACCCATCACTCCCTCGGTAGCACCGTCATAAACAATCTCACCCCGGTTTAAGACTACGGTGCGGCTGCATAACTCCAATGCCAAATCCAAATCGTGAGTCGCAATGACTTGAGTCAATGGCAGATTTTGTAAGAGATGAATCAATTGACGACGACAGCGGGGATCAAGCTGAGCCGTAGGTTCATCTAGAGCTAATACCTGGGGTTGCATTGCCAATACCCCTGCGATCGCGACCCGTTTTTTTTCGCCACCTGATAGATTTTGGGCATTCCGTGTGGCATAAAGTTTGGGATCAAGGCTAACAGCAGCCATTGCTCGCTGGGCACGATAGTGCAACGCCTCTCCTCGCAACCCCTGATTCATCGGACCAAAGGTCACATCTTCCCAAACCGTTGGCATAAAAATCTGATCATCTGGATTCTGGAACACCAACCCCACAAAATCTCGTACCTGCTTCAATGTGTTAGGTGATACTGACCACTCTGCTACCACAACCTCTCCCTGCTGAGGCAATAAAATCCCATTTAGATGCAGCAATAAAGTCGATTTGCCCGACCCATTGGCACCCACCAGTGCAACCCGCTCCCCCGCGGGTACTGACAAATGAATAGATCGGAGTGCCTGAGTGCCATCCGCATAGGTGTGGTGAAGTTGATGGATAAAAATTGGATTATGGTGCATGAAAAGGATTGTGCCTACAACAGATAAATTCCCTGACCTAGCAAAACCAGAAGGCAAGTCAACACCAGTACTAGACGATCGCTTCTGCTGTACTTAGGCTTTTCAGTGAGAGGCACAATCCCGGTAAAACCGCGCGATAGCATTGCCTGGTGAACTCGCTCACCTCGATCGAGCGTACGAATAAACAAAGCGCCGATCGTATTGCCGACAACCAATCGTTGCCAGCGAGGATTTGCCAGCAAATTTCGGGATGCGGCGGCTCGCTGCATAGCACCCGCCTCATCCACCAAAACGCTAATATAGCGATACATTGAAGCCAAAATCGCAACTAGTAAAGGGGGTGTTTTTAACGTGATTAAGGCTTGCAGCAGATGGGGGATCGGGGTCGTCATCACCAGAGTATTAAGGATCAGTAGCGACAGCAACGCCTTCCAGACCACACTCCCCAAAACCATCAACCCTGTCGTCGTGATACTCAACCATCCCCAATGCCAGAGGACAGTTCCCCCTTGACGAAATAGGGTTCCCAGCAACACAGTACTGACAAACCCCAGTTCAACCGCAATTCGTTTCAAGAGCGTCAGCAACGTTACTCGACTCAGCAAAACTAACAGCGCCACACCGATCGTATAGGCAATCCACGAAAGCCAACGCCCATTAGGGGTTAAGGCGATCGCAAACACCAACAGCACCACACACAGAATGCGAGTTTGGGGAGCCAAATTGCGCCAAACAGAGGTTTTTTGACTATCAACGTCTAAATGAAACGCACCAACATGTAGGATCACAAGCTCAACATCCGCAACAAGAGCATCTGAATGTTTTTACGCAAATTCTGTACAAACAGTTTTCTTTGTAAAAGAGTTTTTTACAAGCCTCTTTAGGTAGAGAGAATAACCAAAGCGAAGCCTTTACCCCACGCATCCAGATCCAGCACCCACCTAACCATCTTTAGGCAAGGATTGCTGCCCCCGCACCACTAACTTGCCCACGCCCCATGCTAAGCCAAAGGTCACCAGCGTTCCTGCCAAGCCAGCCAGCGGAGTTGCTAAAGGCTTAGGGGTTCCTCTCAAAGTATATTCATTGAACAGATGATAGAAGGGTAACTTCTTGGCAGGCGTATCCTTTAATGCCTTATTCACAAATTTGTGATCTTGAGAGACCCGATCTAACCCATCGGGATTAGAACTGGCAAAGGGGGATAGAAAAATGGCCACCAATAGGGCAATCCCTAAACCTGGAATCATCCAAGTCCGGTTATTCGATCGCGAAGAACTCATCGTAATCAGGTCCTCGATTGAGAAGGGAATGACGAAATAATACTTTTCAGACTATTTTTAGCGACTCAAAAATTCTGGTCAAAAACTCGTGCATTGGCGCTAATCACTACTCCGAATCCTTCGAAAACAACACCCTTTGAGGTGGATCAAAGAGCAAATCTGGGCGCGTTCGCCAGATATAGCCGACTGCAATTAATGTAATGAATGCCTCACCGATCGCAATCAACACATGCCAGCCTGCCATCGCAGTCAGCGCTACAGGCAATGGCACGGTTCCCGATAACGCCAATTGGAGTGCACAAACAACCGAAGCCACAAATACACTCGTCCAGGCAGCGATGACCGTCGAAACTGACATTGCCCGCCAGGTATCCCCTCCCAAGGAATACCGTAGTGTGCGGTAGAGATAGTAGCCCATAAACGTGCCAATCAACCCCATATTGACAATATTGGCTCCCAGCACAGTCAAACCACCATCCTGAAATAACACCGCTTGCACAATAAACACTACCGCCATCACCAGCGAACCCGCCCAGGGTCCTAATAATACGCCTGCCAGCGTTCCTCCGAGTAAATGTCCAGACGTCCCGCCCGGAATGGGAAAATTAATCATCTGAGCAGCAAAAATAAAAGCTGCACAAACCCCCATTAAAGGCACGGTACGCTCTTGATATCCGGCATTCACCCGATTGAGGGAAAAAGCAATCAGCGAGATCGCAATCACCCAGGTCACCAAACTCACCGGTAAACTTAAAAAACCATCCGGAATATGCATTGCTAGATGCGTTGGAATGTCCAGATGGGAACCATAAAACAGTATCGTGTCGAGCATCTGTCCTGTTATCATTGCCAATCTTCCAACCTCCGCAAAATAATCGTCACGTTCGTAATCGTCACGTTCGTATGGTTATTGGGCTAGTGTGATCGAACTGTTGCAGAGTGTATTCCTGTAAGACAGAGCGATCGTGCGTCAAAGATCGCACATCAAGGTCTAAAGTTCAGTTAACTGACTTCAGACCTAGGATTCAATCCCCTCTAGGGGTATCTATCACTAGATTTAATAAGGATTTTAGAGTTACGCTGGTTTTATTCCAGCCTTCTCCATCAATTCCATACCTTTCTTCTTAGCCCGAGAAAAGTAAAAATCTATCGGGAATCTATAGACTAAATCGCTTCCAACACGCTACACTTGTTAACCGCTGAGTATTTTCTTAACCTCTATGAATGCCCAGGAAATTATCCGCTCGATTGAAGCGGAGCAATTGAAATCAGATCTGCCTACGATTCATGTAGGCGACACCATTAAAGTCGGTGTCATCATTCAAGAAGGGGGCAAAGAACGCACCCAGCCTTATGAAGGGGTTGTCATTGCCAAACGCAATGGCGGCATTAACGAAACCATCACCGTCCGTCGGGTGTTTCAAGGGGTCGGTGTAGAGCGGGTGTTTCTCATCCACTCCCCCCGGATTGAAAGCATCAAAGTGCTTCGTCGGGGGAAAGTCCGTCGTGCCAAGCTGTATTACCTGCGCGATCGCGTAGGCAAAGCCACGCGACTCAAACAGCGCTTCGACCGAGCTTTATAGTTTGGAATGTTTCAGCTCGAATTGCCGCGAAAAATCATTCCTTGGAATGCATCGATCACCAATAAACGAGCCATAAAGCGCCATCTAGCTGATAAAGTAGAAGAGACTGAAAGATTGCTCAGCGATGCGCTCTTAGTTCAGTTGGTAGAACGCAGGTCTCCAAAACCTGATGTCGGGGGTTCAAGTCCTCCAGGGCGCGCTGAGTCATTATCGGTACTCTTCACCCCAATTTTCCTGTGAAATCAGTATTTATTTCTAGAGTTGAGACTGTCCTCCCAGGCAGCTGATCGGTTCTAAGAATTAGAATGAAGGGATTTTTTATCGTCCTTTTGATTTCAAAGACCCGTGCTTTGCGGTCGATCACCCAGTATCGCAAGTCCAAAACCCGAATGAATGCAAAAGTCACTTGATTTGGGTAGACTGGAATTTTGGGCAGTTGATTGAGACTTTTATCCTATTAAAGTCTGCTTGGAGTTTGTAGTCATAAGGGTGTTTACCCTACCTGAAGGACATTGTGCCTGACTAGAATGTTTGCGGAGATTGGGAACTGTGGTCAAAAAAGACGAAGCTGTCGCAGAAGCGAAACCGGGGTTCAATGCTGTCAATTTCTTCAAAGAAACCCGAGAAGAATTGGACAAGGTGGTCTGGCCCAGTCGGCAGCAACTGATCAGTGAATCCGTTGCTGTTGTCTTAATGGTAACTCTGTCAGCTTCACTCATTTATGTTGTGGACAAGCTCTTTATCGCGCTAGCAGTAAAGGTATTCGGATGACTTTCACTTCAGACGAATCACGAGATCTGGCTCATTCCGAAGAATTGGAAGAGCAAATGGAGGAAGTCATTTCTCCAGGGAATGCTCGTTGGTATGCAGTACAGGTTGCCTCCGGTTGCGAAAAGCGCGTCAAGTTGAGCCTGGAGCAACGGATTGAAACCTTGGATGTTGCCAATCGAATTCTCCAGATTGAGATTCCGCAAACACCAATCCTCAAGCACCAAAAGGATGGAAAACATAAGGAACTGTCAGAAAAAGTTTTTCCAGGCTATGTGCTCATTCGCATGATTATGGATGATGAGTCCTGGCAAGTTGTGAAAAACACACCGAATGTGATCAACTTTGTGGGAGCAGAGCAAAAGCGGCGGTACGGACGGGGGCGGGGGCATGTTAAGCCAATGCCTTTAGGCACATCTGAGGTTGAGCGCATCTTCAAACAAGCGGAAGAGCAAATGCCGATCGTCAAAATCGATATGGCAGTTGGCGACAAGATTCTGGTGTTGTCGGGTCCGTTCAAAGACTTTGAGGGTGAGGTGATTGAAGTCAGTCCGGAGCGCAGCAAACTAAAAGCACTCCTCTCCATATTTGGTCGAGATACACCGGTCGAATTGGAATTTAACCAGGTTCAGAAGCAGAGTTAGTCAATCAATGGCAAAGAAAGTAGTTGCAATTATCAAGCTGGCACTTCCCGCTGGCAAGGCAAACCCAGCGCCCCCAGTCGGTCCTGCCTTGGGGCAACATGGTGTCAACATCATGATGTTCTGTAAGGAATACAACGCCAAAACTGCGGATCAAGTTGGCATGGTGATCCCAGTCGAGATCTCAGTTTTTGAAGATCGGAGTTTTACCTTTATCCTTAAAACGCCTCCTGCCTCCAGGCTCATTGCCAAGGCAGCGGGTATTGAAACGGGTTCTGGTGAACCCAACCGCAAAAAGGTCGGCTCGATTACCCGCGCCCAGTTGCAAGAAATTGCCCAAACTAAAATGCCTGACTTGAATGCCAATGACATTGAAGCTGCGATGAAAATCGTAGAGGGCACTGCCAAAAACATGGGCGTTACAGTGAAAGACTAGCCCCTGTTGTGAATTGGAAGATTCAGGATTAAAAAGGACGAGTCTTGACTTCAGTTTTTAATCTTGGTTCTCGCATTTTTGAAAACCTTATTGGGGGAGAGATAATATCTCGTTACGACCCCAGGAGAAAGTAGAAATGGCAAAAGTTTCTCGTCGTCTGCTGGAATTGCAGAAGAAAATCGAAGAAAGACCTTACACGCCGTTAGAGGCTTTAAAGCTGTTGAAAGAGACAGCGACGGCAAAGTTTCCTGAATCTGCAGAAGCCCACATCCGACTGGGCATTGATCCCAAATATTCCGACCAGCAGTTGAGAACAACCGTGACTTTGCCTAAGGGCACTGGGCAGACTGTCCGCATCGCAGTCATCGCGCGCGGCGAAAAAGTGACGGAAGCTTCTGGCGCAGGGGCAGACCTGGTCGGTTCAGAGGAATTGATTGACCAGATCCAGAAGGGCATGATGGACTTTGATTTGTTGATTGCCACGCCTGATATGATGCCTCAGGTAGCAAAGTTGGGTAAACTGCTGGGTCCTCGAGGCTTGATGCCTTCGCCCAAAGGAGGCACTGTAACCTTTGATTTGCCTCAGGCGATCGCTGAATTTAAAGCAGGGAAGCTAGAATTCCGGGCAGATCGGACTGGGATTGTTCACGTGATGTTTGGGAAAGCCGCTTTCTCGGAAGAAGATCTGCTAGTGAACCTCAAAGCTTTGCAAGAAACGATCGATCGCAACCGTCCCGCTGGTGCAAAAGGTCGGTACTGGCGCAGTATCTTTGTTGCGTCCACCATGGGTCCTTCGATCGAGGTTGACATTAGTGCGCTGCGTGACTTGAAGCTGGGCGAGGCAGCTTAAGCCAGGAATTTGAGTTTTCTTCGGTTGACGTTGAGGCTGGTAGATAAAAGTCAATCCTTTTCCCCGTTTTTGGAGGTCGCCCGAATCAAACACTCCGAATCGAATACGCAAAGCCAAAGACAGCAGGTGCTTACGCTACTTAAATCCTGCCGAGGTTTTCGCCCAATTCTGGGTTGGTCTGGAACAACAGAACCACATACCAGAACTGTGTGTAACCCTGGCATTCTAGCTAGGGTTTTTTGATCGGATGAGAGCTCCATCTTTCAAGAGTTTGGCAATCTATTTTCCCAATTAAGGAGGTGAGACACGATGGGTAGAACGCTGAAAGAAAAGCAAGACATGGTGGCTGAACTGAAGGAAACTTTGAATCAGACACAACTTGCACTGGTGATTGATTATCAAGGGTTGTCAGTTGCCGAGATTAGTGACTTACGGAAGCGGTTGCGTCCGATGGGGGCTGTTTGCAAGGTCGCCAAAAATACCCTCATGGGCGTAGCGATCGCAGAGAATGCCAACTGGCAATCGCTCTCGCAATTTTTGCAAGGAACCAACGCCTTTTTGCTGGTCAAAGATGACATGCAAGGCGCAATCAAAGCCTACCAGGACTTCCAAAAAGTCTCGAAGAAAACTGGACTGCGTGGTGGCGTATTGGAAGGTCGTCCCCTGTCGGAAGCAGACATTAAGGCGATCGCGGACTTGCCATCCAAAGAGCAACTCATGGCTCAGATTGCAGGTGCCATCAATGGTGTGGCAACCAAAGTGGCAGTGGGCATCAACGAAGTTCCAGGTTCTCTGGCGCGTGCCATCAAGGCGATTTCTGAAAAAGAAGCCGCCTAAATTGCAACCAGTTCCGAATATCGAGTTGGCATCTGCTTGAAAACTCAAGATTTGGAACGAACTAATCAACCCTTATTTCTCCATAGGAGTTATCCATGTCTGCTGTAACAGAAGAAATCTTAGAAAAGCTCAAAACCCTGACGCTGCTGGAAGCGGCTGAGTTGGTCAAGCAAATTGAAGAAACGTTTGGTGTTAGCGCCGCTGCCCCGGTGGGTGGCATGATGATGGCGGCTCCAATGGGCGGTGGCGCAGCAGCGGCTGAACCCGAAGAAGAGCAAACCGAATTTGATGTGATTCTGGAAGAAGTGCCAGCCGACAAGAAGATCGCGGTTCTCAAGGTGGTGCGGACTTTGACGGGATTGGGTCTGAAAGAAGCCAAAGATATGGTGGAAGCAGCTCCCAAGGCTGTCAAAGAAGGCGTCGCCAAATCAGATGCGGAAGATTCCAAGAAGCAGCTTGAAGAAGCGGGTGCAAAGGTCAAGATCAAGTAATTGGGCTGGATGCATCTATTTTAGGCAGGGCAGGCAACGCTTGCCCTGTTTTTTTTAGGACGATAGTCACGATCGCTCAGACATTTCAAACCCTGAATCAAAAAGGGACCGAAGCCCCTTGTCCTGAACTGAATGACGATGGCGATATCTGGTTGCTGCGGGAACGACCGCTGTATGTCACAATGGAAAACGCGACTTAAGATGTTTTAATATTTACGGGAATTTTTCGTGAGTCTCACTGCCAAAGCCAGCCCTGTCTCTAGCCAGCAACCGATCGCATCTGCTATTTCGGCTCGTCGTCGTGTGGTGTTTCCCTTCACTGCGATCGTCGGTCAGGAAGAAATGAAGTTGGCATTGTTGTTGAACGTGATCGATCCCAAAATTGGTGGGGTGATGATCATGGGCGATCGGGGCACAGGCAAATCGACCACGATTCGGGCACTGGCAGACTTGTTGCCTGAAATTGATGTCGTCGCCGATGATCCCTTTAACAGCCATCCCAGCGATCCGGATATGATGGGCGATGCAGTCCGGCAACTAGTGGAACAAGGTGCCACACTTCAGATTACTCAAAAGAAAGTGACCATGGTGGATTTACCGCTGGGTGCCACTGAGGATCGGGTTTGCGGCACGATCGATATTGAAAAAGCTTTGTCCGAAGGGGTCAAAGCCTTTGAGCCAGGGCTGTTGGCAAAGGCAAACCGGGGCATTCTCTACGTGGATGAAGTCAACCTACTGGATGACCACCTGGTGGATGTGTTGCTCGACTCTGCCGCTTCCGGTTGGAATACCGTCGAGCGGGAAGGAATTTCGGTACGCCATCCTGCCCGGTTTGTGTTGGTGGGTTCAGGCAACCCTGAAGAAGGTGAGTTGCGTCCGCAGTTGCTCGATCGCTTTGGCATGCATGCCGAAATTCGCACTGTGAAAGAACCCGCGCTACGGGTTCAAATTGTGGAGCAGCGTTCGGATTTTGATCAAGATCCCCCTACTTTTCTGGACAAGTATGAAGCCGAGCAAATCGAACTTCAGCAAAAGTTGGTAAATGCACAAGCACTGCTGAAGCAAGTGGTGATTGATTATGACTTTCGAGTGAAGATTTCTCAGGTTTGTTCTGAACTTAATGTAGACGGGTTGCGGGGTGATATTGTGACCAACCGGGCAGCCAAGGCATTGACTGCTTTTGAAGGGCGCACCGAGGTCACTGTGAACGATATTCGTCGCGTGGTTACCCTCTGCTTGCGTCACCGTCTCCGCAAAGATCCGCTGGAGTCGATCGACTCGGGTTATAAAGTGGAAAAAGTCTTTAACCAGGTGTTTGGGCTAGTTGAGGAGCCGTCAGACGACAGCAAAGTTGCCCAAACTAGTCAGAATGGCAAATAGTCAACCTTTGTGAGTACTGGGACAATTCCCCTGGAAAACTGAATCCTTATGGAAAAACGCATCCTGGGATTAGATCCAGGGTTAGCCACTTTGGGCTTTGGAGCGATCTCATGTCGGGCTGAACCCTATGCATCTGGTCAGGATGAGACCAGTCGGGTTGCCGTTCTGGATTTTGGGGTGGTGCAAACGCCTGCCAAAACCCCAGTGGGCGATCGCCTGTGCATGATTTACGAGGATTTGCACACACTGCTGAAGCAATGTCAACCTGACCTGGTAGCAGTGGAAAAGCTGTTTTTCTACCGCATGGGGAACACCATTCTGGTCGCTCAGGCGCGCGGGGTGGTATTGCTCGTCCTAGCGCAGTATGGTGTTCCAACGATCGAATTCACTCCGGCTCAGATTAAGCAGGCATTGACGGGCTACGGTAATGCGGATAAACATGCGGTGCAAGAAGCGGTTGCCCGTGAGTTGTCGCTGGAAACCATTCCGAAACCGGATGATGCGGCGGATGCTCTGGCGGTAGCGCTGACTGCCTGGTTTCAGAATTGATCAGGGCGAAATGCCCAAGTCTTTCAACGCTAGTCGGATTTGTTCTAACCGACGGCGGTTTACGCCCAAATCGGATTCGCCCATTCTCGCTGCCGATCGCATTTGAATGATGGAGGCATCTTCTGGGAAGTAGAATTCGCCATCATCGACAAATCCCATCAGGCGACTGGTGGACTCGAACCGGATATAGTCGTCAGTTTGTTCCACGACTTGGGTGCGCGGCACCACGGTTAGGACTTGCAGTAAGGCTTTGCGGGCAGTGTCGCGATCGGTCTGGTAGGCAATGGGGGCGATCGCGTGGTCGGTGTCGGCATTCTGACTGACAACGCAGTTGGGGGATGCGGGACAGGGCTGGAGTTGTTGATTGTGGATGCCCAGATTTTGGGAGGGTGTGCCTGCGAAGGTTTTGCCTAAACCCGGTAGGGTGGCGATCGGGGCTGTTGGCAAGGAGGGGTTTGCCCAAGCAGGCAGGGTGACCCATAGGTTGCTGGTGAGGGTGATGACGGTGGCGAGGAGAATGGGGAGAAGGTTGGGGAACATGGGGTGGGTTTTGGGTTTTGGGTTTTGGATTGTTTTGTTTCTATGTTCGGCTTGGGAATGGCGATCGAACGATTTTGCTTCCGGTTCTAGGCTCAAAGCTGAGCTTCTAGAGAGCATTCTAAGGCAGGTGGGGGGTTGGTGGAACGGTGTTGTCTGTCGGAGGCTTCGTAAAATCCAAGGATGCCTCGTCAATCACGCGACCTCAGATCGGGTTACTGCTATCACATCACGGTTCGGTGCAATAATCGCGAATTTCGGCTGATTCGCGACGAATGTCGTGAGGTGTTGCTTTACGCCATCCAGCGATGTCAGGAAATTTATGGTTTCAAGCTCTATGCTCTGTGCATTATGAGCAACCATGTGCATTATTTGCTGGAACCTGCGCTGCCAGACGATTTGCCAAAAATAATGCACTGGCTCAACTGGTACACGGCAATGTGCTTTAGAGGATGTTTGAAAAGTCATTTCGTAAGTAGCAACAGGCACGATCCCCCTAAATCCCCCTTAAAAAGGGGGACTTCCGATCCGGTTCCCTCCTTTTTAAGGAGGGTTAGGGAGGATCAAGCCCAGCATTGACTAGAGCAGATAGCTTGTGTACACGGTAGCCTTTTTAAGGGGGCTAGGGGGATACCTGGGTGCTCAACATCACAGGAAATGCCTTTTCAAACACGCTCTTAACCGCATGATGAATGCACTGGGCATTTTTGGGGAGTCTAAAATACATATACTTTCAAAGCCCCCTTTTTAAGGGGGTTTGGGGGATCGAATATGCCTGAACTCAACTCCAGTCACTTTTATCTTCCCTATAACCGTCAAGCGCAAATCTAAATACATATACTTTCAAAGCCCCCTTTTTAAGGGGGTTTGGGGGATCGAATATGCCTAAACTCAACTCTAATCACTTCTATCTTCCCTATAACCGTCAAGCGCAAATCTAAATACATATACTTTCAAAGCCCCCTTTTTAAGGGGGTTTGGGGGATCGAACATGCCTGAACTCAACTCCAACCACTTTTATCTTCCCTATAACCGTCAACTGGTTGTGAGAGCAAAAGAATTACGTCAGCACCCTACCCCAGCGGAAAAAAAGCTCTGGCAAGACTGCCTTCAAACCTTGCCGTGGCGGATCTTGCGGCAACGTCCCATTGGTCACTTTATTGTGGATTTCTATTGTGCAGCTTTGAAACTGGTGATTGAGGTAGACGGGGAGAGTCACTTTACCGATGAAGGGCAGATGCGGGATTTGGAGCGAACGCAAATTTTAGAAAGCTATGGGTTAAAGGTAATCCGGTTTAGTAATGATGAGGTGATGCATCAATTTGAGGGAGTGTGTCAGAGAATTTGGGAGGAGATCCCTTTAAATTCCCCTTCAAAGTAGGGTGTGTAAATAGATTCGGGTCTGTTTTTAAGCCGTCTGATCCCCCTAAATCCCCCTTAAAAAGGGGGACTTTGAAATTTGAAGCCCCCCTTTTTTCTAGCGCAGCGGTGCTTTAGCACGGGGGGTGGGGGGATCTCCCAGTGGTTTCGCCTTGAATCTGAGATTTGTGTGTGCACCGTAGCTTAAAAAGGGGGACTTCTGGCTCGGTTCCCTCCTTTTTAAGGAGGGTTAGGGAGGATCAAAAGTCTCTCTGGGAAGAATGGGATACTCCGGATGAGGAAATTCGCAAGGTGGCGGAGAAGTTTGTCTTGGCGAATTGTTTTGATCCTCAGGTGGCAGGGCTGAGGTTTGTGCCGCCGTGACTTCAGATCCCGGCTTTTTTAGGAAAAGCCGGGATCTTGAGCCGGTGCCAGGTAACAAATCGCCAGGAAGTTGATGATGTCGTAAGCAGCGAGTTGATAATAAATCTTTAGGAAAGTCTGAAGCGCTTATCTGCTAAAGTCTACAAGTCGTTGCGCGCGAGAAGAGAACCCACCGCGACCCCCACAACAACAACCCCCCCCCAACTATCCGCCCCCTCAACATCACCCGAGGAAACTCTCCCATGGGAGCTAATTCGAGGTTGTAGGTTAGGTTGTCTAAGTCCACCCACTTGCCCTCCTTGCGCCAGCCGACGCGATCGCCAAACTTTTCCCAGTCGTCATTGTAATCCATTGGGCTACCGCATTCCTGCCAGATGCGTTTCTGCACACTAAAGCCCCATTTGCCATTGCTGTATCTCACCCACAAGCGATCGAGGGTTTGCAGGTCGTCGCAGGGAAAATTTTTCAGATCGGCGCGATCGAACCATTGCCCTTCTTCTTTGCCTACGGTGGTAATCATCAGCCGATAGGTTTCGTAATCTGCCTGCTTCCACTGTTGTGCTCTTAGCAACGCTTCTAACGTCTGATACTTGGAGTCTTGCGCCACCTTATCCAGGCTTTGCAAAAAGGACTGCAAATCTTCGCTCAGCTTTTCAGGACGGGGATACTCTTTCAGGCAAATCGTTGACAGGTCTGCGGCTTCGCTGCCCTGTTCACAGGCTTTGCGAATCACCTGATCCAGCAACCTGGGATTGAGTTGGGCCGTGTAGAGCAGTACGGTTTCTCGCCAGATGGCATGATTCCAGTTTTGCAAGACCAGTTGGGCGCTTTTTTTGATGCTGTCGATGTCCTGGGGCTGTGCCAGCCTTGTGGCAGCAAAAAAGCCCTGAAAGCTGGCATGGGGAAACTCGTATTCTCCCGGTTCTCGTTCTACCAGCAACTCGCTGACCCCCAACATTTGCTTGAGCCAGGCGGCTGGATCGACTTCCTCTTGCTGCAAAATCGGGTTTTGGCTGAGAAACTTCAGCAAGCTCGGGTGGGAAATTTTGAGCCGCTTGCTCTGCACCATTGCCAGCGCCACAATCTGCAGAATCGTCTGGTTGTGGTCGAAGGACAACAGCATCCGAATCAACCGCGCTTTAGGGCGATCGTCCAGTTGCAGTTTGCAGATGCCGCGATAGAGATCAATCCGCTGGCGAGGCAACTCCACTGAGGGATCAAAGCGATGAAAGGTCGCCAGCATGTTCAGCAACAGGGGATTTTCTGCCATGTAGCCCAGTTCTTGCCGACGCTGTTGCAGTTGGGCGATTAAGTTGTCTGCCCGTTCATTTGCCACCTCTTTGGCATGGCGACGTTGCTTTTCCGCCCGACAACAGCGTTCCTGACAGAGATACCAGCGGTGAATGAACTGCGCTTACTGTTGAGGATTGAATCTGTTGACAAAAATTGGGATGGTAGGTTGCTGGGCAACGTATTCCTTGAAGCCCGCCGGACGAGACGTGACAATAAACACCGATCGGTCATACTCCCGCATCTGAGCGCTGATCCAGTGGCTAACCTGGGGCCGATCTCCTTCTGGCAACTCATCAAAGCCATCCAGCATCACCAGTGCCGATCCACTGAGCAATAGCTTTTCTGCCCATTGAGGCGGGGCGGTCAAGGGATGGTTTTTTGACAAACTGGGCACATGAAACTCGGTAATTAGGGTTGGCAAACTGGGCGGTTGGGACTGGGTCAGTTCCTCCGTCCAATCGCGCAAGCGCAACAGCACGGGCACCAGTTTGGGAGCGCCATAGTGGCGCTGTTTCCGCTGTCCATAAATCAACGCCACATGCCGCAACAGGGTGGTTTTGCCCATGCCACCCTTTGCCCGAATGCTCATCTGGCGAAACTTACGATCGCGCCGCGATCGTGCCAGCAATTTCCAGATGCTCAAGTTCTCGGCAGTCAAAGCTGGGTCTTGCTGCCAGCGTTCCAGTTCACGCCGATCCGCCAGCATGCCCACAGCCCCACTTAAATCCAGTGGCACAAACACCTCTTCCAGCAACGGAATGGAAGTGCGATCGGGATTGAAGCCCTCCACCGTAAACTCTTCGCATAATCTCGCTTGCTGTTTGAGATACTGTCCCTCAAAATCCGATCGCAGTGCTGACCATCCATCCAGGATCGATCGTTCTGCGGTGCCGATCGTCCAATCCAGCAAATTGTCTAACTTGGGCGATAATCTCTTGCCCACTTTAATGACCAGCCACACCCCAACAGCGCCGACAAAACACCTGCCCGCACCTGCGATATCTCCTTGCTGCACTCGGGTAATGCCCACAAAGCTGAGTGCGCCTGGTATGCCAAACGTGACCAACTTATTGTCGAGTAGTTCAAAGACTTTGGTGATCGTGGTGGGCAGATAAGGGGGCGTCTCGTCTGGCATGGAAATTCTATCGGCAAGGAGATGTCTCCAGTTTTAACCCAGAAGGATAAACAATTCCATCCTCAGTCAGCGGATGACGCTGCCATTGAAGTTGTCCTTACGTCTGTTGAAGTTGTCCTTACGTCTGTTGAAGTTGTCCTTACGTCCGTTGAAGTTGTCCTTACGTCCGTTAAAGCGGTTCTTAGTTCCGTTAAAGCTGTCCTTACGTCCGTTGAAGTGGATCTTACTTCCGCTACAACTTTCGTTACAAACTTATCGCTGTCCTTACGTCCGTTGAAGCTGTCCTGACTTCCGCTACAACTTTCGTTACAAACAAAACGGATTTATCGTGTTTTGGTGACCAAGCTGGAGCTTGGTCACTCCGCTGAGGAAGCTCCAGCTTGCTTCGCGTGATGGGGAAGCTGGAGCTTCCCACCTGGGATTCCCAAGTCAGAGCTTGGGAACCAGTTCATCTTAGTAATCCAAAATCCAAAATCGCATCAAACTGTGGGCGACACCAGCAAACTCTCCGCCACCCCTGACTTTGCCCCCGATCGCGCCTTGACCGATTCGATCGCCCATAAAATCGCTTCCGGTGTAGCAGGGGATGCTAGAGGGACAAAATCGACTGCACCAAACGCCGCGATCGCATCCCGAATCGCTTCGCGCACCGACATTGCCAGCATCAGCGGCGGTTCACCCACAGCTTTGCTCCCGTAGATCACGCCTTCCTGGGCAGCGCGTTGCAGCAGTTCCACATGGAAGTGTTCCGGCACTTCGCTAATCGTCGGAATTTTGTACGTGCTGGGGGCATCGCTCCGCAATCGCCCCTGAGCATCCCAGACCAATTCTTCCATAGTCAGCCAGCCCATGCCCTGCACAAAACCACCTTCGATCTGTCCCTGATCGACCAGCGGATTGAGCGATTCGCCCACATCATGCACGATATCTACCTGCCGCAGCTTAAACGTGCCCGTAAAGCCATCCACTTCTACCTCACTCACCGCTGCCCCATAAGCAAAGTAGTAAAAGGGTCTACCTTGACTGGTCGCCGCATCCCAATAAATGTTGGGCGTACGGTAGTAGCCCGTGGCAGAGAGGCTGACCCGATCGTTATACGCTTGCTCAACTACCTGTTCAAAGCGGATGCGATCGTTAGGATAGCTACGCGAGTAAATCCAACCGTCCTCAAACACCAGGTCTTCCGGGGCATCCAGGTTCATTAGCTTAGCGGCAACCGGAGCCAGTCGCGCCTTCAGGGTTTCGCAGGCATCTTTGACCGCCTGTCCGTTCAAATCGGCTCCACTGGAGGCAGCAGTTGCCGAAGTGTTGGGCACTTTATCGGTACTGGTGGGCATTAGACGAAAGCGATCGATCTTTACACCCAGAGCACTGGCTGCAACTTGCAGCATTTTGGTATGCAAGCCCTGCCCCATCTCGGTGCCGCCGTGGTTCAGTTGGATGCTGCCATCGGTGTAGATCAGGATCAACGCACCCGCCTGATTGTATTGGGTCTTGTTAAACGAGATGCCAAACTTGACCGGGGTAATTGCCAGTCCCCGTTTTTTGTAAGAATGGCTCTGGTTGAAGTGGGCAATTTCTATCCGCCGTTCGGCAAAATTGGCATTGGCTTTCACCTGACTCCAGATGCAAGCAATGCGATTATCGAAAATCTCTTGCCCGTAGTGGGTGGTGTTGGTCGCTCCCTCACCGTGATAGAAGTTGCGCTCCCGCACAACTTCCGGCGGCAGACCGAGAAAACGGGCAACGCGATCGATAATTTCTTCTCCCACCACCATGCCCTGCGGTCCCCCAAAGCCCCGAAATGCCGTATTCGAGGTTTTATGCGTTTTGACAATCTGTCCCCGCACTTCGATATCGGGAATGTAGTAGGCATTGTCCACATGCAGCGCCGCCCGCAGCAAAACAGGTGGTGAGAGATCCAAACTCCAACCGCCATCGGCATAGAGATCCACATCCAAGGCGGTGATGTGCCCTTCTTGGCTAAACCCTACCTGGTATTGCCCCAACAAGCCATGACGTTTGCCGGTCAAAGTCATGTCCTGCGATCGTCGAAGCCGAACTCGTGCCGGTCGTCCCGTTTTGACCGCCGCGATCGCGGCGACTGCGGCAAAGGGGTTGGCTTGCGACTCTTTGCCGCCAAAGCCCCCGCCCATCCGCAAACAGGTGACCACCACCCGATTATTGGGAATCCCCAACACCCGTGCAATAATCACCTGGGTTTCAGTGGGATGCTGGGTTGAAGAATAGATCTGATAGTTGCCTTCGCCATCGGGAATCACCCAACTTGCCTGAGTTTCCAGGTAGAAATGATCCTGTCCGTTCATTTCAACTTCCCCCGTGAGGCAAAAATCAGCCGCTTGCAATGCAGTGGTAGCATCGCCTCGACGAACCACCAAAGGTTGCCCCTGAAAGCTATTAGCAGCGATCGCGTCTTTGATACTCAAAATCGGAGGCAGAGGTTCATAGTGCACAACCACGCGATCGGCTCCTAACCGGGCAGCGGTTTCGGTTTCACCCACCACCCAGACAACAGCCTGCCCCCAATAGGAAATGACTTCGGTTGGAAACAGCACTTCATCGCGGATAATGACGCCCGTATCATTTTCTCCTGGTACATCTTCAGCTGTTAGCACGGTGACCACACCTGCCACCCCGTAGGCAGCAGACACATCGATGTGCGTAATCCGAGCGCTGGCATGGGGAGCGGTTACAGGGTAGAGCGAGACCATACCGATCGGTTGACGTTGGTCATCGGTATAGAGGGCTTTGCCACTGACGTGACCCGTGGCGCTTTCGTGGCTTTTGCGTTGACCAACCGTTGTCATGGGGAACCTCGATCGATGTTGGATTTTGGATGAAGTCGATTTTGGATGAAGTCGATTTGAGAGGATGCTTTCAAAGTCTTATACCTAATGCCAAAAGCAAGATCTGCCGAACCCTGCGCTAACAAACCGCTACGCCGGGTGACTTTAAGACTGATTCTGCCTTTTTAATCGCTTAGGGATACTCTACAAAGAATTTCTCAAACAGATTGGCGATCAATAATTTGCGGTATTCGGCACTGCCTCGCAAATCCGTCAGGGGGGTAAAGGCAGTTTTGAGGTGTGACTTAGCTTGTTGTATTGTTTCAGCCGTCCAAGGTTTGCCGAGCAGCCATTGTTCAACCACGATCGCTCGCACAGGCGTTGCTGCTACACCACCATAGGCTAAACGCGCATGGACAATCTGATTTTGCTCATCCAGATCTATACAAAAGGCAGCCGCAACAATGCTGATGTCATCCGTGCCGCGCTTGCCAATTTTGTAAGACTGACTGAGCCGTCGCACGGCACCCGGGGCGATCGTTCGAGCAATTTTACAGGAAACAATAACTTCTCCCGGTTGCAAATCGGTTTGGCGATAGCCTTTGAAGAAGTTTGCCAGGGGGAGCGTGCGTTCGCCCACCGCAGAAGCGAGTTTGAGTTCGGCATCCAGCGCTAGTAGAACTGGAGGCAGATCGCCGATCGGGGAAGCCGTGCCAATATTGCCGCCCAGGGTCGCGCGGTTGCGCACCTGCCGTGCTGCAAACCAATACAGCATCTCATCCAGGCTAGGAAAAACTCCTCGCAGTCGATCTTCAATGTGGCTGAGGGGCACTGCCGCACCAATTTCTACGGCTTCAGTCGTTTGGTGCATGAAGTTGAGTTCGACCACAGCTTCTAGAGAAACCAGCACCGGGTAGGATTTGCGGTGGTGACTGAAATCTAACCCCAGATCAGTAGCGCCTGCGACCAAGGTGGCATTGGGATGCTGTTGCAACAACGCCAACACTTCTGACAACTGGGTGGGGCGATAGAACTGAGATTGAGCACCGTCGTAGCTCACTTCACCCAGTTCTGTAGCAGTCTGAGCGAGCCGATCGCGAAATACATCCTGCACGGGCGACGACGCCACTAAACTCGCTGCCCGACGAATTGCCAGATAGCCCGTACAGCGACAGAGATTCCCTTCCACACAGGCATCATTCACCGTGCCATCATAGTAAGCCGCAAACAGACTCATGATAAATCCAGGTGTGCAGTAGCCACACTGGGAACCGCCCGTCTGCACCATTGCCGCCTGAACTGGATGCAGGCAACCGTTGGCAATGCCTTCAACAGTGAGAATGTGTCGTCCAGCGATCGCGCCGATGGGAATCAAGCAACTGTTGACTGCCTGATAGTGCAGCTTGCCATCCGCCCCTTGCGCCATCAACGCCACAGTGCAAGCACCACAATCCCCGTCCCCACAACCTTCCTTCGTGCCAACGCGCCCACTTTGCCGCAGATACTCCAACAAGGTTGTCGTTGGTGCGATCGCCTGAATTCGGACCGTTTCGCCATTGATGGTCGCTGTCAAACAGCTTTCCAGGACTTGTTTCACGTTGCTCTATCCAATCTGCTTAACACTCGTGTTTAACCTCACTTTAAAGCTTGACACAAGGGTTGAACACTTGACTGTTTACATGCAACAAACGAAATTCTAGGAACGTGTATAGCGCAATGCTCTGAAGAACGTCATATTTTGCAGGTGCCCCATCCCTATAAAGGCGTTGAAGATCACCGATGCGAAGCTTTGACAGAAGCCCAGCGGTGACCTTACAGACTTTAGGTGCCAGCAGCGATCGGTAAAGGCGCTCTCCCCTCCGACGACTCTCAACTTTCTTTGGTTTCATGGGGTTTGCCGGGTCGCCAACCCGGAAAGAGGGTTTGTTTCGCACGGGCAAGGGCGAGGCAATCATCGGGTACCTCTTTGGTGATCACAGAGCCTGCCCCGATCGTCACATCTGCGCCTACACTTACAGGTGCCACCAAAACGGTATTGGCTCCAGTTTTAGTGCGATCGCCAATTTGGGTAGGATATTTTTTATAGCCGTCGTAGTTGGCGGTAATCGTGCCCGCACCAATGTTCACCTTCTCGCCCAGTGTGGCGTCCCCTAGGTAGGAGAGATGCGCTACATTGGTGCGATCGCCGAGCGTTGAGTTTTTAATTTCTACAAAATTGCCCACTCGGCATTTGGCACCCACATGGGCATGCTTCCGCAGATGTGTATAAGGTCCAATTTGTGAGTTTGACTGCACCACGCTCTGCGATACCACCGAATAGAGCACCGTCACCTGCTCACCAATCTGGCTATTTTCGATCAGGCTACCAGGACCAATGCGGCTTCCCGCCCCAATTACGGTTTTACCGCGCAGATGAGTTTGTGGCTCAATCACCACATCTGGCTGCAACTCCACCGTATCATCAATTGTGATGCTATCGGGGTCAATCAATGTTACTCCAGCCGCCATCCAGTTATCTTTGATCCGGGTTTGCAAAATATCGTAAGCGGCTGCCAACTGTTTGCGATCGTTAATCCCCAAAATCTCTTCGTGGTCTTCCACATCCACGACCATCACCGGATCGAGGTAGTTGACCGCATCGGTCAGGTAGTATTCTTGCTGGTCATTGTTACTACTGAGCTTCGGCAAAATCGCCGCCAACTTTGCCCAATCAAAACAATAGACGCCCGCGTTAATGCGGTGATTTTGCTTCTGAGCGGGCGTGCAATCGCGATCTTCCACAATTTCCTTTAAGGTATTGTCGTCATTGCAAAAAACTCGCCCATAGCCCTTGGGGTTGGGAAGATGTGCTGCTAGTAACGTCACTGCATTGCCATGTTGTTCATGGGTTTTGAGCAAAAGATTGATCGTCTGTGGACGCAGCAGCGGCACATCCCCATTCAGCACCAACAAACTCCCCTGAAAATCTTGCAAATAGGGCAGCAATTGCTGAACTGCGTGACCTGTACCCAACTGCTGCACTTGTTCTACAAACTCGATTCCTGACCAAGGCTGGAGCGCCTCTTTGACTAATTCACTCCGATAACCCACAATCACCAAATTCCGGCTGGGTTGAACGACTGATAAACTATCCAAAACCCGTTCTACCAGCGATCGTCCTCCCAATTGGTGTAAAACCTTGGGAAGATCCGATTTCATTCGCGTACCCCGTCCAGCTGCCAGAACTGCTACCGCTAACATGCCGATTCCTAAAGCCTATTCATCCCCATGGAGTATAGCTTGCCAAAAGCGGATTTGGGGGATTCGGATAGAACCTCATTTCATCCCATTCTGGAGTGATTTTTTGTGTCGGGTATTAAATTATTCGGCACACTGGAGAGGAAGCGATCGAGAAATTCAGTCGCCCCTCCCTTTCCATCCAGCCCAGCGCCTCCATTCCGTGTCTGCTTCTCCCCCCATCCCCCTACCCCCTTCCTATGACTGAATTCGTAATTGGAAAACTCTTCATTCAAGCTGCCACACTCGGTTTGGCGAGTATTTTCAGCAAAGTGATTTGTGAAGGCAGTGGCAAATTGATTGGGTGGACGAAGGAGCGACTGGACGAGAAAACAGAGAAGCAAATTGAAAAAGCTGCGATTCAATATGTGCAAAATTACTGCAATCGCCATGGCATTCTGAAGGTACTGGGTATGCGAGAACCCGTAGATTTGGAGTCGGTTTATACCACCGTGCAGTTTTTGGATCGACGGGGATTGCAGAGTCTGGAGTCGATCGAAAGCATGGAGCAAGCCTATCGCCGCAGCCGTCGTTTTGAGCCGAAGGAAAGCCGCCGCCAAGATGGTATCAAGGTTGCCAACGACAAACCATTCTTAATGGTGTTGGGAGGACCGGGTGCGGGGAAGTCTACGTTTCTGCGCAAGATGGGGTTAGAGGCACTCAAGGGGCGATTAGGAAAATATGAGCATGAGTGTATTCCAGTGTTTCTGGAGTTAAAGGGGGTGACATCGAATCCGCTGGATATTGAACAAGCGATCGTCCATGAATTTCAGGTGTGCGGCTTTCCCAGTTCAGCAGCTTGTACTGCCAAGTTGTTAGAGCAGGGGCGGTTACTGGTGTTACTGGATGGGCTAGATGAAGTCCCCAGCAAAAATGTAAACGATGTGATTTGTCAAATTCAAGATTTTGTCGATCGCTACGACAACAATCGTTTCATTGCCTCTTGTCGAGTTGCGGCTTATCGGCACAATTTTCGCCGCTTTACCGATGTGGCGATCGCCGATTTCGACGGTACCCAAATCGAGCAATTCATTAATAATTGGTTTAACTCCACCCTTGATCGAGAAGTGGGCACTGGGCAACGCTGCTGGGAGATTTTGCAAAAGCCCGAACATGCAGCCGCCAAGGAATTAGCACAAACCCCCTTATTGCTCACCTTACTGTGTTTGGTGTACGACCATTCGCAAAATTTCCCTAAAAATCGTAGTGGTTTATATCGCAAAGCCTTGAGAATTTTGCTAGAAGAATGGGCATCTGAAAAGCGAATTTTGCAAGAAGAAATTTATCAGGGTTTGAGCACAGAATTGGAAGAAATTTTGCTGTCCGATATTGCATACCATGGCTTTGAAGCCGATCGCTTGTTCTTTGCCCAACGCGAATTGGTCGATCACATCAAAACATTTTTGACCAGCAATTTGAATGCTCCCAAACATTTGAACGGGGAAGGCGTATTGAATGCGATCGCTATCCAGCAGGGCATTCTAGTCGAACGAGCAGAGGAAGTGTTCTCGTTTTCTCACTTAACCCTGCAAGAATATCTCACTGCTCAATTTATTGAAGATCATCATCAAGTGGGGCGGTTGGTATCGGCACACCTCACCGATGAACGCTGGCAAGAGGTGTTTTTGCTGGTGGCAGGGTTGATGCGCGGTGGGGCAGATGAGTTACTGCTGCGGATGGAGCGCAAAGCCCGAAAGTTGATTAATACACCTAAATTGACCGCCTTATTAGCATGGGCAGAACAGGTCACGGTGGGTTCGGCAGGAGTCATGCCTGCCCCGACCAAGCGATCGGCAGCCATTTTTCTGGCGTTGATGTGCGATCGGGCGTTGCATCTCTCCCACAGCTTTGATCCCGAAGTTGCTCGTGTGCTCGATCTGGCGCGGACGCTGGCACGGGCAGGCGTTCCCGAATTTATCTACACCATGAACAATACGCCAGCCCGTGCCAGTACATTAACTCGTGCCTTTGCCCGTGCCTTTACTCATACCTTTGCTCGGGAGTTAGAAAAACTCAAAGTCTTCAATAACATCGACTTCAATGTATTAATTGCGCGTTTGGAAGCATTTCGTGCGCGGAAGCCCGATATTCGACAATCACCGGAAGCCCATCAGGACTTCAATTTTCGACTTTCTCAAATCTGGTTGAATGCTTTGCAACTGGACTCCAACCTCATCAGCCTATTCGATGAAGAGTTGCAATCGCTGGAACATTATCTCTATGCCAATTGGTTGATCGTGCGGTGCCGACAGGCAGCTGTGCGATTGTCCCCTCAGATTTGGCAAGCGATCGAAGACCGGATGTTGAAGGGAGAAATCGCTGAATCGATTGAAAGAAATCATCAATACGATACTTAAAAGTTTAGATGCAAATAAAAGCGCCGCTCATGCTCATAACGTTAGATATAGTAGTCCTAAATCATTTGTGAATGAGAAAGGCTGTGTGAAAAAGAGTTCCACAGGAACTCTTTTTCAGAATCCAGATAGGGTCGCTATAGCATCTAAATATCTTCCCTCGAGAGGTCACAATTGACAGTTTGGAGGAGCAGGGTTGGGGGTCGTACAGTCGCATAGACATGAAGAATTGGTAGGCTGAAGGGTGTCTATTCAACCAAATCCTTTTTTGTCAGTTTTTTATGCACATCCATACGCTTGAACAATGGCAGCATTCTCACAATTTTTTCATTGATCAGAATCAAGCAGAGAAAAACACTAAAATCGTACTGCTGATCACAGCAGTTACCATGGTCGCTGAAATTAGCGCCGGAATAACCTTTGGTTCCATGGCGCTGCTGGCAGATGGTTGGCACATGGCAACCCATGTTGCAGCATTTGGCATCGCGGTCTTTGCTTATCAATACGCTCGTAACCATGCAAACGACCCCCAATATACCTTTGGCACTGGCAAGGTGAGCGTTCTGGGTGGCTTTACCAGTGCGGTTGCACTGGCAATGGTTGCATTGCTGATGACGCTTGAATCCGCAACCCGTCTTTTTCACCCTCAAACGATTCAGTTCAATGAGGCAATTTGGGTGGCGCTGCTTGGCTTGGCTGTCAATCTCGCCAGTGCATTTTTATTGCAGCAACATCCTGATCACTCACACTCACATCACACTTCTCACGACCATGGACAGACTCACCATGACCACAATTTGCGTGCAGCCTATATCCATGTTTTAGCTGATGCCCTGACTTCTGTTTTCGCCATCATTGCTTTATTCGCTGGCAAGTTCTTGGGCTGGATTTGGCTGGATGCAGTCATGGGCATCGTGGGGGCAGTGGTGATTGCAAGATGGTCTTACGGCTTAGTGAGGGAAACAGGTGTAATCTTGTTGGATGGAGCAATTGATAAGCCAACGAAATTGGCGATCGTGGCAGCGCTTGAAAAAGACGCAGACAATCGGGTAACCGATTTACATGTTTGGCATCTGAGTCAGCATCATCTAGCAGCAACTATCGCGTTGGTGACGCATTATCCCCAGCCCCCCGAATATTACAAAAACCAACTCCAGCACATTCCCGCGCTCGCTCATGTGATTGTTGAAGTGAATCCTTGTCATGGAGAACCCTGTGTGGATTTGCATCCCGTCTAACTGCCCGTCTACTGGATGACCGCTTGCATTCATGCAAGCTCAGCATGGTCAATGCTTCTGAAACAGAAGCATTGGCACAACGCTTATTGAAAACACCCGGGATTGACCTATTAAAAATAAATGGCTCAGGTAGGTTTGTACACTTTTTGGGAAACAACACGGCCCCAAAAGCGAGAAGGTACGCCCATACCTCAGTCTTTTTTCCGTCTACCGTTACCCTTTGTACTCGATGAACGAGTCGTCGTTCTAGGAGAACTCGTCCGACGGGTAGCAGTTTTAGTCGGACTCGATTTGGAAGCAGTAGAACGTCGAGCTCGAGTTTTGGGTGGTTGAACTTCAGGTTCAGCTTCAACGGTGGGTTCTTCGACCACTGCTTTGGCGGCAGTTCTGCCTCTTCTGCGCTTCACGGCAGGGGCTTCGACTTCTTCCGTGGCTTCGGCTTCGGGTTCTTCCACAGGTGCAGCGATCGGTTCTTCCTCAGCGTCCAACTCCACCACTGCAACTTCGTCAGCGCTTCTTTGTCCTCGTTTTGCCCGAGTTTTAACCGGAGCCGCAGTCTCTTTTGCCGATTGTCGCCGACCAGAGGGCAAATAGTTTTTCAGTGTAGAAGGACTGATTTCAATTCCTTTCTCAGTCAAAACCTTCGCCAACTCTTCGTAGCTGTATCCTTTGGCTAAGGCTCCCACAATTTGGTCACGCAGTTGGCGCACAGCTTCTCGGAGCGATAACTCTTCTTTCGGTTTATCGGGCAATGTTTCTAGAAAAGTTGAAGCATGGTCGATCGAGACACGCTTGACATTGGCGATTTTGGAACGCTTGACGGTTGCGGTTGCAGTTACTGCCATAAGGAAGTTACCAAGAATGATAGGAATTTTAATTATTTTATGCGTTGAATCAGAAAGCGAACAATTTAATTATGGAATTGCACTAACCTGATACAAAGGTTAATCGAATGCCTCTATCCAGGTGAATATTCATTCTGGACTCAGGATTCAAATTAGCTGATCAAAGGATAAATAACGCCTTGGGTTTTGAGTGGAGAAATGCAAGAATGTGCGAAATCGCTTGGATAAAACCTGCCCCATCACCATGCAATCGACCTCCACTGAACTGCAAGCCGCCTTCGATCAAACTTTTGGCAAATTCTCCCCGTCCAATCCACTTCAAGCTTGTGTCGCGGTGCAATTGCTGGAAACTCCACTGGGAACTTTATTGGTTGGGGCTGTTTCTGATGGCGTTTGTCTGTTGGAATATCTCGATCGCGACAAACTTGCCCAACGCTCGGCTCAATTGCGCCAACAGTTTGGTTATCCAGTATTGTCTGTGCCGCATTTCCATCTCGATCGCTTGAAAGACGAATTGGCTCAGTACTTTGCAGGAACACTCACTCAATTCACAGTGCCTGTGTGGCTACACGGTACGCCCTTCCAAAAACGTGTGTGGACAGAACTGCAACGGATTTCCTACGGACACACGATCGCCTACGAAGACTTGGCTCACCGCATGGGTCAACCCACTGCGATCAGGGCAGTTGCACGAGCCAATAGTATGAACCGTGTTTACCTTTTAGTTCCATGCCATCGGGTAATTGGTAAAAATGGTCAACTCACTGGATACGCTGGCGGTTTGTGGCGGAAACGATGGTTGTTAGAACTCGAACAACCTGGGCAGCTGTCCCTTAGATTAACCACTCACTAAATTGATAATTTGTCTGTGTGATGACTTGTCTTAGTTTGAAATAATCCAGCACAATGAGAATTGGGCATAAAGCCCCTTCCGTTTAACCCTCCCCCCTTGAGCTTGATGCCTGCTCGTCTGCCCTCCGATACCCCGCGCCCTGAAACACCCCTCTCCCCATTGCAAGAGACCCTGTCGGGAGAAGCGACCCGGATATCAATCCACGATCGTGCCAACCGATTGAGTCGTTTTCAGCCTTCCCCAGAGTCGATTGTGCTGCTTCTAGCGGTATTGATCGGCAGTGGCACGGGGATGGGCGTTGTCACCTTTCACTATCTGATTGAGCTAATTCACAGTCTGATGCTGGAAAACCTGATGGGTGTCATTGCCCACTGGGGAGCCTGGACACTGGCTTGTGTGCCCACCCTGGGTGGTGTCCTAGTGGGTCTGATGCGCTGGCGCTGGCAAGATTTTGGCCCAGGGATGTCAGCCTTGATCGCGAGTCCCCAACAGTTGCAAGAGCTATCGCCGCTGAGACCAGTCACGCGAATGGTAGCGGCAGCCGTTTCACTGGGTACAGGCGCGTCCTTGGGTCCAGAAGGTCCTAGTGTGGAAATTGGAGCAAGCTTCGGGGTATTGCTGGGGCAAGTCTTGCGGGTCTCGCAGGAACGCCAGCGCCTATTGTTAGGAGCCGGAGCCGCTGCGGGTCTGGCAGCCGGGTTTAATGCTCCGATTGCTGGCGTTTTCTTTGCGTTGGAAGTCGTCCTGGGGACTAGCTTTGCTACCTCATCCGTGAGTGTAGTCGTGTTGGCAGCCGTGGTCTCAGCATTGATTGCGCAAATTGGTTTAGGCGCTCAGCCAGCATTTGCCCTGCCCTCTTATGAGGTACGAAGTCTTTTAGAACTGCCGCTATACCTGGGTTTAGGATTATTTGCCAGCCTGGTTTCGATCAGCTACACCTACACGCTTCAGTTCATCCAACGATGTTTTCGGGGCGAGGTGGCGGGTCTGGGTTGGCTGGGTAAGGTGCCCTCGCCAGTACAACCGATTTTAGGCGGCATGTGCGTCGGTCTAGTCGCGCTGAAGTTGCCCCAAATTTTGGGGATTGGTTATGAAACTGTGGAAGCAGTCCTGCGCGATGTAGAGTTTTCGCTGAGTTTGCTCATTGTGTTGCTAGTGGTCAAATTATTGATGACAGCAGTGAGTTTGGGCAGTGGTTTGGTCGGTGGCTTGTTTGCTCCAGCAATGTTTTTAGGCGCAGCATTGGGGGCAGCTTACGGCAAGATTTTAGCGGCAACCTTGCCGTTTGCAGCAACGACGATCGCAGCGCCACCCGCGTACGCGATGGTTGGCATGGCTGCGGTGCTTGCTGCCAGTGCCCGTGCCCCACTCACTTCAATTTTGCTTCTATTTGAGCTAACTCGCGATTATCGCATTGTCCTGCCGTTGATGGCAGCGGTTGGCTTAAGCGTTTGGCTACTCGATCACATTCGTCCTTTGCATCAAGAAAATCCCAGTACCCCTGCACTCAGTGCAACTGCGAAGCAAGATCGGTTGGATCTGTTGAAACAAATCCCTGTCGCCCAAGCCATGCACCGCAATTTGCTACAGTTACCAGCATCAGTGCCCGTGATTGAAGCCGGACTGAGGATGACTGAACAACACTTTCACAGCGCCCTTGTGAAGGATGAGACGAACCAATTGATTGGTATCGTCACTCTCCAAGATATTAATCGGGCAATTTCTCAGTGGAAACATGCCACAACCACTTTTGTGCCGCACAACTTGGATGAACTCACCGCGGGAGAGAAAGCAAATTATCCTTTTCTGTCCAAACATTTCATCCATCAGCCGTTGATAGACATTTGTACAAAAGATGTACTGTGTGCCTATGAAGATGAACCCATTTCTGAAGCCCTCGATCGCATGACCGCTCGAGGACTTCACCAGCTTCCCGTTGTTGATCGAAAAATGCCTCAACAAGTTATTGGACTGTTAGAGCGAGAAGGGATTGAATTGGCATGCAGTTTAGCCGTGACCAAAGACTCCTTAAATGAATGCTTGGCTCGACTGCCCCAAGACCAAAAGCTATCTTTACTATTACCTTCTTGAGCTTTTGTTTTGGGGAACTTTACTTTGAACAAAAAATTCCCCACCTCGATTGCTCTGTCCAAATATCACTGAGGAACATTAAAACTTTACTAATAAAAATAACGATCGTAAGATCTACGATCGTTATTTTTATCCAGTCAATCTAATGCCTAAGCAGAACTCTATTTATTCATCATAATCCTCTTCATCATCTTCCTCGTCTTCTTCTTGGAGCTGATCCACTTGACGAAGATGAATATGCTTCCTACCTAGAGAAATTTCAAACTCATCGCCAGGCTTTAATGCCATTTGCTTTGTGTAGGCAGAACCAATCAGCAAATTACCATTCGATTGCACACTAATTCGGTAGCTTGCACTTCTGCCACCCCGTCCATTAAGACTTTGCTTCCCATCTAACTCAATGCCTTCAGCATCAATCAGAGCATTGAGGAACTTCATCATGTTGACCCGCTCTATACCTGCCTTCGTGACAGTATAGTAGCCACATTCCCGCGCTTTTTCTTCCTTGCTGAGGTTCTCTAATTCCTTAACTTTCTTCAGCAATGCCTCACCTGTGAGTGCCTCAATCTTCTTCTTTTTACTCATTAACCTAAATTCAATAAGAGGACGAAGGATAGAACGCCTTGCCAAGCAATATATCAAACGAGAATTACTGACAAGGGGAATGAACTTTCAACTTGATATTAGTTCGTGCAACCATCTTACACTGATGTAGTATTTTTTTAACTTTTTATATCGCGGTTCTAAATCATTCATAAAAGTAGAAGGCTTTATGAGAAAGGTTTTCTCCGAGAAGCTTTCTCATCGTCCAGTTTATCCCATCTGATCGTCTCTTAAAAAGTTTATGAAGTGAAATGGCTTGGAGCAAAAAGAGTCTTCTGGAAGTCTCTTTGCTCAATCGAAATCAGCTTACTAGATTGCCTGCTAGAGATTGATTGATTATCCAGGCACTTGTTAATAAACCTCATCTCAAAGCAGCCCCCATTGTATTAGCGATATTTATCAATTGAGAATGAAAGTGCTGTCTTGAGTCTGCCTGTAAAATGTCACCAAGCATTTGACAATGGCAGATGGCAAAGCTATCAGAGCAGATAATATCCAGTCTCTGCCGATGTGCCTTGTCGAAGATATCTTGCTCAAGTGGATTGAGTTTGATGGTCAAGCTTCATAAATTGTCAGCGTGAGCAGTGAGACGCCAGTGTTTGATGAGATTTTGAAGAGGGTCAGTGCGATCGACCCAATCCCTAACTCAATCTTCGGATTTGCATCGGTTCGTCAGGAGAGATGGGCGTCGGGTTATCAATCTGAGTTGAATTTTGACAAAAATTCTAAATCGTGCAATCGTTTTCAATCCGGATGGATAGATAAACAGTCCGGTTGAGATCACAAATTGGTAATTTGAGCTTGGCGAGGACTGAGCAACAGTGCAGCACTGAACAAGATTTCATTGGCTTTGGTCGGTGCTTGTCAACAGTCTTCAAAATTTCTGTTTAGAATTGTTTTTGAGAGGCTCTCCTTCAGAGCGGCAGTTCAGATTGGAACCTCTTGCGATTGAACAACATCATTGATAGGGAGAGAGGAAGCCTGACGCCCCCAGGGCAGTGCTCAGCAATTTGGCAGAAGGTTGGTTAGAGATTGTTATTCTACGAAAACCAACGCCTCGCCATAGTTTCATGCGTTCGTAATAGGAGTTTGACTGCAACGTCACAAGTTTTGCCTAGAGTAAAGAAGTATCGAGCTCAATGGAGTTGACACATGAAAAATCGAGAGGTTGCCTGATCACTGCTGCGAACGAGTCAAGATTCGATTGGTTGCTTTTGAAGGAGAATTTGAAAGGCGATGAAATTACCCCACAACGATGCAGAGCTAAATCCGTCTAGTTCGGATCATTTTTCTACTACTAAAAAAACTTCTTGGAACAAATCTGTCATCTATTTTCTATTGCCTCTAGTCGGTGCAGGAATGACACTGATGGGCGATCGCTGGCTTTCTTCATCGGTTGCTTCTCCAACTCAACCCACGATCGCGCAGATACCTAGTAGTGTACCCAGTTCAGGCAGTGGGAGTTCTCGCATTCTGACTTCAACTGATCCCAACTTTATTGCAACTGCGGTTGAGCGCGTTGGACCCGCTGTCGTGCGAATCGATTCTTCTAGAACCGTGAAAAATCGGGTGCCTGAAATTTTGAATGATCCCTTTTTCCGACAGTTCTTTGGTTCAGATTTGCCCGCGCCTCCGGCTACACGAGTGGAACGGGGAACTGGATCTGGATTTCTGATTAATAAAGATGGTCTGATTCTGACCAATACCCACGTCGTCGATGGTGCAGATACGGTCATGGTGACGCTCAAAGACGGGCGCAACCTGAAGGGGAAAGTTTTGGGACAAGATCCGATCACCGATGTGGCAGTAGTGAAAATTGAAGCCAGTAACTTACCCACGGTTACCTTAGGGAATTCTGACCTGTTGAAGCCCGGCGAGTGGGCGATCGCGATCGGCAACCCCCTCGGTCTAGACAATACCGTGACAGCAGGGATTGTCAGCGCTACCGGACGAACCAGCGCTCAAGTGGGTGTGCCTGACAAGCGGGTTGGCTTTATTCAAACCGATGCTGCCATTAACCCTGGCAACTCTGGCGGTCCCCTACTCAACCAGTATGGCGAAGTCATTGGCATGAATACTGCCATTATTGGGGGTGCCCAAGGCTTAGGCTTTGCGATTCCCATCAATACCGCTCGCAACATCGCCGAGCAACTGATCGCCAAGGGGAGAGTGGATCATCCCTATCTGGGCATCCGCATGACCACCCTGACCCCCGAACTGAAACAGCAAATCAACAGTGATCCCAATAGTGGCGTCACCGTCAATGAAGACCAGGGCATTCTGGTTTTCCGAGTCATGCAAAATTCACCTGCCGCCAAAGCAGGATTACGCACAGGGGATGTCATCCAGAAAATTGACGGGAAAGCCGTGAAAACAGCCGATGATGTTCAGCGCGCGGTGGAAGCTAGCAGTGTCGGCGGTCGTTTGCAAATGGAGATCCGTCGCAATGGACAAGCAGTGAGCTTAACTGTACAGCCTGGCGCATTCCCCACTCAAACAGCCAAGAATGAGTAGGATACCGTCCACGCGGTAACGTGCATTCTTAGTTCCTTTCCCAGTTTGGGGGAGGAACTTTGGCCATATGCCATTCGCTGATTTTAGCGATGGGGAAAGCACCAATTTCATCCTCATTTAATCGGCGGATGTAACAGATTGAGTTCCTCCCCTAGTCCCCGCGCTAACACGCCACTGCACTAGAAAAAAGCAGAACAGCCTCTGCTTGAGTCTTAATATTCACCCAGTCAAACAGTCACCATCATGACGGAGCCTCTACCCATCATCGAACTCGGTCACCCCATCTTGCGCCAGTCAGCCGTTTGGGTTGAAGATTTTGGGGATCAGCAGTTACAAAATTTGATCGATGCCCTTTTGGTTACCGTGCAACAGGCAAATGGAGTGGGCATTGCCGCGCCCCAGGTAGGTGCCTCTTGTCGTTTGTTTATTATGGCTTCGCGTCCTAATCTGCGGTATCCCAACGCCCCGTTGATGGAGCCAACCGCCCTAATCAATCCCAAAGTCTTGAGTCATTCTGAGCAACGAGTGGATGATTGGGAAGGGTGCCTGAGTGTGCCAGGCTTGCGAGGCTCCGTGCGACGATATCAAACCATTGAAGTGGAATATGCCGATCGCACAGGTCAGCAACGAGTACAAACATTGACTGATTTTGTTGCCCGCATTTTCCAACATGAATTGGACCACCTGGACGGGAAGGTGTTTCTGGATCGGGTGGAGAGTACCCAAGCCCTCATGACCGAGCGAGAATTTCAACAGCGCATAATGGGTTAGCGCACGAGTAGATATCGCAGCCCGATCGCCAACAAAAAAATGCCGTATAACTTTTTCATCAGTTCGCTAGAAACAAAGGCTTGATTGGCAAATAGGGCACCGAACAAGTTGCCAATCACCAAGCCCAACGCAATGAGCAGAGCATGTTTCAGATTGAGATTGCCGTTGCGGTAATACACTGCCGCACCCAGAATGCCGATCGGCAAAATCTGCGCTGCCAGTGAAGTGCCCGTGGCGAATTTTTGATCCATGCCCAATAGCAGCACCATGGCAGGCACCATAATAGCGCCGCCACCAATGCCAAATAGCCCGCCAGCAATGCCAGCAACAAACCCAATGATGAGCAGTTGAATAATCAGATTAGACATGGCTTGTTGATTCTCCCCAAGATTTCTGTAGACTCTCTGGCATTTTTGCAGAGTCAGACAGTGAAATAAAATGGATTTTCCATGACGATTCGCTAAAGAAAATCCATGAGTGGGGAAGATTTTTTTTGCGAGAAGCGGAAGGAGGCAGTGGTCTATGGGCGAGGCGTGATCTTGGCGAAAGGCACCAAGCATCGAGATCGTCGAATACTCAAACCGCGATCGACCGCAACAGTTCAGTGAGGGCAGCGGGTGGCGACTGATCCCAGTCCCCTTCTAGCTGACGATCGGGACTGATGTGGGGTGCCGTTTCGGTCAGCGGGGACAGAATGGTACCTTCCAGATCAACATCGTTGAGAAACGTATCGGTCAAAATCGCTTCACTTAAATCTGCTTCTCGCAGCGTTGCCCCTCGACAATAAGCGCCACTGAGATTCGATCGCTTCAAATCTGCTTCTTGCAGATTTGCTTTTCTCAAGTAAGCCTGGGTCAAATCTGCTTCAAATAAATAGGCATGGTAAAGCGACGCTTCTCCCAAATAAGCCTGACTCAGATTTGCCCCAATCAGACAGGCTCGATTGAGGTTTGCCCCTCGCAAATAAGCTTCGCTCAGGTTTGCATCTAACAAGTACGCACTGCTGAGATCCGCTTCACTCAGATTGGCACGACTCAAATCCGCATCTCTCAAATCAATGCCTTGAAAGTCAACTTTTTGTAAGTCTGGAATCACTTGGGGATTCTCCTGCCTCCAACGATTCCAAGTCTCAACGCCTTGCTGGAGTAGGGTTACCAAATCCTTGCGCTGAATCGAGGACATAAGCATTGTCGGATAAAGATAAAGTATTGGCTTGAAATCACCAAAATGATGCAGCAATCTTTTGAATACGAAAATGCGAGGTTCCCTAATCTTGGATTTCATCCTAAGAGGACAATCTCAGAAGCACAAGCTGCCTTTAGACAGAGTTCAAACTGTCACATATTTTTTCCGCTAATCGTACCAAATTGATCTCCTAATGTTGCGCTTTTCCAGTTTCAATCCTGGCAGTCGCTACGGGCTGATTCGTCGAACTGGTGTCAATCGATCGGGCAAAATCGATTGCACCCTTTTGTTAGGAAAACGTGAAAACTCAAACTGCTTCTAGATTCAATCTCTACCGTTCAGTCTCTCCACTCTGGTAGTGTTTCAAAGGTGTTGTTGGTATTTTTGAAAACTTTGCTGAGCAAAGTTTTCAAAAATACCAACAACATGTCTAGACCGTAACCCTCCATTGCCAGCACTAGGATTTACTCTAGTGCTGGGGTGTGAACTTCGTGTTGTTCTGAGTTGTCTTCCCTGTTGCTAGACGCCAACTCACTCGTTGGCAATAACTCGCTGACAAATGCCTGGACTGTTTCTAACACATTGAGTTGAATCTCATGTCCCATCTCAAATTCGTGATATTGCACCTTAGCACCTAACGCCAGTAAGCCCTCTTTTGCCTGTTGCGCGGCGACCAAAGGCACCACTGGATCTTGTCTGCCATGCACTATCAACACGGGGGGCAAGGTTGCAACTTGGGCTGGCAAAGGGGTGTGCAAATAGCCACTAAGCACCATTAACCCCGCCAACGGTAACTTGGTCCCCACATCCAGGGTCATTGCCGCTCCCTGCGAAAAGCCACCCAAAATGGTGCGAGAGAGCGGCACTCCTGTGGCTTCGGTGATGTGACCAATCCATTCAGTCAGTAACTGACGACTGCTTACCAGTTCGGGGTTGCTGTCGAAATTGGGGGTGTTGATGAAACTAAAGTTCTGCGGAAAGCCGTACCACATCTTGCCGCCAAACGCCTGAGGATGGGCAAAGGGGGCATCTGGGAAGCTCATTTGATAGTCTGGCAGGTTGAGATAGGGAGAGAGTCCAGCCACATCCTGAGCATTGGCTCCCCAGCCGTGCAGCAGGAGTAAGAGGGCTTGGGGAGATCGTCCCTTGGCAGATGGAATCGTAATGGCGTTTAACAAACAAATCTCCTTTTGGGTTCGTTCCACTGCTGAGTAGTGTTCGTTCCAAACTTTAGCTCAACTCTCTGGCAAGCGGTGCGGAATCTGCTTTTTTACGCCTCTCCTGAGCTTTATTCAACAGTTTGCCTGCCTGTTTCAAATCGATGTTGCCTCCACTGAGAATTACCCCAATTCGAGCGTTGGGATAGTGAACAACGCCTTCTAGTAAGGCGGCAGCAGCCAATGCTCCGGTAGGTTCAACGACAATTTTCAGTCGTTCCCAGAGAAAGAACATGCTGCGTAGAATGGCGCTTTCGGAAACCGTAACCATGTCGCTGACGTAGTGCAAAATCAGGGGGAAAGTGTACTTGCCTAATGAGGGGGTGCGGGCACCGTCGGCGATCGTGTCAGGGTTGTGGACGGTTTGCAAGGCGCGGCTGTAGAACGATCGGGTGGCATCGTCGGCACGTTTGGGTTCGACGCCAATGACTTGGCAATTGGGCGCGAGGGCATGAGCGGCGATCGCAGAACCGGAGAGTAAGCCGCCGCCGCCACAACAAACCAGCAAAAAATCGAGTGCTCCCACTGCTTCAATCAGTTCTTTGGTGGCGGTGCCTTGTCCGGCAATGATATAGGGATGGTCGTAGGGGGGAATAAGGGTGAGGTGGCGATCGTGGGCGATTTGTTGTGCCAGAGCTTCTCGCTGGGTGGTCAGCCGATCGTACAAAATCACCTCTGCACCATAGTCGCGGGTAGCAGTTTGCTTGACGCTGGGGGCATCGCTGGGCATGACGATTGTCGTGGGGATGTGTAGAATTTGTCCTGCTAGGGCGATCGCTTGGGCATGGTTGCCAGAAGAGAATGCAATGACACCCTGTCGCTTTTGGGCATCACTGAGTTGCGCTAGAGCGTTGTAGGCTCCCCGAAATTTGAAGGCACCTGCCCGCTGAAAGTTTTCGCATTTGAAAAAGACTTGACTGCCAGTGCGCTGGTTAACGGTGTTGGAGGTGAGTACGGGGGTGGGGTGGGCGTTGCCTGCAAGCCGGAGGGCAGCCGCTTCGACGTCGGCATAGGTTACTGAAGTTTCGGGATCGATCGTCGGTGGGGGGGCAGTGGTCATAACAAATCCCGAATGAATCTGGATGAGCGGGTCAGATCAGGATGCGTTGCTTGTGGTAAAGTTTATAATGATCTGATGAGTTTTGGCAGTGGGAAATCCGCTCCGGGCTTCAGTGGCGGCATAGCCAAGTGGTAAGGCAGGGGTCTGCAAAACCCTCACCCCCAGTTCGAATCTGGGTGCCGCCTTTGTTATGGTGTTGTTGTAGAGCGAAGGAATAAGTGTCCGGTAACCAGAAGCACGATTCTCGTTCCGAGAGGCTACGCCAACGCCCGTTTGAGGTTGATTCGCACCAAGGACAGGTAGTTCTTAGAGAACACCACGACCTAGTTCTGGAGTATGGGAATTTTCTGTCGCTGTTCGGTCTGCATGATTTTCTCCTCAAAAAATACCCCCCGCTTCTGGTACTTAGAAGCGGGGGTTGGGGAAGTTGATATGGCTTTCCCTATGTCGGTGTCAGGCTTGCCCTGCACCTCCCGCTGCTAGTGAGTTGATCCGAATTGAGCCATCCGGTCACTTTGCTATCCATGCCTTCGCTGACGGATTTACCGCCGCTAAACTGATACGTCCCCTCAAACGCAAACAGCACTGCTGCTCTACCCAAGCAATATTGGGGTCGAACATGGACGCTGGCTAAGGTGGCGAGGATGCGGATCATGGAAGGCTGTAGTATTTGTATTACAATTCTGGCTGTCTACAGACTACACTTGTAGTATCAGGTTGTCCACCCTTTCAGAGAAATTAGGGCGTTGGTTATGAATACACCCAAACGAGGTAGCACTTCGGAAATGCAGGTGACGAGTATCCGACTGGAACCGGAACTGAAGGAGCGATCGCGGGAAATCTCCGGAGAGCAGGGGTATCAAACCCTCATCCGAGACGTGCTCTGGCGGTTTGTAGAACAACAAGCGAGACCAGGCGATTTACTGCATGATGGGAGTTGGCAATTACCCCCAAAGGAAAACGGCTTCACACTGCCCTCCTACCCCTCAATGTTTTCCATATCAGATATTCGAGCGACGTTTAGGGCTGTTGCCCAGCAAGAACAGCGATGCGCCATTACGGGTCAACCGATCCGTCCACAACAACCTATGTGGTTGGGATTGACCATGACTGGAAATATGGTTCCTCTGAGTTTTGAAACAACTGGTTATGGAGAGGGAGGTGACCACCAATAATCAGCACAACCCCCTGATCGCGATGGCTGATCGTTGCTGTCTCAATGTTCACCGTCAAGGCAGAACTGAACCAAACTCGCCCAGTAGGTCTGAAACACTGGCTCTATGGTCTTGAGATTGAGCCACTCGTTGGGAGCGTGGACATTGCCACTTTCACAACCATAGGCATTAATGATGGGAATTCCTAACCGACTAATCACGTTACCAACACTGCCTGCGCCATTAGCAACCAAAGCAAGATCTTGAATCTCGTCTCCTGAAGCTGCCCTGTACTGCGCTGCATTTTTCTGCAAGATCCGAACAAATGGATGACCAGGATCAGTCAAATAAGCGGGTTCAGATTGGAGCACTTCCAGCGCATACTGAAAATCGGGACTCGATCGCTGCAAATTCCGTAGTTCTTCCTCAAGGGTTTGTACGATGCTTCGAGCTTGCTGGGAGGGCAGCAAGCGAATGTCAATGAAAGCTTCTGCTTTGTCGGGCACCACATTGATCGCTTCACCACCGTCAATCTGAGCAATGTTGAAGGTAGAGCCGAATTCAAAGAAGGGTTCGGTCTGTCCTTCCAATTGGAGTTCCAATAAAGCAGAGCAGGCACGTATCAGCGCATGAACAGCATTTCTACCCTTTTTGGAGCGACTGCCTGTATGGGCTGCTTTGCCGTAGGTGGTTAGCTTGAGCCTCAGCCATCCCCGTGCCCCGATCGCAATTTCATCAAAGCTCTGATAGCCCAAAATGCAAATATCCGCTTTGGGAGCATGATGGAGAATCTCTCGAATTCCAGAAAAGTTGCCTGATTCCTCCTGAGCATCGAATCCGAGAAATAGTGAGCCGTTGAACTGGGGCGAGTCTTTCAGAGCCTTTGCAAGATAGATGAATAGGGCGATCGCCCCTTTCGAGTCAGCCACCCCTCGCCCATAAATGCGATCGCCGACAATTGTTCCAGCGAATGGGTCATGTTGCCATTGAGCGCGATCGCCGACTGGAGCAGTATCGAGGTGGGATTGCAGCCAGATTGTTTTCGTCGCAGTTGCCGCTTGATGATGACAAATGACCGAGGGATGCTCCGGATCTCCGAACATCTGTGACTCGAATCCAAGATCGGTGAGTTTCTTAGAGATATAGGTGGTGATCGCTTGCTCTAATTCGACTGATGGAATCGAAACAAGCTGCTGAAGGAATTCAATTATTTCTTGAAGGGGAACTAGAGAAGGAACTAAAGTCACGCTGCGACCCCACTAAGTTACTTCAATCATCTGCGTGATTATGAAAACGGGAGTGATTTGAGTATGGAGGGGGACAGAATTTTGCTTAAAAACTCAAGTCGGATATTAGCTATTTAATAGTTAAAAACAAATGAAGAAGCCTGAAAAGAAAACTTCGGCTATGCTGACGATGAGAAGTTCCATAAAGGTCTGGTATTGAACCAAAACTTGTATCTACAGCCCAATCCTCTTCCATGCAAGTCTCTTGACACTTTTGCGTTAGATAGTCATGAATCAACTTTACACAACCGTTTCCATCACCATCGATTACAAATCCTATCATTGCAGCCCAATCATGACCAGGACTATATTTACCAGTCACAAAGCGCATCACCCCATCATCCACATATTTTTTAGCTAAACGCTTGTTTTTGGAGGTAACCCTTTTACACTCCATACCAAAATACTCAGCCTCATCAAAGCTATAGATGATTTTGATATCAATGCGACCTTCAGGTTTATTGGACATAGGCGAAGAGCGAGTCCCAACCTCTTCCTCTATTCGGATCTGCTTCTTTAAGCGTGGGCGACGGTTCTTCTCTAAAGTCATTTCCCGCCCTAAATGACCTGCGATTTCGGGTTCAGTGCTGCTGATACTCACTTTTCCACTGGAGAGAACACACGACCAACCGACCATTGTGATATCTAAGACGGTTGCAATGATATTTAGCGGCAAGTTGATAACTAATTCTCCAAATGAAGTAGGTTCATCCAATGGCAGCACGGTTTACCCTCAAATGTTCAGAGAGAATAAGGTCAGCATCATTTAACCCAGCAGAGCGGCTCCAGTGACGTTTCTGAGCAGGCTTAACAATATAAATATCTTGCCCACTATAGATTCGCAAATCCCGACGTGTAAAAATTCGATCAGCGATCTGTTGGGGTAATCGTTCAGCAATTCGATTTAAAACTGCCTTTAAATCCTGGGCTTGAGTAATCTGAACAATATGTTCACGTCCAGGTACAGGTAAAAAACTAAACTTAACTACACTTAAAGGAGATTGATTGACTTCTATCACATCAGCAACTAATACTCTTTCTCCTAAAGCTTGAAGAAAAGGTTGAATTACGCTAATCAGCTCCATAGCATACAGTTTTAATTCAGAAGTATGGGGTTTTTGCAGAACTGCTGATTCTTCTCGATTCATATATAAATCGATAGTTATGCTAATAGTATCCTTGACCAAAGTTTGCTCTGTTTCATCTAAATCATAAAGACTGAATACAGCAGCATCAAGTTCTCTCTTTAAGGCTGGATAGGTTAAGGTATTATGATGCTCAAATAATCGCCTTTCCAAATTAATGATTTGAGAGACAATATGTGCATTATCTTCAACAGGAAAGGGGACTGGAAGACGCGCTATATCCTGCATCATCAGTGTCTTGCGAGCAATTCCCCATGATGATGCCGTCATAAACAAGAAGTAATTTGTCAAAGAAGAGTTAATGATTCCATTTAGATAATGAACTAAATATTCAGAGTTCTCTGAAATCGAAAGGCCATAATAGCTCTTCGGATACATCACATCTTCACTACAGAAAGCTGAGAAAACACCTGTTGACTCAACTTTCTCAGGAACTATAAGGAGCGGAGCTTTATATGTTTCTTCATCTCTTGGAGCTTCTAACCTTAAATATGGGAGAACATCCAACTTGGTTACATCAATGATATATTTTGGCATAACTCTAGAAGGAAGCCATTTCTTATCCTTTAGATATTGAGGTACTTCTTTACTTTGATTGCCTCTCAAAAAACCACTTTTAAAGGTATTTCCCGCTACTTGCTCAATACTTGGTAGGGAATCTCTTAGCCTCTGAACTAACGCTAAATCTCTAGCACTTCCCCATGTGGCAACTTTGAGCATATCTGGATCTGATGCCATGCCCCAAACGGGTAGCTTTTTAATATCTTCAGTCCCAATTTCTAGAATTCCATGTTTTCTGTAATCTCCAGAACGTTGTGGACAAACAAAGTAACAGAAATCCTTTGATGTTGAGCGACACCCTTCTGCGATTAAGATAATTGCAGGAGCTTCAGAGTTAGGAAATAAATCTTCTCTATAAAGCTTGGAAAGATTAATAATTATCCTTGGCTTAAAGCGCATTAAGAGAGCTTCTTTTGCAGTCTTAGCTTCTGAAAAATTACTGAAAAACGCTCTTCCATGTAAAATCAAACCAATTTGTGTGTTTTCATTGGAAAAGTCACCAGCACGCCAAAGAAATGCTTGATCGGGTGGATCTCCATAAGCTAGAGGATATCCCTTCGGATATTCTTGTTCGGGACGCTTACGTTTGCAATATATTGAAGCTGACTTCGTAAATTTGGACTTAGTCCAAGGAGGATTCCCTACAATTGCATGAATTTCCTTATTAGCAAGAGCGGTTACTCGGTTAAAATCAGCATTCTCGTTGAAAGCATCACAAGCAAATAAACTTCTACCAATTAAAGGCTGGAACTTTAAATTGCTTGCCAGGTATCTTTCCTGCTCCAACTCATGATCGAGTTCTAGGGCAGTGAGGTATAGACTAAATGCAGCAATCTGAATTGCTTGTGGTTCAATATCTACACCATAAACTTGATTGTAAAGGGTATCACGAATAAGTTGTCGAGACGGCTCCTCTCCATTCGCACAACGCTTTACTACTAATCTCCTAAGAGATTCCACTAAAAACAAGCCTGAACCACAGGCTAGGTCTAAGATTTTTGCATTACCAGAAAGTTTCTTAAAAACCTCATCAAGCACTAAATCAACCAAGTTAATGGGTGTGTAGTGTACGCTTGTCTCTGCTGCTGCTGCTGCATCTTTAGAATACAGAAAATTCTCGTAAATAGAACTGATTAGTTCTACAGGAATCACTTTGAAGTCATAGGCTCGCCAGAGCCGTCCTTGACCTGATTCAATTTCTGTTGTTCCACCTACTAAGTCTTTAACGATTTCGAGATGGCTGATTTCATAGGAATTTTGTGCATTACCAGACGAAGCTGGAAACATATCTCCATTGAATGTGACTTGCAACCATTCAAATAGGTTCTCAGTAGCTGAGACATTATCCAATACATGAGCAAAGGTATCAACGTTGAAGCGGGATTGGAAAAACTGTGTATCTAAAATGCCTCGATCTTGAAGATAGGCAACAAAGATTGATCGCATTAGAAGAGCATGAGCAATCTGAGGCTCTAGCCCTTTTGCTCTAAGCTTTTTCTCAGCCGCTTGCAAATCTTCTACCAGGACATGATCAACTCGTTTTTTCCGGTCAATCTGTCTTGCATTCTGCCACTTCCAAAATTCCCCAGATTCAATCTGAAGCCGACTAGCATATTCGTTGAGTCGCTTCAAACTCGCTTCCGTATTTTCAAAAAGTTCAATTAAATTGGATTCAGGATTATTTTCTGTGGGTTCGGAGTAGCAGTTGTATAGACGCACGCTTGTAGGTGTCACAACCCACAGCATCGGTGCTAAACCATGATTCCAAGAAAGTTTGTGCAGACGTGCCAACTCTCGTGGATCAGGATCAGATTGTTCTAGTTGGGAGAAGTAAATGCATGGTGATCCAGATAGCTCAAATATCGCTGTAGCATTGATTTGTTCTGGATCAATAACAGCACTATATTTAATACGCTTTTCAAGTTGCTGATTATTATTGCGGAGTGACTCAGCTTCTATTACACCTGAAGTAGGCACACCATTTCTGTAGAAGCCCGTTTCCTCCATCACACGTTGATAAAGAACTTCTGTTGCAGATCTTCTGGAAGCCATCGCTAGTTAACCTCCTCAGCGACAATTTCCTGATATGCAACGTCATTCAAAAAAACTCCAGATCGCTTATCAAAGTCTAAAACATGATGTTTCTGTGCTTCTTTCCATAGATCCGCAATCACATCACCGACGGGTCCCACTTCTTGAATAGCAACCTGCCCTTGGTTCTTACCAGATGCTTCCAAAACTAACAAACCGAAATCTTTCAAATCCTCAATCAAATAAAGCTGTGCATTAACGAAAACAAGGCTATGAACGAAAAAAGAAGGTTTATGCTCCTTTATCTTCAAAAACTCAAGTATTTTACGGATTTCCTGAAGCGACAATTTTTCCCGTAGGCGCTCAATCGTTTTTATTTCAAGGACTTGCTGCCAACTGTAGATAACCTTGGGGTGCTTGGAATTGCCGAACTTCTCAGGCACAACAAGCCCAGTCCGATCCAGATAGCTTAACCTACCTGAACTTATTCCAGTTAAAGCTAGAGCCTCCTGACGAGTAAACCCACTGACCACAGCAATCCCTTGATATAGCACTCCACGTTAGCATTATACGCCGTTGTTTAAATCTAGAGTAAGGATTTAAACAACTGTCTTAAAAGCTTTTGTGTCTCTTAACGACTGCCCATATAGTAAAAACTCATGGTAAGGGAGGACGATCCCCTTCAAATCTCACCATTTGACCTCAAGATACGAATTTAATGCAAATGGTTTGGAAGTCTAGGTTTTACACAACTAACCGCCGATCGCCATACCACTGGCTCAATTCCCGCTCAATCTCATCCAGGATAGAGATCGTTGTTGTAACCGATTTTTCTAGTGTCAAGCAGAGAGAGGAAAACCTGCTGCCAGTAGCCAGCCGAAGAATAAAGCAGAGCCGATCGCATAGATTCATGCTCGATTCAACAAACCTGCAACCAGAGACAAGATCCCCATCAGTGGCGGAAATAGCGGCAAAAGCAAAAACATAAATCCCAACTGAGGTAAAAAGTTGAGCGTCAACACGAAGCCGCCAATCAAAACAACGCTCTGTCCCAGCCACCAGAGAATGCGTTTGCCAACTCCAATATGCTCTTGCACGATTCCCGCCGCCAGAAACCAGGGAAAACAGGCGATCGCCACTGGCAACCAGACCCTTAGCCGAATCGGGATCAGCCACCACTGAAGCCAAACGACTTGTGCCATTGCACCAAAGGCAACCCAGAGGATGGCAAACAGCAGAACTCCCAACCCAACGGCACGCAGGGTAGGACGAGATAGATGCGCCAGCACGCCCAGCCAGGTTAATCCAGCAATCAAAAACCAGACTCCAACCGCTCCACCGACTTGAACACCCCCTAAATTCTGAAGGTCAAACCACTGACTTAGAAGTACCAACCCTGCGGTTGCAGCCAGTGGTGCAAGGCTTAAGCCTGCCCATCGTCGGACAGGAGCTATTTCGGTGGCGATTAATGGCGGGTGAGTTAGGAGGGGTGAGATTGCGGCTAATCCGATTAACCAACCTAATAGGTGTAGTCCGTACCAAGCCATGCGGCGGTCGCGATACTGGCTATCATTGGTTCTGCCAAATGTGGCATTCAGCCACCGCAGTGCTGCTTGATGACTCCCATCACTAAACAAAATGGTGATGTGTTCAACACCTGGAATGACCACCAGTTCTCGTCCCTGCCCGGTTGCCAGATTCGTGTTTTCTCCCCCCGCCTGTGCCAGCAATCGTTCGGCATTACCCACAAAGCTTCCTTCTCCACTGCCTGCCTGTAGTTGCAGATTTCGGGGAGATTGGGGAGTTACATTTGCTCCAGTTGGGGAAACGGCAACGGTTGCCGCGAAATGATCACGTTCACGAATGCCAGCATTCATCACAATGCCGCTACCCATCGAGTGCCCTAAAAGTGCCAGACGACCCGGATCAACCTGAGGTTGTTCTAAGAGAGCTTGCAGAGCGACATCTAGATTCTGCTGTAGCTCATGCCGCTGTAAGCGAGTCCCATTCGCGCCATGCCCGTCAAAATCCCAGAGCATGACCGCATAACCTGCATGAGCCAGGACGTGTCCATACCCCAACATCAACTGTTTAGAACCCGCGAACCCATGTGCAACTAACACTCCTGGGATTTCGCTCGCTCCTTCAGGAGCCAGGTAGAGCAACGGAATACCCTCTTTTTGGAACGTTCGCGTTAGCGCGACGTTAGTCGTTCGCACCTCCAGACCCGATCGGGCGATCGCGATTCCTAACCAGGACGAAACAATCAGCAGAATCGCGATTACCAGGAGTCCCAAGCGTTTATAGTTCAATTTCACAGGCTTCAGCCAACGTCCAAACACCACCTACTGGTGTAACGCAAAACTAATCTTCAGGATTTGGAAATCTAGCCAATATTTCGAAGTTAGCGATTCATTGCCAGACGTGAAAATCAATTTCTTCTCTGTGATTGCTCCACCAATGCGAGCAAACCAGCATTCCTTGAGCAATGAGGCGAACTGAAGCAGCGAAACTCACCACTTCAGTTCAGTTGCGACAGATTGCCAATCTGGAACTGATTGTAACGGCTTCAGGCAAAGATCAACGCTTTCGATCTGTTTTTACCTGCTTATTCGGGTCTTGCTTATAAACCCAGGCGAGGAATTTTTGTAGCGGTGGGTCTTGCTTTAGCTTCTCTAGCGTATTCAGGTGCAGTGCTAGATGGGAGTTGTCGTAGAGTGTATGGATTTGGCAGTGACAGGCAGAGCAAATTTGAATTGTGGGGCTGGGGTCGAGACCTTTGCGTTTCGTCTTTTGACGAGGAATCAGGTGGTGTTCGGTGAGAGCAGACATCTCTCGCTGGCAAAGTTCACAGTGCAACATCGTTTAGAAATCAGAAGATGGTGGGGAACGATAACACATAACTTGATCCTAGCGATCGCCCTCCCGGTACGGCTGCTAGCTCCACGAAATGACACGTAATTCTTTGGTAGCGTTTTCTTTAAAGATTGGCAACCAAAAAGCTCAAAATCTTACTCCGCAAAGCTTTGAGACGAAAAGCAATTGTGACATTCCTTCCTTTGGTTGGGACACTGATTTCCCGCCCGTAGCTTGCTTCCCGTAGGGTATGCCACGCCCGGTTCGGATGGATTGGGCATATCGTTGGGGTTGGGCGTGGCATTGGGATAAACATTTTGGGTGAGATTGGTTATACCAATTTGATTTGTGTTTGCGACAGATCGAGATCCCCCCTAGCCCCCGCGCTAATGCGCCGCTGCGCTAGAAAAAAGGGGGGAAACCCAAGCCAGTCTTGAAGTCCCCCTTTTTAAGGGGGATTTAGGGGGATCTCCTAAGTGTCACATTCTCAATTTAAATTGGTATTAAATCGTTGTCCAATGCCGCGCCCCTACAGGGTTTGACAGCTTAAACACGAAATCCATCAGAAGCAGGAATACTTTGCGCTACATTCACGGCAACCCTAAAGCGGCAAATATGCAGCAGGGTTGGTTTTATGACTACAGCAACTATGGCAGCTACGATCGCTTGACGGATGATGGTGTGACTCAGTGGCATCCGGCATTTTTAGCCTTGGGAACAACGCTAGAGATGTGTGCGGCAGTGTATCGCAAGTTTTGTAAGCAGTACAAGCCGAAGCCGAAGCCAGAGAAGAAAAACCATTGGGGTAGTCAGTTGTTGGCAACAATGCGGGTGAAGGGAAAGCCGACCAAAACCAGTCCCGGTCAGAAAAGCTTTTGGAATGACTGGGATAAACCGTTGGAAAAAATTCGGCAGGTGTCCGAAAAATTTGTGTTAGCGAACTGTTTTGACCCTCAATTTACAGGTGCTAGATTTAACAAATTTGAGGAAGAAAATACGAAAAAAAAAGACGGGTGGTGCCAGGTAGAAAAGTGCCAGAACCCTAATTCTACGTGAAGAAGAAATGCTGTAGCAGAATTTTACAAACGCCTGAAACTATTGGATGCTACAGTCTACAAGTCTCGATGCGAGAGAAGAGAATCCCACTACCCCCCCCCAATTCCCCTTAGGGAGGTGTCCCATAGGTGAAGGGAGGTGTCCCATAGGTGCTGAGGTGCTATAAGTTACCTGATCTAAGGAGATGTATTTGTTGTTCATCCTCCAACCGATGCGATCGCAAAACTTTTCCCAGATCTTATCACCTGGATAGTTGCCATCTAGCTGGGCACCACAATCCAGATAAATTTGTTTTTGTACACTGAAACCAAACCTGCCCTGGCTGTAATGCACCCAGAGGGCATCGATCGTCTGCAAGTCCTGACAAGGAAAATTTAACAGATCCTTTTTCTCAACATCCCACCATTTTTCTTTGCCCATCGCTTTCAGCATCTGATCTGCGGTTTCCTGATCTGCCTCTTTCCACTTACCCGCTGCCAGGAGTTCTTGCAGGTGGCGGTAGTCAACCCCCTTTTCTGATGCCAGAGAGATGAGGGTGGCAGGAACAGGGGTGGCAGGGGCAGATTTTACCGCCGGGGTTAGGGTTGGTGGCGGTGGCGCAGGTGGTTGGGTCAAGTCAATGCCATGGGTGGTGAGCACTGAGGCAATATCCTCATCTCGCAGCTTTAAGACTCGCTGAAAATATTGCAGATCCTCAAGGCTGGTTGCGCTTAACTGCGGCTCCTCCGCCAGGGTCTCTTGCACCGCTTGCTCAAACTCGGCAAGCTTTGCCCAAAAGACCCGATAAGGCTGCAAAATCTCCTGGGTAATTGCCTCCACTTCTGCATCGGACAACCCCAACTCTTGAGACCGAAATTTCAATGCACGTCGATCCACGGGTGAAAATTTGCCGCGCTTTTGTTTGGCGCGTTCATCGATCTCTTTGCGAAACACCAGCCGGGGGTCGCCCTGGGGAGCATGGGCAATCAAAATTTTGTAGCCTTCCCGCACCGCATAAATCTCAGGCTGCATGGTGGGAGCTGCTTCCTGCACCTTTTCTTTGGCATATTCGTGCAACTCATCAACAGTGATTTTGCCATCGTCATCCCGATCGGCAGCCCCTGTTTCCAGTCCCTGCACCAGATATTGGGTGTAGATGCTCACACCTGCGGTTTCGTAAGACACTTGCGTGGCAGTGGAAGAGGTCAATACCGCGCGTCCTTCCCCTCCTAGCTGAGTTTTCACATCGATCGCGGCATCATCCTTCGCCTTCATATCCTGGGCAAAGGCACCACTAAAGCAACAATCCAAAATCAACACTTGCCGTTTCGATTTGCTCTGGCTCATGTAGCCTTGCAAGGCGGTTGCCGGAACCGCCGTACTGGTGCGAATGCGTCCCTGGGGGGTCTTTGCCGTAATGCGGGTGGCAAGGTAAAGGGTGCCATGGTCATCCCGCACCCCATGACCAGAGAAGTAGAGCAAAATCAGATCGTCTGGTGTGCGGTTTTCGCTAAACAGTTGTTCGATCGCCATTTCCATGCCAGTGCGATCGGGATTGGGCAACACGTCAACGGCATCAAATCCACCCACCTGGGGATCTTGTAAGACGCGCTGCATCCGCTGGAGGTCTTCCTGAGTTCCCGGTAACCCCGCCAATCCCTCGCCATATTCACTCACTCCAATCAGCAGCGCAATCTTTGCCATCAACCCTTACTAGCATCGCTTTTTACTACTCTAACCGTCAGATGCGAAATTTTCTCTAATGCTTGCAATTGTTGCTCCAACTGCTCTGGTGTTTGGTACTCCAGCTTGACATCTCCATACTCAATTCTCAGGGTCACTCCCACCATCCGGTTTTTTAGCCAGCCCAACACTGCCTGAACCTTTTTCAGGTCTACCTCTGCCTTGAGAAATCCTACATCAAACCCCGCTAACCCACTTTTGCCGCCTTCTGGCACTTCTGTCGATCGCACCAGCTTTGCATCGTCTGCCAACCCCTCTTTTAGATCGGCAACCAGACGTTGAGAGTAGGTCTCCAGGTCATCCGGCTCTAATCCCAATCCGGCTGCGTTGAGATCGATAAATAGCTCAAGGGTTTCTGACATTGAAATCTTTTTTGAGATAGTTTTGTCAAAATTTTAGCCCTAGAAAGGCTTGATCAGCCAATGTTGCGATTCCCTGCCCTGTTTCCGGCAAAAAGGAATCTTAGTATTCGGGCTAAACCTTGACGATGCCCTTAGAGGTTGTTTGAAAAGGTATTCACTGTGATATTGAGCACTCAGAAATCCCCCCTAGCCCCCCTTAAAAAAGGGGGAACCGGACTCAAACTCCCCCTTTTTCTAGCGTTAGCGGCGCGAAGCGTGGGGATTTAGGGGGATCATATGATTTGCTGCTCACGATAGAACTTTAAAAACAACCTCTTACAGGGTTTAACGGCTTGTCTCTCATAAAAAACGATCGCCCAACCTGTCTGCAACAGACAAACTGAGCGATCGCATCTTCTATTTAAGGACGAACTCAAGACTAATTTAAAACACTACCAATAAACTGATTGCTCAAGCAGATTGCGGCTCAGGTTTAGGCGTAGATTTGCTCCGGGTCTTATTGCGACGACGAATCTGTTCGCTCTTGCGAACTCCCCCAGCGCCCTCATACTCGCTGCTGTTGCGACCAAACTTGGATGCAACTCCCAGCAACATGTGATCGCTCAAATCAGCCAGAGACTTCTCAAACTCCAGCATTTCCACATAGGATGAGTCGATCGTCGCCAGTAGCTGGTTATAGGCTTCCTGTCTAGCGCGCATCTCATCGATCGACGCCAGGAAATTGGTCAAAGTGTGGGCGTTCCCAAAGTCCAGATCAACACCTAAAGATTTCAGTCCAGCCGCTCGACGTTCGGCTTTTTCTAAGACAATGGAGCTTCGTTTTTTACGAGCCATATTTGTGATGTCCCTGTCATCGCTTCATACTGTTCAAACTGAAATTTCCCGCTGTTACTTGAAATAATCTCAGCAAAATTATTGAAATTGTGGCAGACGATCGCGTTGATTGCTCGGTATTTTCCAAGAGGATGCTGTGACTTCAAAACGCTGGGCGAGCATTGCTTCATGTCTGAAACGCTTATCAGATAAGACTTACATTACACAAAGGATGTCAGTCCTTTCAGATTAACGGTGAACCAGTTCTGGTTTACGGTTAAGCAGTTCTCATTTACGGTTAATGAGTTCTCATTCACGGTTAAGCAGTTCTCATTCACGGTGAATGAGTTCTCATTCACGGTAAAGCAGTTCTATTTCACGATAAAACAGTTCTCATTTACGGTTAACGAGTTCTCATTTACGGTAAATGCGGAGGTGATTAACGGGTTAGGGGCGGGTATTGCGGCTGAATCCGTTGCCGGGACAATGGGTCGGTTCGCTACAGTACAGCCTGCGGGCGATTTGCCTCTAGCAAGACGCTGCCAACGCTGCCTGCACGCTAAAATCTTGCAACTGACCCAGCGACGGCTGACCATTACGCTGGATATGCCACCCTCTCGCCTGATCGTGGAAGTGGTTAGTCCCGGCAAAACCAACCGCAATTCTCCTTCGGAAAAGCTATGCCAATGAGATGATCGCCACAAACGCGACAAACTCCTAATCTTCAACCGCCCCCAATGCCAACAAAGAAGCCCTCTGCGCCTCCGTCAACCCCGTTGCACCTGTAATATTCATCCCCTCATAGGGTCTGGGTGCCCTTAAGATTGCCAAACACTCACCGGTCTTGACATCCCACAGGCGAATCGTTTGATCATCTGCCCCACTTGCGAGTATGGCTCCATCAGGGCTGAAAGTAACGAACCATACCCGATTTGCATGACCTGGAAGAACGTGGAGGCATTGATGGGTGCTCACATCCCATAGACGAATCGTATGATCTGCACTGCCACTCGCGAGCATTGCTCCATCAGAACTGAAAGCAACGGACCATACCCGATTTGCATGACCTTGCAGGATATAGAGACATTGATGCGTGCTCACATCCCACAGGCGAATTGTGTGATCTGCACTACCACTTGCTAGCGTGGCTCCATCAGGGCTGAAAGCAACGGACCATACCCAATTTGCGTGACCTTGCAGGACTTGGAGGCATTGATGCGTCTTCATATCCCATAGGCGAATCGTATGGTCTGCACTGCCACTCGCTAGCATTGCTCCATTGGGGCTGAAAATAACTGACCATACTCGATTTGCATGACCTTGCAGGACTTGGAGGCATTGATGGGTGCTCACATCCCACAGGCGAATCATGTGATCTGCACTACCACTTGCTAGCGTGGCTCCATCAGGGCTGAAAGCAACGGATCGTACCGAATTTGTATGACCTTGCAGGACTTGGAGGCATTGATGGGTGCTCACATCCCACAGGCGAATTGTATGGTCGTCTGACCCACTCGCAAGCATGGCTCCATCGGAACTGAAAATAACTGGACACACCCAACTCGCATGACCTTGCAGGACGTGGAGGCATTGATGTGTACTCATATTCCATAGACGAATCGTGTGATCTGCACTGCCACTCGCTAGCATGGCTCCATCAGGGCTGAAAGCAACCGACCATACCGAATTTGTATGACCTTGCAAGATATGGAGGCATTGACGTGCTTTCACATCCCATAGACGAATCGTTTGATCTTCACTGCCACTGGCTAGCATGGCTCCATCAGGGCTGAAAGCAACTGACCACACCGAATTTGCATGACCTTGAAGGACATGAAGGCATTGATGTGTACTCATATTCCACAGACGAATCGTATGGTCTGCACTGCCACTGGCTAGCATGGCTCCATCAGGGCTGAAAGCAACCGACCGTAACCAATTTGCGTGACCTTGCAGGATGCGGAAACATTGATGCGCGCTCACATGCCACAGACGAATCGTGTGATCTGCACTGCCACTCGCTAGCATAACGCCATCGGGGCTGAAAGCAACCGATCGTACAGAATTTGCATGACCTTGAAGGATTTGGAGGCATTGATGCGTACTAACATCCCATAGGCAGATCGTTTCATCATTACTGCCACTCGCGAGCATGACTCCATCAGGGCTGAAAGCAACGGACCATACCTGATCTGTATGACCTTGCAGGATATGGAGGCACTGATGCCCTTTCACATCCCACAGACGAATCGTTTGATCTGCACTGCCACTCGCTAGCGTGGCTCCATCGGGGCTGAAAGTAACTGACCACACAGAATTTGCATGACCTTGCAGGACGTGGAGGCATTGATGCGTACTCGAATCCCACAGGCGAATCGTTTGATCATCTGACCCACTCGCGAACATGGTGCCATCGGGGCTGAAAGCCAGTGACCGGACCCAATCAGTATGTCCGCGATAGGTTATTAAGGATTGCCCATCTGCCACTTGCCAAACATGGATATTTCCATTGCTATCACCGGTTGCCAACAGTTGTCCATCCGGGCTAAAGGCAACAGCGAAAACGCTTCCAAACGTGTGGGTTAGGGCAGGACTAACAAAATGTGAGTTGGCGAAGTTAATCGAATATAAATGCTTACGCTTGAGATATGCCTGACGAATAGTCAAGTGAGAAAAATTATGGTTTCTTGAATCGAAACTCAAATGACAGAACATGTTCAAGAGATTTCCGGCGATGTACCCTGAAGATAATTTTGGTTGGCTCCGCACAACTTGCAGCAGGGTTACTAGCTGTTTTTCTATCTGATCTAAGCTATCCACGATCGGTTGTAAAATCAATCGAACTTGGGTTTCTCGCACATAGTCTTTTGCAGTTGCTTTAATCAGAGCATGACGATTGAAGAGCAAAATCTGTTGAGTTTGGATCTCCTGGGCAACTTGAGTAACAAACCTGTCCGTCACATACTCCATCACCACATTTTGCAGCGTAAACCCGTCGTCCACCCGTTCAATCAACGATCGTCGTCGCAAAGATTCCAGAATGGTTTGCAGATGTTGGGTGGAGATGGGTTCCAGCAAATCTTCCTGGAGTTCAGCCAGTTGCACAGGTTCTCGATTGATGGCGAGCCAATACATCACCGATCGTCCTTCTGCCGATAAACGATCGAACTGTTCTTCCAGCACATCCCGAATATCGCCAAACACGATCGACCCCTGGGTGAGAAACTCGGTGATGTTGCCGCCGTAGAGGTCTTGAATGTTGGTCGCAGCAATTTTGAGCGCTAAGGGATTTCCGGCGTAGCGATCGAACACCACCTGCCATTGCGGATCAGCAGCCGACAGTCCCTCTGCCCGAAAAATCTCCTGCCCATCCGTTGCTTCTAAACCTTGCAGGAGCAGCGATCGTACCGGACGATTGCGTCCCTCCTGCTTCGCCACCTCCTTCGGTTTTTCCCGACTGGTAATCACCAAACAACTCTGGTGCAGCGACTCCCCCACCCGTTGCAACAACGTGCCATAGCCTTCATACCCTTCCCGATACTGTCCCGCCTGGGTGCCCCCCTGCAAAATCGCTTCGGCATTGTCCAACACCAGCAAACAACGAGCCGCCTGGAGATAGTGAACGAGTTGAGTGACCGCTTCCCCCACCGTATTGGGCAAGTCTAGCTGTTGTTGATTCGAGAGAAATTTGATACAGTCCGCCAGGATTTTTTCCACAGGTGGCGCTTCCCGCAGACTGCGCCATAGGATGTACTGAAACTGGTTTTGAAGGGTTTGAGCCAGTTTTACAGATAAAGCGGTTTTGCCGATTCCACCCATGCCCAGTAGCGCAATCAGGCGACAGGGTTGGCTTTGCCGCTCCGTTGCAGCATCGCCCACAATCCAACCTGCCAGATCGGTTAACTCTTGCATGCGTCCGTAAAAGATAGAAACATCCGGTGCTTCTCCCCAATCGATGCGGGGCTCTCTGGTAGGTCTTTGCTCCCCTTGGGCAATGGACTTGCCGTAATCATCCTGGCAGAGTTCTAGGTTAAAGGCTTGAAAGAACCGTTCCAGCGTGCGACGATCGACCCGCTCCTCACCATCCAGAACTTTGGCGACGGTGCCTGCATCCAATTGGGTCAGAACCGCCAAGGCTTCGATCGTCAACTTTTCACCAAAGTTCTCCTGCTCCTCCCAGGCGGCGATCGCTGCTTGAAGTTTTTGCCGTCCAGCAGGCGTGAGTACAACCCCCCGTTTGCGTTTGGCTTGTCCTGAGGTCATGGCAGATGTTCAGTGAGGAATTCAGAAACTGAAGTTAAGCCCCATTTCAGGAAGATAAATGGCGGTTCCCGATTTTAAGCCGATTCTATCGATTCTGGAGCTAAATTCTACAAACACTGAAAAGCAGACCAATTGGATGCTGGAAGCGTTTGCCTGAAAAAGGGTTAACTTCGGCACTAAACGCCTGGATTTTCCCTGGTTCAAAAGCGTTAGGACTCGCATACTGAGGACATCCAATCCCAGAAGGAGTTTCAGAAATGAATCTGATTGTCGCCCCCGAAACCTTCGAGCTGTTCCCTCAAGTCGAACCCGGTAAAGTCGAGCAAACCATTACCCCCCAACAACCCGGACGCGTGCGATCGATGGCAACCTCCTGGCCCGCCCGCTTCTATGATGCAGCAGGGCAAACGATCGCCGTGCCCAATACTCCTGTACAAGTAGTCGGTAGAGTTGGCATCACGCTGCTGGTCATGCCGATGGGTCATGCCGTCAGAGACTTGCGATCGTAAGGGCAACGCATACTCTACAGGAAGCAAGCTACGGGCAAAGAACCTGGCTGGTTCTCACTCAATTTATGTCAATTCAGCGTAGGGGCGCAGCATTTGGCGCAAAACTCTTGCCGAGCCTGAAAATTGTTGCCCAAATGCTACGCCCTTCCACGGGTTAACTATTGAATTAGGAGAAAACCATCATGATCAAAGATTCTCATCAGCACGGCTGGCTGTTCCGGTTTGCCAGCCAGATGCTCAAATATGTTCTGCTAGGTCTGTTTGGACTGGGGATTGCCTGTCTAGTGTCGGCAGTGCTGGGAGTCTTCCCCCTGGTTGAAATTCTGATCAGCATCCTGGCTCAGGCAGTGCTTCGGATCATGGTTGTACTGGCATGTCTGTTAGCAATAGCTGTCGCTTTTGAGTCGGTTCGATAAGACAGCAAACTATGCCTCAGTCAGGTTTTACTAACTCACGTAAACTATGATTCTGCATTGACTCCCTTCAATTGTCTCGTATTTCATAGTCTCCCTGCGCTGGGCAAAATGGCTAATCAAGCAAATGAAGCAGGAGAGAGATGGAAAAAGGAGGCTAACGCTTGAATTTGATCAGGTATCAATTTGCTCCTATGGTTCAAATTTTCTATTTTATGCGGGGATTGAATACTCGACAGCTCGTGGGTTTTCCATCTTTTTTGATGCATCCAGTATCTCTAAGCCAACAATGTTGCCAGCCTGATCATAGTCAAAGATTAAACCTGGCTTTTCTTCATCGCTCTCTTCAATTGCAGTATCACTAAAAATAATTCTCAAAATATCAACTTCAGGATCGTAAGTAATTTTCATCGCTACCTCCAGTATTTTTGAATTCTGCTAGTTCGATAAACAGTGATGACAATGACAGGATCTACATCATCATTTACAATGACCCGCAATAAGAAAAGTTTTCCGCTACCAAAATCAATCTGAGACTGATATATCTTTCTACCCTCACGTTCGGGAATAACTTGCTGAGGATGAGCTAAAACAGACTCAACTAGAGTAAGAGGAATCCCTCTCTGACGTATCTCTTCTTGAGCATGACGAGTTAACCTATATTTCATGAATTACGATTATCTGATTATCTTCTTAGCTCCTCATCCTTGTTGTAGGCAGATTGATTTTTTTGGTTCAGGAATGGGGTTGCCTTCTGTTTTTGCCACGTCTAACCAGGCTTGTTTGGCATTTAGCACTTCACGCAAGGCTTCTTCCTTAGTTTCACCGAAGGCAGAACAATATTTCAAATCAGGAATGTCAGCAATATAACCTCCATCTTCTGCGCTGTAAAAAATATTGATGTGATATGCGTTCATGACTCATTCTCTAGCGTTAGTAAATATTACTCAATCAAGGCTCTACGTCTCCATTCGATAGCAATTCCTAATCTTCTACAGCTAAACCTTCAACACGATTGAATTCTTGAGTATTGTGCTTCACTTCAACTCTTCTCGCATCTCATATTCTCCCTGCTCTGAACGAACCAGGGGTTCACCCTCCCAGCTACCAATCACCTCATCAAAAAAACCTGCCATCCAGCGTGTGTGTTCTGGTTTTTCTATTTCAGGTTTAGCAAAAGGTTGAATAATCACCATCACTTCCAATTCGGTGTTGGTTATGCCTATAGGAACTTGCAAATTGAGAATTCCATCTGCGCCCACATGAGAACGAAACGATACACTTTTCATCTCAAACCTCCATTCCTAATTTCTCATTTTGAATTTTGCATTGACTGCCTCACTCTCTCCACCTGCTTTGGTGCTTCCATTTCAGTAAAGAGCTGAATTGCTTTATGAAAACTGTCTTGACTTCTTTTAAGTTCATCCATCGCTTGGTAAGTTAAACCAAATTGATAATAAACTTGGGCTATATCATTTTTTGCTTCAATTTTTTCTAAAATATCTAATGCTTCTAGATGGTATTCCAAAGCAAATTTAAAGTTAGCTTGCTCTCGGTATAACTCTGCTAATCCATTAACAGCTCTTGCTTTCACCTGGGGATAATAACTAATTTCAGCATATTTGACAGACTGTTCATAGATTTCAAATGCTTCTTCAAACATCTTCAAATTTTTATATGTTGAGCCAAGAAAAAATAAACCATAACCAGTAGTGATTCGATTTCGGCTCCTAATCCTTTTACAAGCTTTTTCAATAAAGTCAAATGCTTTCTGCTTTCTCTCAAAATTCGAGTACAAAAAAGCAAGTGCGATAAATATGAAAGCTTTTGAATCCATTTCATCAATATCTATATAAAGCTTTTCAAAAATATCTAAAGCATCCAAAAGTTCCCATAATTCTATTTTACATATTCCTATAGCAGCCAAAGCTCCTACTTTCTTTTGTTTAAATTTTCTAATATCAGAATCATCAAGTTCATTTGCTAAATTCAAGAACTCAATACAAATATTTTTTCCTTTCTCATGAAATCTAATTGCTTGATGAATTTTTCCTGTTATTTGATACGAAACACCCAGTAATCCATAAAGTTCACTTTTAGCATAACTGGGACTGGTTTTATCTATAATCAAATGGATAGCTGATGTAAGTTGCTGAAATATACCCAGTTTGTAAAATGAGCGTCCAAGACGTTCTGGATCTGATAAATTGCAAATTCGCTCTTGCAGTATTACACTTCCAGCCTTCTCAAGATTATTGATTGCTGTCCAATGATAGTAAGACTCGAATGCTAATAGTGCATCATCTATTGATGTAATGGTTTTTATTTTTTCTGTCCAAAACTCTGCTGCTTTTGTATTTGCTACTTCCCAATCGTTACTTGTTCTTAAACGACTAATTGCCTCTATCCTAATCACTGGATGTAACCAAAACTCTCCATTCTCAAAATCAATCAACGATCGATCCTGCAACGACTTAATCACTCGTCGATGGCGGTTTTCTGGGACATCCCAGAGCAGGCAAAACAAGCCTTCAATGGGAACCGTTGGCACATCTTGATAGCGGTAACAACCCATGCGGCAGAGCAGGTTGTAGGCATCAGGGTCGAGTTGTTGCAGACGATCGAACTGTTTGGTGACTAAATCTTCCAGATCCCGTTCGATAAATAAGTCGTCTTGGTTGGCTTGCCAGTAGGCTTCCACATTGCCCGCAAAGTCTTCCAGAACCGCACCACTAATGATGTCCATTGCTTTGGCATTCCCGCCATAAGCGTTATGTAACGCCGCTAGAGCGCCCTCACCCACAACCCCTCTCCCAGCAAGAGAGAAAGGCGTTATTTGGATATTGCGGCTTTGGAAGAACTGTTCCCAGGCTGACACATCCAAACTTCTCAAAGGGTAGTGCTGCACCGTGACATCGGCTTCTCGCAGGCGTTCTCGACTGGTGATTAAGGTAATCGACTGCAGGGTTGGATCACTCAGCACGCGCAGCAGTTCCACATAACGACGATGCGCTTCGATAAACTTGCCTGCCGAATCTAATGCCGGTTCCAAGTTATCGATCAGAATACCGATACGATCGCTTTGCAGTTTGCGCTTGAGCCGATCGAGGGACACCCAAAACTCGCGTCCCGGTTCTTCCCCCAGTTGTCGCAGTTTCTCTTCAATCAATCCCTCGATCGAGGCAATGTCCTTGGTCTCCTTAGCAATGGGAAACTCCAGAAAGGAGCCAAATTTCTGCTGGAGATACTTCCGTGCCAGTGTGGTTTTACCCACACCCCCTCTTGCCTGAATCACAATCACTTTGGCATTGCGACTGACCAATGCGTTGAGATCAGCGATCGCTTCATCCCGTCCGACAAAGTTGGGGTCAGCGGTTGCCGCGATCGCCTGGTTTGCCGGAATGTGGTCGCTATCCTCTAGCGTCAGGTCAAAGGACTCAAAACAACGAGCGATCGTCCGTTTGTCTGACCCTCGACAATCCAGGACATTTTTCACCGTCTCTGGATCTAGCCCGGTCAACTCCCCCAGCCGTTCCAGCGTGTATTTGCCGCCCGCATTTTCTTCGGCTTCGTGCGATCTCAGCCTCTCTCGTAGCTTCTTTAATCCGTCGGTGGTAAGAATCCGCGCCCGATTCCGTTTGGGTGAATTCATGGCTGAAGGATGATTGCCTAATTCATCATATTTTGGCTGATGTTCTCGAAGATAAGGGAGATTACCCGATTTTAAGCTTGAATTTTGTTTTCGTACATTATCTTGAGCTTCCTCAAACCTTTACTCAGAAGGAGCTAGAAAATACAAATAAAAGATACTAAGGATGCTTCAAAAATAAGTCGGTAACTAAGCAGTTCTTCGCGTGTCCACCGTTTTTGAATTGCCCCGAATTCTCCTTCTTCTTGGTGTCAATAGAGATCACCGCGCGGTGCCGACGTTGAAACGCTTCGACGTCGAGCAATGTGGTGAAACTGATCATCTCGGTCTGGATGTTGCTTACCTTCTTAGGTTTTACGGTTGCTCTGCAAACTGTACCCCCTCTCCACCAGCAGGGTGTATACAGTCGTGGCACAAACGCTATACCCTTCTCTTGCAATGCATCAGCCGGTTGATTGACACTCTTGCACGTCCAGCGCGAAGCACATTCGGATTCTCCCCGACTGGTGGGTTCGACTAAGCTGTCTAACGTTTCTAAAATCAGAGGTTCTCGTTCTTCGACTCGTGTACGCCCCCGCCAATTTGGTGAATTCGTTCAGGTGCAAGCAACTCTGTTGATTGACTGCTCAATTCTTTGAGTCCCGCACGAATTGTATTTTGGCTCAGTCCAGTCGCACAATGAAGGGCAAGGATGCCAAAGCTTCTGCTTCTGCGGCAGCCCATAACCGACGGCTACGCTCATTCAACATGGGGCTAAGGTGTTGATACTTGTGTTTGATTTGCTTGACGATTGAATCAGCAATCATAGGAAATCGGGGCATCGCTCTATTTAATCAGCGATTCCATTCAGGTAAAGATAGAGTTGTGCAACTTATTTTTGTAAGGCTCCTAACTGGATTCCCCGATGCCACAGAGTTTAAATATCTAAATCGGTGAGATTTAGTTTGGGCGCATTGGCTTCAATAAACTCCCGCCGGGGGGCGACTCGATCGCCCATCAAAACGGTGAAGATGCGATCGGCTTCCGCAGCATCCTCAATCTCGACGCGCTTCAGAGTCCGGCTTTCTGGGTTCATGGTCGTATCCCAGAGTTGCTGAGGCATCATTTCACCCAACCCTTTGAAGCGCTGAGTAGTATAGTTTGCATTTGCGGGAAACTCATTGCGAACCAGATCATTGAGTTCGCGATCGCTGTAACAGTAGTAGTGATTGCGTCCCCGTTCAATTTTGTAGAGCGGTGGACACGCAATATAAACATAGCCCTGATCGACCATCGATCGCTGATAGCGATAGAAGAACGTCAACAAAAGGGTTCGGATATGGGCACCATCTACATCTGCGTCAGTCATGATCACAATACGGTGATACCGCAGTTGAGAGGCATCAAAGTCTTCCCCTTTAATGCCCAAGCCCAGCGCTGTGATCAATGCCTGGATTTCCGTGTTTTTGTAGATCTTGGCATCATCGGTTTTTTCAATGTTCAAAATCTTACCTCGTAAGGGCAAGATTGCCTGGAAGCGGCGATCGCGTCCTTGCTTGGCGCTGCCACCTGCTGAATCTCCTTCTACAATGAAGATCTCAGATTCTGACGGATCTCTCGAACTGCAATCTGCCAGCTTACCGGGCAAGGTCGAAGATTCCAAAACAGACTTGCGGCGCACCAACTCCCGCGCCCGACGAGCTGCCTCGGCAGCATTAAATGCTTGGATGGCTTTTTCCAGTATGGAGTCGGCGATCGCAGGACGAAACTCCAGATATTCAGTCAACACTTCCCCGACTAGCGAATCGACAATCCCTCTCACTTCGGTATTGCCCAGTTTGGTTTTGGTCTGCCCTTCAAATTCGGGTGAAGGCACTTTGACCGAAATGACGCCCGTCAAGCCTTCGCGGATGTTTTCCCCTGCCAGATTGGCATCATTTTCTTTCAGCTTGTTGCGTTTGCGGGCGATCGCATTCATCGTGCGAGTCAGCACGGCTTTCAACCCTTCCAGGTGCGTACCACCATCGATCGTGCGGATGTTATTGGCAAACCCCAGCAGGTTATCCGTATAGGCATCAGAACACCACTGCAACGCTACCTCTACCTGAACATTGTTGCGCTCACCCTGAACATAGATGACTTCTTCGTGCAAGGCTTGCTTATCCCGGTTCATGTAGGCAATGTATTCTCGAATTCCGCCCTCGTAAAAATAGGTCTCGACGTGAGGTTCATTGCGTTTCAGCACCTCCAAACGGTTGTCCGTAAAAGTGATTTTCACGCCCCCATTCAGGTATGCCAGTTCCCGTAAGCGTCCTGCCAGGGTGGCATAATCGAACTCAACCGTTGTGGTAAAGATTTCAGTATCCGGCTTAAAAGCGACCGTCGTGCCCGTACCAGGCGCCGAACTGGGTTGAACCGTCAGTTCAGTTACAGGCGCACCCCGCTCGAAGCGCTGGGTATGGATTTTTTTCTCTCGAAGAACAGAAACTTCAACCCATTCAGAGAGTGCATTGACGACGGAAATCCCAACGCCGTGTAAGCCGCCAGAGACCTTGTATCCCCCATCACCAAATTTGCCTCCTGCATGGAGAATAGTCATCACAGTTTCCACCCCCGATTTTCCAGTACGAGGGTGAATGCCTGTGGGAATCCCTCTCCCATCATCGATTACCTGGACAGAACCATCGGGGTTGAGGGTGACCTGGATATCTTTGCAGTACCCTGCCAACGCTTCATCGACAGAGTTGTCAACAACCTCATAGACTAAGTGATGCAGACCTCGCGGTCCGGTGCTCCCGATATACATTCCCGGACGCATCCGAACAGCTTCCAGACCTTCCAACACTCTGATCTGCTCGGTATCGTAATTGTTAGTCATGGGTTAAGCGCTCCAACAGGCAAACCGAAGCTATGATAGCCTTCAAATAGCATTTATTACTAAAATTTTAACACAAAAGGCTTAGACGCGATTTTAGGGCAGTCTCAAGCGTCATTTTTAAAGGGGATGGATCAGTCTTTTTCTGCAAAGCAACCTTGCCATCAGGATAAACCTGACAATAGTTCGATTGTACCAAAAATGGTTGTCATCTGTGGTCCGACGGCATCTGGAAAGTCTGGGCTGGCGATCGCACTGGCAACCCGTTGGCAAAGCATGATTCTCAGTGCGGATTCGCGACAAGTGTATCGAGAGTTTAACATTGGAACGGCTAAACCGAACGCTTTTGAGCAGCAACAGGTACCGCATTCTCTAATTGACATTTGTGATCCTACGGAGACACTGACTCTGGCGGAGTATCAGGCACAGGCGAAAAGAGTGATTGCAGAATGGATGGGAGACGAGAGCGGGGAGGAAAGTCTGCGGGGAGCGGGGGACGCGAAAATACAAGGAGGACAGCTCAGTAAGCAAGAGGAGACACAAGGTTTGCCATTGCTGCTGGTGGGGGGAACAGGGTTATATATTCGCTCGATCGTGCGAGGGTTAAAGATCCCCAGAGTTGCGCCTCAGCCAGCATTGCGATCACAATTACAGGCATTGGGACAATGCCAACTGTATGCCATGTTGCAACAAGTTGATCCGATGGCAGCAGCACGAATTCATGCCAACGATGAAACGCGAACGTTGCGAGCCCTGGAAGTGTTTTATGTAACCGGGCAACCGATTTCAGCACAACAGGGTGAAGATCCCCCCAATTACCCAATTTTGCAAATTGGTTTGGATTGTGCCGAGCCAGAGGCGATCGCCCAGCGAATTCATCAGCGAACCCACCAGATGGTGGCAGAGGGGCTAGTAGAGGAGGTCGCGTTTTTGTGTGAGAAGTACGGCGCAGAGTTGCCCTTGCTGGATACGCTGGGGTATCGGGAGATGAAGCAATATCTGGCAGGCGAGGTCCCTCTGGCAGCGGCGATCGACTTAACCGTGCTGCACACACGCCAGTTTGCCAAACGTCAACGCACCTGGTTTCGGGCTGATCCCACGATCGAGTGGTTCGATGCCGATGCCCCAGATTTGCTAGAACAAGTCTGGCAGCGAGTACAGGAATTTGAGCAAGTATCCGATAATAGGAAATAGCAAGGCTTAAATCTCTGGAAATTTGTCCTAACGTTGCCCTGAGCTTGACGAGGTTGTAACCATGGTTTCTCCCCCAATACTCAACACCCCTTCAGAAGTTATCTACCCTGATCGGGATGGCGAACCCATGGCAGACAATACCGAGCAGTTTCAGTGGATTGTAGTTATTAAAGAAAATCTGGAACTCTTATTTGCCAATGATCCCAATGTGTTCGTCGCGGGTGATTTGCTCTGGTATCCCGTCGAAGGGAACCCCAAAATTCGCACAGCACCCGATGCGTTAGTGGCGTTTGGTAGACCGAAAGGGCGGCGTGGTTCTTACCAGCAGTGGCGAGAGCAGGGAATTGCGCCCCAAGTGGTGTTTGAAGTGCTGTCTCCGGGGAATCGCAAAGTTGAAATGGACAAAAAGCTCTTGTTCTACGATCGCTATGGCGTAGAAGAGTACTACCTGTACGGTCCCGACACCAACGACTTAAGCGGTTGGTTGCGAGCGGATGACTACCTGGATGCGATCGAATCCCTGGCAGATTGGATCAGTCCCCGATTGGGCATTCGGTTCGATTTATCGGGTGAGGTCTTGCGGATTTACAGCCCCGATGGCAAACCCTTTCTGACCCACGTCGAAATTGGGCAACAACTGGAGCAAGCGCGCCAACAGGCAGAGCAGGAAAAGCAACGAGCAGACGAAATGGAAAAGTTATTGCAGCAGTACCGCGATCGCTTTGGTTCCCTGCCAGAATAACACTGCAGTGTCTTCTGCATCTTTTCGATATCCTGCCTATGTAACCCCGTACAATCAGAATCAATGATTGATCCCGCAACTTTGATCCCAAAACTGTAATGCTCGCTCAACCGCCCCAACCCCAGACAACCCGAAACTGGCAGCCTATTGTCAAAGCCTTTGAAGCTGCGATCGATCAAAAGAATGTGGTTCGCAAGAGAGAAGAACTACTAGTCTATGAATGCGATGGGTTAACCAGCTATCGTCAACGCCCAGAAGTCGTCGTATTGCCCCGCACCACAGAAGAAGTCGCGGCGATCGTCAAAATCTGCAATCAATACCAGGTGCCTTTTGTCGCCAGAGGATCAGGCACAGGGCTTTCAGGTGGCGCTTTGCCGATCGAGGATTGCGTTCTGATTGTCACTAGCCTAATGAAAAAGATCCTTCGGGTTGACCTGGAAAACCAGCGCGTCGTGGTGCAACCGGGTGTGATCAATAACTGGGTCACTCAGGCAGTCAGCGGAGCAGGCTTCTACTATGCCCCTGATCCCTCCAGCCAAATTATTTGCTCGGTCGGAGGCAACGTAGCAGAAAATTCCGGCGGAGTGCATTGCCTCAAATATGGAGTCACCACCAACCATGTGTTGGGACTCAAGCTGGTGTTGCCGACTGGGGCGATCGTGGATGTGGGTGGCACAATACCTGAAATGCCCGGTTATGACCTGACAGGTTTGTTTGTCGGTTCTGAAGGGACCCTGGGAATTGCCACTGAGATTACCCTGCGCATTCTCAAAACACCAGAATCAGTGCGCGTGCTTCTGGCAGACTTTACCAGCGTGGCAGCCGCAGGGGCAACCGTTGCCGACATCATTCGTGCAGGTATTATCCCCGGTGGCATGGAAATGATGGACAACCTCAGCATTAATGCGGTCGAGGATGTCGTTGCCACCAATTGCTATCCCAGAGATGCAGAAGCCATTTTGCTGGTCGAAGTGGATGGGTTGGAAGTCGAAGCAGAAACGAATACCCAACGAGTCCGACAGATTTGCTTGCAGAACGGAGCACGTAATGTCACTGTTGCCACAGATCTTGAAGAACGGTTAAGGCTCTGGAAAGGGCGCAAAGCCGCATTTGCTGCCATGGGTAAAATCAGCCCTGACTACTATGTGCAGGACGGTGTCATTCCTCGCACTCAACTCGAATATGTTTTGACTGAGATTGCCCGCTTAGGCGAACAATACGGCTACTTTGTCGCCAATGTTTTTCATGCCGGAGATGGCAATCTGCATCCTCTAGTGTTGTATGACAATGCAGTGCCTGGTGCTTTGGAAAAAGTTGAAGCACTCGGCGGAGCCATTCTCAAGCTTTGTGTGCAGGTAGGGGGAAGTATTTCAGGGGAACATGGCATTGGGGCAGATAAACGCTGCTACATGCCAGAAATGTTTACACCGACTGATTTGGAAACAATGCAATGGGTACGGCAGACATTCAATCCTCAGGGATTAGCCAATCCCACCAAAATCTTTCCCACTCCGAAAACCTGTGGCGAAGCTGCCAGAGCGGAAACCGCTAAACAGTTTAAAGGGGTCGATCGTTTCTAGAAAAAGGGAGGTGGTGCTGAATAGCAGTATGGAGTTGGAACCAAATTTCAACTCATACGACTCCAAATTCATACCCAAAATCAGCAACGCCAAAAGGGACGGAGGGTTGAGAGCATTGGGGCTTTGGATGATGCCTGAAGCCGAAAAGCGATTTTAATACACTGGTGCTTAAAAATCGATCGTCCAGAGTCCCAAGTCTATATCGCGCGCTCTACCCACTCAATCCTCGTCACGACCGATGCCGAATGTGCTCGTACACTCCCACATACTTGCTACCTGGGATGTTCCACGAGTTGTCGTACTCCATCCCCTGAATTGCCAACTGTTGGAAATGTTTGGGAGATTTCGTCCAGAGATCTAAAGCCCGCTCCATGGCTGATTCCAGAGCCGTAGAATCCGTTTGGTAAAAGACAAAGCCATTGCGTGTTTCGGGCGAATGATGCTCGTCATAATCCCAATCAAACACAGTGTTGAGCAACCCACCAACTCCACGCACGATCGGCACCGTACCATACCTCAGTCCAATCATTTGGGTCAGCCCGCAAGGCTCGTAGTTACTGGGAACCACAATCATATCTGCGCCAGCATAGATTAGATGCGCCAATTCTTCATTGAAGCCTAGCTCCAAATGGCAGTCAGGGTTACTGTTTAAGAAGGTTTTCTCATGCCAGAACCAGGAATTAATTCCCGATTCCGTCGCCGATCCCAACAATACAAACTGTGCCCGTTTGTGCAATGCGTAATAGAGAGCATGGTGCACCAAATGCACCCCTTTCTGCCCATCGAGCCGTCCAATGAAGCAAATCAGTGGCTTGTCGGGGTCATCCTGCAACATCAACTGTTCACGCAACGCTTTCTTGTTCTTCGCTTTTTCTTCAAAATTGTCGATGCTGAAGTGGTGAGGGACGTACTGATCCTTTTCTGGATTCCACACCTCGTAATCAATGCCATTGAGAATGCCACCAAACTTGTGATGATGGACTTCTAGCGTAGGATTTAGCCCACAACCCACCTCCGAGAACCGGGCTTCCCAAGCATGATGGGGGGAGACCGTATTGATGTAATTGGAATAAACAATCCCTCCCTTCATCAAATTAATGGCTCCAGGATGATGATTATCTTGCAAGCGATCCCAGGTGTAGTAATACGCATCGTTGTTTAGCCCAGTGGCATGCAAAATATCCGCTCCGCATACTCCCTGGTGCTTAAAGTTGTGAATGGTATAGCAAACCCGTTGATTCCAGAGGCCGTGATACTTATACATTTCAAAGAGCATCACTGGCACCAATCCGGTCTGCCAATCGTGGCAGTGGATGATATCGGGACGCTTATTCGACTGTTGTAGAAACTCCAACGCAGCTTTGCTGAAAAAAGCAAATCGTATGGTGTCATCTAGCGCCCCGTAGTAAAGACCTCGGTTAAAAAAGTTGTCGCTGGAGTGGGGCTGGATAAAAAAACACAGACGTCCGTGCACCCAGCCACAAAAGACAGAACAGTGAATTGCTCCGTCATACCAGGGCACCCACAAATCCCGATAGGCATCGTGCAAACCCCAGATATGGTCGTAGCGCATACAGTCGTACATCGGCAGGATGAGTTCGACACAATGCCCCTGAATCTCTAACTCTCTGCTTAGCCCATAAACCACATCGCCTAAGCCCCCAGCCTTAATCACTGGGGCACACTCAGAGGCAATCTGCACAACGTACATGTCCGATCCTCACCAACTGACTACTTAACAGAATTTTATCTTCCTACGTCTTTCTTCATATAAGATGCGTCTTTTGTCAAGTCAAGCGATCGGGGTAATCCTTTTGGTTCATTAGCAAAGGCGTCATTGAAACCCTTTCTCGCAAAGCCATCCAATCGCGCAACCTGCTTGAAAAAGATCTCTCAAGTATTATGAAGATCCAATCAGTATTAGAAGATCTGCTCCAAACACATTAGAAGATCCAATTTTATAGATTAGCGCCTTGTGGGCGTGAAAACGCCTTGCTTTGCACTTTTCCTTCAGGAAATTTTGGCGATCGAGTGATGAACTGGAGCTATGAAAGCGTACTTTTTGGTAAAAGGCAGCTCATCGCTTTTGAGGCTCACGAATCATTGCGTTCTGCAACAGAATTGTGCAATAGGATGAAGAATTTTGACGAGAACAGTGAAGTTGCGATCGCGTCTCTCCTGACAATTCCCCCATCCCGAGGGGATATGAGGGACACCAGGCATTGCGTTCTCACTGTGAATCAATTTGCAATTTTATTGAATCCACGTTCCTCAGGCAGCCGTTCCCTTAATAACCTTTTAATTTCCCATGTTTCAGGACTGCTATATTATTTTGACCGGAGCATCGCTCTATGTGGGGTGAAGAGTGCCACAGAACAGCGAATATTGAGGAAAATTCATGATTGCAGCCGCATCATCCAGTAGCCCGTCCACACCCGCAGGAACTCGTTCGGATTTACCAAATATTTGTGGGTTAGAAGCAGAAATTAGTGCAATAGTAACCCAAAACGAACCTATCTTTTTACCCAACACAAACCTTCGTTTAGAAGATATCTCAGCCAGTTTTGCTTGTGCACTACACATGCACCAACCCACGATTCCTGCAGGTGCGCAGGGCGAACTGATCAGTAACCTGCAACATATGTTTGAGCATCCCCATGATGGGGACAATCATAATGCGAGTGTTTTTGCCTGGTGTTACAGTCGCATGGGAGATTTTATTCCCGAACTCGTAAGTCGTGGTTGCAATCCCCGAATTATGCTGGATTATTCGGGCAATTTGCTGTGGGGATTGCAGCAAATGGGACGAGAGGATGTGTTGAATAACCTCAAACGTCTGGCATGTGATCCCACCTACCAACCCTACGTGGAATGGTTAGGAACGATGTGGAGTCATGCGGTGATCCCTTCCACCCCGATTCCGGATATCAAATTGCACATTCAAGCCTGGCAACATCATTTTGCCTCACTCTTTGGCAATGACGCGCTGAAGCGTGTGAAAGGATTTTCTCCGCCAGAAATGCACCTGCCCAACCACCCCGATACGCTCTATGAATATGTCAAAGCGCTGAAAGAATGTGGCTACCGCTGGTTGATGGTGCAGGAACATTCGGTGGAACGGTTAGATGGTTCGGAATTGTGGCAAGACCAAAAATATATTCCCAATCAACTAGTTGCCCGCAATTCTCAAGGCAAAACGATCGCCATTACAGCACTGATTAAGACCCAAGGCTCGGATACCAAGTTGGTGGCACAGATGCAGCCTTATCACGAAGCTAAAGGACGGGGTCAGCAGTCGATCGCAGATAAACTCGTGCCTGCCTGTGTGACTCAAATTGCCGATGGTGAGAATGGTGGGGTAATGATGAATGAATTCCCCCGTGACTTTCAGCCTCTCTGGTCTGAGATTAAGGACAATGGTAGAGGAACCAAGGGCGTGGTCGGGCTAAATGGCACAGAATACCTGGAATTGCTGGAGGCAGCAGGGGTCAGTTCGGAGGACTATCCAAAAATTCAGGCAGTTCAGCAGCATAAAATTTGGCAGCGGGTCGATCCCCATCAATCAACCTCGGCAGAGATCGAACAGGCGATCGCCGAACTCAAAGCCACCGATCATCGCTTCCATATGGATGGTGCTTCCTGGACGGATAACCTGAGTTGGGTCAAGGGCTACGAGAATGTATTGGAACCAATGAATCAACTCAGTGCGATGTTCCACAAAAAATACGATCCGCTGGTTCAGCAAGATCCCTCCATCACCCAGAGATCGGACTACCAGGAAGCATTGCTCTATAACCTGCTCGTGCAAACCAGTTGTTTTCGCTACTGGGGGCAAGGCACCTGGACCGACTATGCCCGGGAACTGTATCGTCGTGGCGCTGAATTGGTTAAAGAGTAATTAGGCTGTCCCAGCGGGGAGATGGGCACCACGCTAAAATACCACACACAGGAATAATCAGCATGAATGCTTCTTTTTGAGAAACTTCATGCTGATTAACAGTGGGCTATTCTGATCTAGTCACAATGCGAAGGTCTACCTATCTGGACTTTGGAGGAAAGATAGGCAACTATCGCACCTAGTTAGCTTTCTGGCAAGTCCGCCAACTTTACGCCAACCATTGGCTTTTTTTTGCGAAAACCATTGTTTTGACACCCTCGATCTCGTCTATCCAAAGCCATTTGCCCGATTCCAGCGATCTCACTTTCCTGAATTACACGAGTAGATATGTAAAAAAATGTAAAGAAGAAAAGCAGTGATGACCATCCACCTGACACCCCAGCGAGCACCCGTGAACAATACCAACACACACTGGCTCAAGTACCCTTACAACTCCAAATTCATCTCCAAAGTCAGCAACGCCAGAAATTCTGTCTTTGGATGAGGCAACTTGAACCTGGCGTAACAGGACAGTTTATCAAATTGAACCACAGGAGTAAACATGGCTGAACCTGAGAAATGGCAGAGCTTTCTATCCGCTCTACAAACTGATATTTTGCCCATCTATGCTCAGCATGAACAAAGTTTCGATCATGAGCAGATTCATGGCAGATTGCATATTTGTCGCAGCTTAATTTTGGCAGAATGTATGGCGACTTTATATGCTCCGTTTGTGGAAATCGATCGCTTTGCCATTCGCTATGCTGTGGCATTCCATGATTCGGGTCGGCGCGGCAACGGGGTCGATATTTGGGAGCCTGCGAGTGCAGTCAACTGTTTCAAATATTTGCGAGATCGCTGTTCGCTCGACCCGGTGCAAGCGGAAAGTATTGCTCGCTACATCATCAAAAAAGGGGCGCCCGTTGACCTAAATCAACAAATTGCCAACGATGCAGATACGTTGGAAATCATGCGATTGACACAGCTAGGAGGGTTTAAGCCCATGCTGCTGGCTTTTGGGCGTAGTATCCCTGAACTGGAATCTTTGCGAGAACCGCTGATTCAGGAAGCGTGGCAATTCATCCAGATTACTGAACTGGTCAAAACTCGGCTGTCTACAGAAAATTATTGGGCAGAGACGACTGCATTAGTCCAAGCCTATCCATTGCTCGTTTCGGGGTTACCTAAGGAATCCGTTTGAGCACAAAGCTTTCGGACTGAGCAATTAGTCCAACTTCAGAGCATTGACGGGAACTTCATCCCAGGTTTCGACCTTGCGGAGGCGCGCAGTCCAGCCTTCTGCTTTCTGATAATCTGACAAATTGTCCTGAAAGGATTCATGACATTCTAAAGCCTGTGTTTCATCGCAACAGGCAATGCAGGTATACAAAATCCCACAAGCATCAATCTGCTCATTTACCCAAATGGTCATGATCTCGCTCCTTGTCGCGTCACGCACAATGACAGTTTAGCGCTGCATTCTGTTTTTAGCGGATGCGATCGCTCAACACAAGTAAAAGTAAGGCTTTTTTAACAAATCGCTAACCGTCCGCCAATTGCTGCAATCCGTCCCCGGTAATCCGACAAATCCGCCAATCGGGCAGGATGGTTGCCCCGATCCGTTCGTAGAAAGCGATCGCAGGGGCATTCCAATCCAGCACACTCCATTCCACCCGTCCGCAGTTGCGATCAACTGCGAGTTGCCCCAGATGGGTGAGTAGCGCACGGGCAATGCCTCGACGACGATAATCGGGTAACACAAATAAATCTTCCAGGTACAGCCCTGGCTTGGTGAGGAAAGTAGAGTAATTGTAGAAAAACAGGGCAAATCCAGCCGGTTTTTCTGCAAATTCTGCTAGGATCGCTTCTGCATAGGGTTTATCCCCAAATAAGTGGGCTTCCAACTCAGCCACCGTCCCTGTAACTGCATGGGAAAGCTTTTCGTATTCTGCCAGGGCTTGAATCAGCCCAAAAAGCGTTGGAACATCTCCTGGCATTGCAGGACGAATAACGATCGGAGAGGACACAGTTTCCATCGATTTAGACACACTGAATGACTCACTCGAGTAGAGTCGTTTGCATTTGTATTGTTAATCAAGTGTTGTCGTCTTATCAATCACTTTTTAACGTATCGATTGAGAATCCTTAAACTTACTACGGGATTTATGAGTACGGGTTGCTTTGCCTGATTCGTTTCATTCGCACGATTTCGCAATCCTGACCCGATCGAATCCTTTGAATCTAACCGTTCCCTGCCTCTGAGCGCGCAAATCGCTCTTGGATAAGCACTTTTGGGCGCTGGCGATCGCGACCGAATCTATCGGCTGCGTGAGATGAGATCGCTCAATTTTTCATACAATTTTTAATCGAACAATTTCCAACCCATTTTTTATAACAACTGATTTTTGGCACAGGTGAACTCAACAGATCCGCTGACCTTTATTTACTCCTACCTACCCTCATGCCAGTCAATCCCATTCGCTTTGCCCAATTCAACCCTCACTCAACCGCAATAAAGCCGCACAACTAATCGCCGATCTGTCTAACGCCAATAACGCCCAAGCTCAGGCAGTGGCAGAAATCATTCAGCGAACCAATCCTGATGATTCGACCACTGCGGTGAATGAAAACCTGGGCGGCTTTTACTCTTAATCACACGAAAGCAGGAGATCAACTTCTGGCAGTGCTATCAGGAGTCCAGGCAAGCACCATGAATGCGAACATTTTATATTTCTGTAAGGTGTAAGTCGCTTCTAAAGAACGATCGCATCGACTCTGAAACCCAATTTTGCACCCAACCCTGATTCCCTAAAAAGCCGGAGTTGGGTGCATTTGATAGTTGAGGGACGAGCGTTATCGCTCAGGGGCATCAGGACGTATTGATTACTGGGCACAGAAGAAGTTGAGCCTTCACAACTTTCATACGCGCGCACCTGAACAAACCAGACGTTGACTTTTTGTTTGATTATAAAAAATCTCTCTGGTCTATAGAGCAAGCATCTGAGCCTTAGCTAAAAACTACATTGAGAGGCGAGAATAACTTCTGTAAACCAACAGATGCACACTACAATTTCATCATAAAAAACACTAAAAATACCAATATTTGATGACGTAAATGTTTCTATATTAGGCATCATGATCATGGAAGCACCTCACAATATCCTCAGACATGAGGAATTCAGGTCGAAATTAACAAAACAGAGACTCAGATAGAACGGCATTTCAAGAAGCGATCTCAAATAATGGTTCAAAGGCGTTGATGGGCGAAAAGAGCTTACTGCTTCACCCTCCTTTACGAAATAGGATTACCCAAGTAATAATTGACTACCAGTAACGAAGTTGACGATTTTTCTTAATCTTTTATCCAAGACACGCCCTCAATCCGTAGGGATTAAGAGTCGTATTCGGGATGAGGTTTTCAATGTGGATTGTCGTCCTTCTCTAGACATATACCTGCCTGAGCCGAGTAATGTTAGTCTACTAAACAGTATCTTCCTACTCACACTTAACCTTCAGAGAGGACATCGATGGCATATCAATTACCCGCTTTACCCTATAGCTACACCGCTCTGGAGCCTTTTATTTCTAAGAGCACGCTAGAATTTCATCACGACAAACACCACGCCACTTACGTAACCAAATTCAACGAAGCCGTGCAAGGCACCGATTTAGACAGCAAATCGTTGGAAGAAGTGATCAAAGCGATCGCGGGTGACTCCAGCAAGACTGGGATTTTTAACAACGCGGCTCAAGCCTGGAACCACACTTTTTACTGGAATAGCCTCAAGCCAAGCGGGGGCGGTACTCCCTCCGGGGCACTGGCAGATAAAATTGCCGCTGACTTTGGCAGCTTTGACAAATTCCTGGAAGCCTTCAAAACTGCTAGCACCACTCAGTTTGGCAGCGGTTGGGCTTGGCTAGTATTAGATGGCAGCACGCTAAAAGTAACCAAAACCTCCAACGCAGACAACCCGCTGACCAGCAACCAAGTGCCATTGCTGACCCTGGATGTTTGGGAGCATGCTTACTACTTAGATTATCAGAACAAGCGTCCCGACTACATTGAGGCATTTCTCAAGAACCTGCTCAACTGGGACTTTGCTGCTCAGAACTTCGCAGCAGCATAACATTGGGTCTCACCACCCCATTCACCCGGCCACCAAAGACCTGACAATGAGCGCATAGGTATCCCATAGCTGACGCTAACGCACCGCCCCTCACGAGTGAATCGGGCATTACGGCATTACCTCACGCATGCTATGCAGCCAGACTGCCCTGGTCAAATCAACATGAGCAAAGGTTGCCAGGTTAACTATTTTCCCATAACAAAACCTGGCTGGAAGTAACTGACTTGGTTGCCTCTAGCCAGGTTTTATTGTGGGCGCAGTTGAGTGATTGCACAGCTTACTATCCCAACCATCCCTTTAATCGTTCCGCAATTTGGGGGCGCCGCAGCTTTCGCATTGCTTTGGTTTGGATTTGCCGTACCCGTTCTCGTGAAAGGTTGAACAAACCACCCACTTCTTCCAGGGTGCAGGGTTGGCTAGTAGTTAGCCCATACCGTAACGAGATAATATCTTTCTCCCGTTCGGTCAGCACATCGCTTAACACTTCCCAAATTTCTTGCCGCAACATCAGGTCACTCATTTGCTGTTCTGGCGATCTCGTTTCACCATCTTCCAGCAAATCCATCAGTTCGGTGTCTTCCCCTTTACCAATGCGATGGTTGAGTGAGAGCGATTTGCGTCGGACTTGCAACAGGCTTTGCAGTTGGCTAACGGACATTTCCAAAGCATCTGCCAACTCTGTCTCGCTAGGGGCACGGTTGAACTCTTTGCGTAAATCACGCTGGATTTTTTTTAGCTTATTCAGCTTCTCAACAATGTGAATGGGCAGACGAATCGTCCGCGCATCGTTGGCGATCGTACGGGTAATCCCCTGACGAATCCACCAGTAAGCATAAGTCGAAAATTTATATCCCTTGTCTGGATCAAACTTCTCAGCTGCCCGATTTAAACCCAGAGCACCCTCCTGGATCAAATCTAGAAAAGGGACACCTCGATTCAGGTAACGTTTGGCGATCGACACCACCAATCGCAAATTCGAGCGGATCATTTTGCGTTTCGCCACTCGACTGCGGTAAAGCTGCTGTTCCAATTGCCGTTCGGTCATCCCGACAGCCGTTGCCACCTCGGTGCGGGTTGGTTGCCGCCCCAACTCAGTTTGCAATTGATTTTGCAGATCATCAATTTCGACCGAATATTTGACCCGGCGGGCAAGCTCAACCTCTTCGTTGGGCTTTAGCAACGGATAACGAGCCATCTCTTTGAAAAAAGCTCCAACTGCATCATCAGAGACGGTTTTATGATGCCCTGTAGAACGCGCGATCGCCATCTGATCAACTGTCTCCGAATCCATTGCTGTATCGACATCTGCGGCAAGATTTGCCTCAAACTCAGCCAGATCAGCATTTTCCAGATCAGCATTGAGCGACACATCCATCACGTTAGCGTCTGGCTCAGCATCAGCGAACGTCGGTCCTTGATTTTGAAAAAAATCTGGGTGAAAACGGTTATCCGTGTGATTGAGTTGATACATAACCATGTTTACCGTAAATGGATTAAATGGTTTGACAGGCAGACTGTGCAAGGGACTGCTAGATTGACTAACACTGGGAAATGGAGAAATTTGCAGAGGGAAGGTCCCACCTTAAAGGGTGCATTTTAGAAGGAATTCGAACTTGAGCAGCGGTAACCCGTAATCTCAGTAGAGCGACAAAAATGGATCGGACAGAGGGGTAGCGGCCAACTCAAGCAAGAAAAACGATTTTGGATACATGATTAAGGAGGCTGACTGAGATTTCTGTAAGCGTTGTTCCTAAATCGTCAAATTTTTAGATTTTTATCTGAATCAACCACGCCTTAATAGCCTCCCATACTGATCTGATATTCCTCCTCTATCGATAGTCAGAAAGTATTCTGTACCTGAAGGTTGCCGTATTCAATCATTGCTGTCTCTCAAGGTCTTTCAAGATTGCGACTGAAGAGAGTCGGTGCTCAGATAGGGTTTGATCGCTGAGGAGAAAGAGCAGAGTATGTTAGAGTATTTCGATGTTTGAGGCATCTTGCAGAACGACTGCCAACCCTATGTTTGCCAACCCTTTAGGTATTTCAGCTCCGATTCTGGCTGAGGCTGGCGGTCATTATCCAACCCCTCCAGTAGAGCAATGGGTTGAGGTGTTGGTCGATTGTCCAGGTGCACCCGGTGTCTTTACGTATCAACTCCCACCCCAAATCTCCGTTCAGGTCGGTGACATTCTCACAGTGCCTTTTGGTTCACAGCAGGTGGGGGCGATCGCCCTATGTTTGCTGAAAACACTCCCTGCCCATATCGATCTGGTACAGGTCAAACCCATTCACGAAGTTGTAAGCCGTAGCTTTTTCCCCGCCAATTATTGGACGTTATTACAAAAAGTTGCTCATTACTACTATACTCCCCTCATGCAAGTGGTTCGTGCGGCATTGCCACCGGGTCTGCTGTCTCGTTCTCAACGCCGAATTCGCTTAAAGGCTCAGCAGCCTGAGCTAGACGCACAAAAGCCAGAGCAGTCAGGTCTGAACCTGGGTACCGAGTTCACCCATTCCACGCAAAACTTAAACTTTACCCCTCACACTGCTTTTTTTCGGACGTCTACCGCTCAGCCAATTCTGGAATTACTTCAGCGCAGCAAAACGGGAGATTACACCTGGCAATATTTACAACGACACATACCGGGTGCACGGCAAGGATTGCAAGAACTGTTGCAACAAGGATTTGTGGAAAGTTACTTAGAACCGCCCACACCCATTCGTCCCAAGGTGAGACAAGCTGTCATTCTCACTGCCACAGCGTTTCAGCATCTCGAGAGTCTTAGTCCTCGCCAGCGAGAAATTTTGGATATCTTAAAGCGAGAAGGGGGAGATTTGTGGCTGAGTGATTTGTTGCAACGTAGCCACACGACCAGTACAACGCTTAAAAATCTGGAGCAGAAAGGGTGTGTGACTCTGCAACCCCGAGAAGTATTGCGTGCCGAGGCAGGAGGCACCTTACAATCGGATTGTCCTAAACGCCTAACCGCTACTCAAGCACTGGCACTGGAGCAAATCATCACGCTCACTGGTACAGCGCAGGTATTATTGCATGGAGTCACGGGGTCGGGTAAAACAGAGGTCTATTTGCAGGCGATCGCCCCAATCTTGCAGCGAGGACAGTCAGTGCTGGTACTGGTGCCAGAGATCGGCTTAACCCCTCAGTTGACTGATCGCTTCCGGGCGCGGTTTGGCAGTCAAGTCCGCGTCTACCACAGCGCCCTCTCCGAGGGGGAACGCTACGATACCTGGCGACAAATGCTCCATGCCCAACCCCAAGTGGTCATTGGCACGCGTTCTGCTATCTTTGCTCCCCTTCCTAACCTGGGGTTGATTGTGCTGGATGAGGAGCATGATGCCAGCTTTAAACAAGATCAACCGGCCCCTTGCTATCACGCTCGTACCGTTGCCCAGTGGAGATCGCAGCTAGACCATTGCCCCCTGATTTTGGGTTCTGCAACCCCATCGCTAGAAAGTTGGGTGACTGCACAAGTTGCCAACATAACGCCAATCAACTCCTGCGATCCGGATTTAACCTTCCCAGTCGAGGCTCCCTCGCTTTACCTCACGCTCCCCGATCGGGTTTACAATCGTCCCATGCCAGAGGTCGAAGTCATCGACATGCGGCAAGAACTACAACAAGGCAATCCGTCCATTTTTAGCCGTCGTTTACAATCTGCTTTGCAAGATCTCCGGGAAAAGCAACAGCAGGGCATTTTGTTCATCCATCGGCGTGGACACAGTACTTTTGTCTCCTGTCGAAGTTGTGGCTACGTTATTGACTGCCCGAATTGTGATGTGTCACTCTCCTACCACCACAGCCACACAGAAGCGACACCTTTGCTGCGCTGTCACTATTGCAACTACACCCGGTTACATCCACCACGTTGCCCCGAATGCAGTTCCCCTTATCTCAAGTTTTTTGGCAGTGGCACGCAGCGAGTCGTACAAGAATTAAGTCGTCAGTTTCCTGATCTCCGGTGCTTACGGTTTGATAGCGACACCACACGCACCAAAGGTTCACATCGGGCGATTCTCAGCCAATTTGCGAGTGGAACCGCTGATTTATTAGTTGGAACACAAATGTTAACTAAAGGCATCGACCTACCGCAAGTAACACTGGTCGGGGTGGTGGCAGCAGATGGACTATTGAACTTATCAGACTTTCGGGCAGGGGAACGAGCATTTCAAACCCTGACTCAGGTAATTGGGCGAGCCGGACGGGGAGAAATTCCGGGACGAGCGATCGTCCAAACCTACACACCCTCCCACCCGGTAATTGCAGCCGTACACCAGCATGATTACACCCGCTTTGTTGAAACAGAACTGGCACAACGGGCAGAGTTAAACTATCCCCCCAGGGGTCGTTTGATTTTGTTACGCCTGAGCAGCCCCGAGGCAGTTGCCGTGCAACAAGCCGCCGATCGTGTCGCTACCACACTGATGCCCAGCAATTCCACTTACGAGTTGCTGGGTCCCGCCCCTGCTGGCATTTTCCGGATGGCTCGTCGCTATCGCTGGCAGATTTTGCTCAAGTCACTGCCTGACACAACCCTGCCATTACCTGATATTAATGAGCTGCGAGCGTTATGTCCGGCATCTGTAAGTTTGACGATCGACATTGATCCGCTCAATTTTTTGTAAGTGGCGTTGTGAATTGCAGCCATTTGTTTTAAGCAGTTCACAGCAGCAGGCGAGCTTCAGCAGAGCTTTAACCGATTGCTAAAATTCATTTTTTGCGACGCTTTGAAGCAGGTGAGGCAGCTTTCGCTTTTTCTGTCCCAGGACTGGGAGACGTAGCAGGTTGAGGTTGGGCAGAGGTTGAACTGGTTGCTCGACCTCTCCGCGGTTTTGTAGAGGTCTCTACACCCATCTCCTCCGGTTTTGGATAGGAGCCGTTCGTCTCATTGCCTTGAGTCACAGCATCCCGCTTCGAGCTGTTGTCGGTCGGTTTGACACTCAGCGGCTTCGCCTGAGCCCCCGATCGCTTGCCGGAGGGGACATAATTTTTCAAAGTTGCCGTGCTAATCTTAATGCCACGCTCAGTCAGCATTTTTGCCAAATCTTCATAGTTGTAGCCCTTATTCAAAGCGGCGCGAAGGGGTTCCTGCAAGCGATTCACTGCCTCACGTAGCGAGAGACCCTCTTTCGGTTTTTCGGGCAATGCTTGCAAAGCTGTTTTCGTATGTTCGATCGTGGCTGGTTTAACGATCGTGGCTTTTATCACTTTTTTGGTTGCTTTTGCCATAGCTGAATTCCTCAATTGACATAGATGTCATGCGTCTTAAGCATCAATTTTGTATATAGTAGTCCCAAATGATTTCAGTAATGAAGGAATTACAAGAACGTTACCCTTTTAGGCAGGTTTTTGCTCTTCAATCACTCCGATGATTCAAATAAGTTTGTACCACTTCACTCCAAGAGAGATCTTCAACTATGCTTTCTGAATCAGATTGCGACCATTGCCATCGCTCAACAACCTGCCCCTTCATTCAGACATGTCTTTTTGAGAATATGTCTTGGTAGTGCTCAAATCATCATGCCTTTAAAGTTTGGCATGATAGCAACTCGCGCTACTCATCATGACCGCTTAAGGTCTAACCCTATCTTTTTGACGATTTGTTAGAAACATCCCTTCGTGCTGGAGTTAAAGGGATGGGTCATCGCATGGATATTATCGCAAAATTATGGCAATACTAACTGAGTAAAGCTGCCTTGCCCCATGACGTAATTCAATGCCTTTGATTTTAGAAAGTCTGCCTTCTATTTCCTCAAATTACCATCGATTGTTTTTCGTACGATCGCTGCCACATCCCAGCACAATTGCACACTACGTCATCTTTTTGGGATGCTGGATACCCGTTCAGGCCAGTTTTGCCTACCCCATCGCCTCCCATCTCACTGCTTCCAATTTTCATCCAACGTTTGAGACACCACCTTCTATCGCTTGGACTGCACCAGAGAGCGATCTCGTCCCCGCTACAGACCAAACCGTTGCCAAGCGCGACCAGTCAACGATTGCACCAGATTCAGCGTCCTGGGAGATCGTCAACCAGGATGATTTGCAACCCGTAAAATCAAATGGAACCCCTGTGATCATTGCTGGGGCAGATAATTTCAATCCAGCTCTACAACTTCTGCCTCCCCAACCTGAAACATTTGAACTGCCCAATCCGCCAACGGTCTCTCCAGCCAATTCAGCGATCGCCCTGGAAGCCCTGACGACCGATTTTCGGAGCGATTATGATAACTTTGGGCAACAAAATCAGTTCATTGAAGAAACAGCCCGATTTCGGTTGCCGAATGATGAGGCACTTCGCGTCAAAACAGGTTTCAATACGTTTCAGCAAAGGGGCGTAGAATCGATTATCAATATTCCCCTACAGGTAGGTTGGGAAGGCAAGTGGGGACCGTTCAAGCTCCGTCCAACGGCCGGAGTGGATATCTTCGATCGCTTATCGCTCAAACCCAACCTCAACCTGGAAATAGAAACCAAACTCTTTCGGAATATCACCCTCATGGGTGTGGTTGAACAAGCGCCCTATAAATTCAACGCGAAGACCCTGGATAATGAAATTTCTGCTTGGCACTTTGGTACCAATTTGTTCTGGCAGATCGATCGCGATACCAGCCTCTTTTCACTCCTGCGCTTTGGCAACTACAACGATGGCAACCATGAACAGCAATCTTTCACCCGGCTGGAGCGCAAGTTTGGCGATTTCTTTGCGGCTGCAAACCTGTTCAATTGGAGCTACGACAATAACTTTGAGACCCGCAGTGGCTATTTTTCGCCTCCCGATTTCCTAGTCTACAACGGCGAAATTGGATGGCAGGGCGATGTTTTCAAGTTTCTGCGCTGTCGAGTTGCCGCCAGTCTGGGACGACAACGGTTGAACGGCGATTACTCCGGTGCTAGAAGCTATCAGGCTCATTGCACCGCAAAACTTTCGCCCAATTTCGAAGCCGATTTTGGCTATAGCTTTAGTGATATCCAAAATCGCAATACTTCAGGCAACGGTTTCAACAGCCAATCTCTCACAGGTCAACTTCGCTTCAAATTTTAGCGTTACTGTATGACCTTTCCTGGGAAAGCTTCAGCTATCAGTGAGCAATAAGAAGGCTTTTTGTGACTCATCAACCTGTGAAATTCGCGGATTTACTTAAGTTTTATCAATTCAGTTTTCGGTTGAAATCTCTGCTTTGGCTCATGCCCTTTGCCATCCTGATGCTAGCGAGATCCCCTGCTTTGCAAGCATTGGGTAAACCCTCTCCCAGTTCTACGAAACCTGTTTCTGCAACGAGTAGAACCACAGCTGCATCTCCTCCAATGGTCTTATTAGGGCTTTATACCAGGGGTTACTTAGGCGACGATCGAGTCGTTAAGCAAGAAATTCAAGCCATCGATAGCTGGGCAGGAAAACAGGTTTCGCTGGCGGGGATGTTCTTTGATATCGAAGATTCTAACCCCGCTTACAATATTCCGGTGCCGCTAGAATTGCTCCGTAAAAAAGGTTATACCGCTTTTATTAACCTGGCTTCTCGAAGAAGCATGGCTGAAATTGCCAGAGGAGAGGTTGATGGCAATTTTAAGCAATTAGCCAAAGCGTTTGCTACCTGGTCTAATAAAAATGGCGATCGCATGGCTTTTATTGCCCCCTTCCCAGAGATGAATGGTTCTTGGGAAAGTTATCGAGAAGACCCAGCCAACTTCAAGCTGGCGTATCAACGAATTCAACGCATCTTTGCTGAACAAGGTGTCTCTAAAAATGCCGTGCGTTGGGTCTTTGCCCCCAATGGCTGGAGTAAACCCGAACATCGGTTTGAAAATTATTATCCTGGCGATGCAAATACAGATATCGTTGCCTTTAGTGCCTACAATTGGGGCTTTTGCAGTGCCAATGCCTCCGCAGGACAATGGAGAGCCTGGGATGGTCCCGACAAGATTTATGCACCTTACGTTCAACGAATGAAAACTATGGCTCCCAACAAACCCATTTTCATTGCTCAAACAGCGACCAGCAGTCTGTCCAAAAACGGTACCAACCCTGTTGCTAAAGATCAATGGATGCAAGAATCCTATCGTTATCTGGCAAATGCAGGAGTACGAGCTGTCCTCTACTTCAATCTTGACAAGGAATGTGACTGGGCATTGTATCGCGGCAATGGGCAAAACAGTGCTGGATATGCGGCGATCGTTGCCAATCCTGACTTTGTCTATGTTGCACCCAGCGATTTGGCTCGGATGAATTTGGCTCAGCCCCGTTAGTTTGTTATCCCCTTTTCAATCAAATCAATGAATTCTGATTTTGACCCTCCTCCCAAAAGCTCGTCTTTACTCGCATCAGTCGGTGGCGTAGTCACCGCGATCGCCATGGTCGCTGGGCTAGAATCCCTATCTGGCTATTTCCACAAAACAACGGCAGCTAATTCGACCCAACCCACAGCAACCGCCGCCGCACCCAACATCTCGTCCAATGCAGAGGTTGCACGTCTAGATGCTCAATCCATGAAAGTCCCTGATCCGTCGGCTTCGGCACTCCATACCGGTAACTCACCCCATCCAGGAGCACTCAGTCCCCAAGAACAAGCCATGGCGAAGCAAGCATGGCAATATTTTCAACGCAACTGGAATGAGAAAACGGGCTTAGTCAATTCAGCCGATGGCTTTGCCTCGGTGACCTTATGGGATCAGGCAGCAGCAATGGCTGCGCTCGTCAGTGCCAAGGAACTTAGCTTGGTACCTGAAGCTGAGTTCACAGCCAAGATGAAGGTGATGCTCAAAACCCTGGCAACACTGCCACTCTACAAAAATGAACTGCCCAACAAGGTCTACAATTCCAAAACCTTGCTGCCAGTCAACTACGGCAAGCTTGATAAACGAGAAGAAATTGGTTGGTCTGCCATTGACCTGGGCAGAATAGCGCTCTGGTTGAAAATTGTGAATGCCAAGTATCCTCAGTTGCACCCTCAAGCCGAAGCGGTCTGGCAATCTTGGCAGGTGACACGACTGGTCAAAGCTGGGCAAATGTACGGGACTACGGTCGTGAATGGCAAAGAGCGATATAACCAGGAAGGGCGCTTGGGGTACGAGAGCTATGCCGCCTACGGCTTGAAACTCTGGAAATTAGATGTGCAAAAAGCGTTAAACACCCAGTCTAATCTGGCGTTTGTCAATCTCTATGGTCAAGATGTCCCCTACGATCGTCGAGACTACAAAACTTCAGGCGCAAACAACTATGTCCTGAGTGAACCTTTCATTTTGGATGGGATTGAGACTGGATTTCAGGCACTGCCCAAAGCCCATGCCGATCAGGTTTTAGCAGCTCAGGTTGCACGATATCGTGCTACTGGACAACTGACTGCCTTAACTGAAGACAACCTCGATCAAGATCCGTATTTTGTTTACAACACCCTATTTGTCAATGGCGAACCCTGGGCAACCATTACCGACACCCGCCAGAAGCGCAATGATTTACGGTTTCTCAGTGCCAAAGCAGCAATCGGCTGGCATGTTCTGTACAACACTCCCTATACCCAAAAATTATTTGATTTTGTGCAAACCAATCTGAAAGCGGACGCAGGTTGGTACAACGGTTTCTACGAAGCATCGAAGCAGCCAAATCGATCACTGACGGCGAATAACAATGGGGTCATCTTAGAAAGTTTGCTTTACAAGAAACTCGGTCAACCGTTTACTGTATGGGCAGGGGTTCAACCTTGAATCAATCTCCACGTTGGGTAAAGACAGTTGCCCTGTTTCTTACAGGAGTCATGCTGGCGGTCTTGTCAGCCCAAGCAGGCTTTGGGTTAGGGATAGAAGGTGCGATCGCGCAACAAAATCGCACCATGCCCACTGATCAGAACGCTTGTGCTGTGCTGACCGCTCCCCTTACCTCCGAAGAACAGGGATATGCCAAAGCCGCATGGCAATATTTCGCTAAAAATTACCAACCTGAAACAGGCTTCATGAATGCCACCGGGGGCTACCCCTCAGGAACCCTATGGGATATGGGGAACTATCTGGTGGCACTCAACACCGCTCGTTGGCTGGATCTCATTACCCAAAAAGAATTCGACGAAAAGTTAAATAAATTTCTGAGTACTTTTGGCTCGCTCAAACTCTTTGACGAGGCTTTACCCAACAAGGTCTATCACGCTGCCAATGGACAGATGGTGGACTATGGCAATAACCCAACCCCCCGAGGCATTGGTTGGTCAGCCCTAGATATTGGCAGGATATTAGCAGCGTTTCACATCATTCGCACCTGTCACCCACAGTATGCCGACTGGTTAAAGGGTATTACCCAGCGTTGGCAAATTGCCCGATCGCTCCAGGACGATCAACTCTATGGGGCAACCGTAACCCCGGACGGCAAAACCCTATTGGTGCAAGAAGGACGCTTAGGCTATGAAGAATATGCCGTGCGGGGATACGAGCTTTGGGGCTATAAAGCAGACAAAGCAAAGTCTTTTCAGCCTTTTCAGTTTGTAGACGTTTATGGCATCCAAATTCCAGTAGATGTACGCGATTACCAGAAAACCAATGCCAACAACTATGTAGTGAGCGAATCTTACATTCTGGATGGCATTGAGTTTGGCTGGCAAGGCGAACAAGCGGATTATGCTGGCAGAGTGTTAGAAGCCCAACGGCGACGCTATTCGCAAACAGGGCAACTCACTGCGGTGACTGAAGACAATATCGACGCTCCCCCCTACTTCATCTACAACACAGTTTATGCCAATGGTGTGCCCTGGGCAGCCATCACCGATCAGAACCAACCCATTCCCCAATTTCGCAGCATCAGCACCAAAGCCGCTTTTGGTTGGCATTATCTCTATCCCACCAATGAGTACGCCCAAAAGGTGTTTGATGCAGTTAAAAACTTACGCAGTCCCAAAGATGATGGGTACTACGCTGGGCTATATGAAGCGACGCAGAAACCGAATACATCCCTTACAGGCAATACTAACGGTCTCATTCTCGAAATTCTTTATTACAAAGCCAGAGGCAATCGCCCCCTGATCGCACGAGGAGAGATGGCATCTCCCCTAACAATGCCTCCTGCACCAATTCCGGCGGTCGATACTCCAACAAACACTACCGCCTGTCCCCGACTCAGCCAACCGCTTTCACTTGTCGAGCGACGCTACGCCCAAGCGGCATGGCAATATTTTCGTGCCAATGCCCAAGCCACGGGATTGATCAACGATCGCAGCGACTTCAAAGGTGTGACACTGTGGGGATTGGGAGATTATCTTGCTGCGCTAAGAGCGGCAAGAACTCTAGAAGTGATTACGCCCAACGATTTCGACCAACGCATTCGACAGTTATTCGGGACGATGCAGCAATTGCCGCTGTATGGGGGAGAGTTGCCCAATCGGGGATACGATCCCTGGTCGCTTCAGCCTGTAGATTATGGCGGCAACCCAGTACCAGGCGGGACAGGGTGGTCCGCTGCTGATCTGGGACGTTTTTTGGCAGCACTGTATGGCTTGAAAACCTGCTATCCCGAATATACAGATGCTGTGGATCACATCGTGTTGGATTGGTCTTACGTCCGTGTGGTCCGCGATCGTGCGCTGAATAGTGGCACCGTAACCCAAGACGAGACCGGGCGGATGCTGACAAGAACTGTTCCGGAAACGCGGTTGGGATACAGCGAGTATGCAGCCCGCGCATTTCAGCTTTGGGGTTTTGAGGTGGATCGTGCGGCTGTGGGTGAGCACTATATCAAAACCAACGTTGAAGGCTTTGAGGTGCCTGTGCAGCGGCAGGGAGTTCCCAAAACCTCAGATCTAGCAATTACTGTCAGCGAACCGTTTTTACTCTATGGTTTAGAGTTTGGCTTTGACCCCCAGATGCGATCGCTGGCAGAACCGCTGTTCAAAGCCCAAGCAGAACGGTTTCGTCGCACCAAACGATTTACCGCCGCAAACACCGCTGCCATTAATTCACCCCCCTACATTTTGCACAGTACTTTGGTAGGGAATGGTCAAGCCTGGGCAAATCTGGATGCTCAGGGAAATCCGGCTAAGGGCGATCGTCTAGTGAGTACAAGCGTGGCTTTTGCTCTGTACGCATTGTTTCCAGATGAATCTTACAGCCGCGAACTCTGGCAAACAGTGACGGATTTGTACAATCCCCAATTAGGCTACTACGAAGGATTTTATGAAACGTCGGGCAAACGCGAGAATAACCAGGCTGCAAACACCAACAGTTTGATCTTGCAAGCATTACTCTATCGAGCGACTCGAGATCAACCGCTATTGCGTCCTACTTCGATGAATTCTCCCTGGTGGAAAGCGATCGCCTCAGGCGATACCTCTAGGGGATTACCGAGCCGAAAACAGCAAACTGCAAAATTTGTTACAGAGGGCACACAGACTTATTGGGTGTCCACCAACCTAGCCAGTGAAACGGTTCTAGAACAATCGCCAGTCGCAACTGAACCGATTCCGGTGCCTGCTCCATCTCCAGCAGCACTTCAACCCACCCCACAGCCAACGACAACCGCTGCCCAGTCTGCCATCATCCTGCCTTTGCCCAGACCCATCCCATCTCCTGCGTTGCCAGAATCTACGTCCCCTCAACCCAAACCTGAGGCAGCCCAACCAACGAAAGTTGTGCCCCTTGTATCCTCAGAAAGCGATGCGATCGCAGCCAAACGCGCCTGGAAATACTTTGAACGAAACTGGAATCCCCAAACTGGATTGGTCAATGCTGTCGATCAACTTACCTGGACAACCCTCTGGGATCAGGGCAGTGCCCTTCTGGGGATTCATGCCGGGAGACAACTGGGACTGATGACCGCAGAACGCTTTGATCAACGAATGAATGTGTTACTTAAAACCCTGGAGACGCTGCCCATTCCTGCCACTGGATTGCCTAACAAAGCTTATAGCACCAGCACCGCACAAATGCGCCAATTAGATGACACGCCCGATCCCAAAGGCACCAGTGGTTGGTCGGTGCTCGATATTGCGCGTCTTTTAGTGGGATTGAACATCATTAAGCAGCACTATCCCGAATATGGCGATCGCATTCACCACATCGTAAAACGTTGGCAACTCCCCAAACTGGTCACAAAAGGCTGGTTGATCGGAGGAATTGCCACGCCGAGCGGTATTCAAGCAGTACAAGAAGGTAGACTGGGTTATGAACAATACGCTGCTTATGGTTTGCAGCAATGGGGAGTAGAAGCCACTCAGGCATTGCATCACCCACCCGCCAGAACCATCAAAGTGGATGGCGTACTCCTGCAAGTCGATCAACGGGAGCTGAAAAACTCTGGAGCCAGCAACTACCTCACCAGTGATCCCTATCTGCTCTGGGGACTGGAACTGGGCTGGGCAGAAATGGTCAAACCACAGGTACAAAATCTGTTCAAAGTTCAGGCGCAACGCTATCAACGCACCAAAATCGTCACCGCAGTCAACGAAGACTCCCTCGATCGCCCTCCCTACTTTCTCTACTATAGCGTTTATGCCAATGGGCAACCCTGGCACGCCATCAATGTTCAAGGCAAAGCGTTTCCCCATCTACGATTTGTGAGTACCAAAGCTGCGTTTGCCTGGAGTGTTTTGATGCAAGGAGATGCCTACGCTAAACTTTTGCGCGATACAGTGCAAAATCTCGCAAATCCCAACCGAGGCTATTTCTCAGGACGATACGAAGATTCCAGCCTAGGGGAAAATACTTCTATCGACGTCAATACCAATGCCATCATCCTGGAAAGCCTGCTGTATAAAGCGAGGGGAGAACAGCCCCTAGCACTGTAACCGATGCACAGATGGAACTGCTCATATGCATTCTGATTTGAACGAGTGACCGTTGCACTCTATTGCTGACTTCTACCTATGCTCTAAGAATTATGACCAACCCTGCGACGATTCTTGAAAATTCCCCCTCATTCATTGGCAATTTGCGATCGCGGCTGAAGAAACGCACCCTCCTGTTTCGCTACCTTGCTGAGATAAACCTGATCTTGGGAGCCTGGTATCTGCAATGGCGTATTGGGCACTCGATCAACTTCAACGCGCTATGGTTGGCAATACCACTCCTAGCAGCAGAGATTTACAGCTATCTGGGCGGGGTCATGTTTACGATCGGATTATGGCGACCGCTAGAGCGACAAGTCAGATCATTCGATCAACTGTCGCCGCCAATCCATCGTGAAAATTGGGCACTGGTTGATGTATTTATCACCTGTTACAACGAACCGGTTGATTTAGTAGAACAAACCACTCGTGCTGCACTGGCAATGGATTATCCCGTTACCAAACTACGAGTCTATGTCCTAGATGATGGTAACTCACCAGAAATGCGGGCAATGACCCAGCAGTTGGGGTTAGAAGATCTCAAATCCCCATTGCTACAAGCAGAAGTTAAGCGAATTAAGGCAGAGCGATCACAATTGGTTGAACAACTCGACCAACTCAAACAAATGATGCCTGAAGCTGAAGCGGCAGAGCAGTTTGTGCAGAGTATCCCCGAAGCCAGCCAACCGTCAGAGAAGTTTTTGAAAACTTTTCACCACCTGTTGCAACACGGTTCAAACCACACCAGTATCACAGCTCAATTGAGTGCAGAACAAAGGAAACTGGAAACTACCATTCATCAAAAAGAACTGGAACTCACTGATCTGGTTCGTTGTCGCTACATTGCCCGTCCTAAACCTGCGGGCAAACCCCATCATGCCAAGGCTGGCAACATTAACTATGCAATTTTCTCAGGCGAAACAACAGGTGAGTTCATCCTGACCCTGGATGCCGATCACATTCCTAGACGGCAATTTCTCAAACGCATTTTGCCCTATTTCTATACCTACAACCTGGCAAAAGGTCGCTATGAAAGTAACCAAATTGCCTTTGTACAAACCCCCCAGAATTTCTACAATCTTCCCCCTCACGATCCGTTTGGGCATCGGGCAAACCTGTTTTATGGACCCATTCAACAAGGAAAAGATGGGCTGAATTCCGCCTTCTATACAGGGACAAATGCAGTTTTGAGACGGGAAGCACTGGTTAGTGTGGGGCTAAAATACTTCTCCGCAGCATTCGCTAAAGATGAAACTCGCCTGGATGAGTTTGATCTGATTGGAGGCATGTCGAGTAGCAGTATTACCGAAGATATGAATACGGCAATGCGACTGCATGGAGCAGGGTGGAAATCGATTTACCATAACGAACTGCTAGCAGAAGGATTGGCCCCAGATGATCTTAGTTCGACGCTAAAGCAGCGGCTCCGCTGGGCACAGGGCACCATCCAGGTATTGTTGCAAGAAAATCCCTGGAAAAAGCCAGGGTTGACCTTCTGGCAACGACTCCAGTATTTCCAAACCATGTACAGCTACTTCTCGGGCTTTGCAACGTTTATCTTAATTGTTTGCCCCATTCTTTATTTTTTCACTGGCGTGATTCCAGTCAACGCCTATGGTTCTGATTTTGCGCTGCACTTTTTTCCAGCTTTTGTGATCAATCGTCTGACTTTTACGGCAGCAACTTGGGGGATTCAAGCAAGTGAAGTATGGAGATCGGAACAGTATGCGATCGCCCTTTTTCCCCTATTTATTCAGGCAGTGTGGAGCGTCTTCACTAAACGCCCCATCAAATTTCAAGTCACCCCCAAACAAAGACAATCCGGCATCTACTTGCGTCTAGTTTTACCGCAACTGATCATATTTGGACTAACACTGCTTGGCATTGCTTGGAGTTTGCTACGCTTTGCCATGGGAAGCCTACCAGATCCATGGGTGCATTTACTCAACAGCGCTTGGGCAATTTATAACCTAAGTTTGTTGTGGGCAGTAATTCGGGCAGCCGTCTGGCAACCCAAAGAAGTTGCTTAAGCTGCTGAGAAAGCGATTTTCTGCTCAATCATCGGTACACTATCAATAGTCATGTGAGTATGGTTTCACCAATTACCTTGAGGAGTTTTATGGTCAAAATCATTCAGCCTGCTGGCATTCTCGATAGTATTAATGGTAATATCCTTCGCCGGGAAGTGATCGACGCAGTAGAAGCAGGCACTAAAACCATTCTGATTGACTGCCAAGCAGTTGAATTGGTTGATAGTTCTGGGCTGGGAGTGCTGGTAATGTCACTCAAAAAAGTTCGGGATGTTGGCGGAAGGTTAGTGCTTTGTTCCATTAATGACCAACTGAGAATGTTGTTGGAACTCACTGACATGGATAGTGTGTTTGAGATTTTTGCTGATCAAGAAGCCTTTAGTGCTACATCCACCTCTTGAGCTTGATTCTAAGGTAGAAAAAAGGTCAAAAAATTGCATGACAGTTCTTACAAATCAGAATGCACTGCCTGAAAGTGAGCATAGAACAGTCATCACGATTCATGCTCATGCAGATGACGAAGTGCTTCCAGCAGCCGGTACTCTCTTGCTCATGTCAAAAGCTGGTTGGAAAGTTCATTGCATCGTTTTGACTGATGGTGATCAATCGAGTTCTCCGATTAAAGGGAAACGGCTCCAAGAGGCAGAAGCAGCAGGCAAGATTATTGGTGCAACCTACGAGTTTCATGATTTAGCTGAGTGCAACTTCTCGACTCAAGAGGTAGTCAAGTTAACAGAAGCAGCGATCGATCGCTTAAACCCCGACTTGATCATCACGCATGCTCCCCAGCCTGAGCGATATGGACATCGAGATCACGAAGTTTGTGCAATCTCAGTTTCAAATGTTGCGACGCGGAAAAATGTTTCCCTCTGGTACTCAGCTCCTCCGGTTTTTTAACGAGGATTTGATCCAAATTTTTTTGTAGATATTACCCCTGTTATTAAGGAGAAGGTAAAAGCGATCGGTTGCTATAATTCGGAAAACACCAAGACCTTCATGCAACTCGATGCAATCCTAATCTTATCTCGCTTTTGGGCAAGAGAATTAGGTCAACAAGATGGTTACTTTGAGGCTTTTCAAATTTTCCGACAAAGTGTAAATGCAGATTTCTTCGCAGCTTTATCATCCAATTTAAATTCCAAAAAGATGATAGGAAGAGAATTCAGTAAAAGGCTGGAATTTGGTTCATTTTCGGAGCAAGAGCCGATAACATCCAGTCTTGACTGGGAAAAATCCAATATCAGTCCAAGTGAATCAATTAATTAAATACAAATCGCAACAGAGAACAGTCATCTTCAAAAGGAGCATGATGATTGACGAGTTGAACCTGTTGTAAAACGTGATCTAAATCGTTAGAATTCGCCAGTTGGGCACATTGAATCAATTGATCAATAAATTCATCTAAAGTCCAAACGGTGCCATCCTGTTTTCTAATTTCATAAATTCCGTCACTAAAAACGTAGAGAGTGCTGCCTGCTTCAATTTCACAACTCTCAGTCGAATATTTTGAATTTGGCATCATCCCAATCGGGGTTCCTCTGGTTTTCAATTTCTGAACTTTAAGCGTTTCAGGCGCGGCACTAGACAAGAGAATCGCAGGTGGATGACCCGCACTGGAGTAAGAAAGCGATCGCTTTTGTCGATTGTAAACACCGTACCAGATCGTAAAATATTGATTGTTTTGATTGTCCATTTGAAAGAACTCATTCAGCACTCTTAAGACCTGGTCAGGCTGATAGAAATTTGCGCCAGATAGAGATTGAGATCTTAATAAATTAAACATTGTAACCGAAGGGAGGGCAGAGCTTAAGCCATGACCAGAAACGTCCAGTAAGTAAATCAACAAATAGTCCGGATCAAGCCAGTAGTAATCAAAACAATCTCCCCCAAGATGACGAGAAGGTAAAAAGCGAGAATCAATGTTAATTTTTCCAGTGATTGGCTTAGGTAAAAGAGATCTGACATATTCTGCTGCTTCAGCAAGTTCCGATTCCAAAGCTTGCTTTTGCAGTTGTAAATCCTGTGCCAGGACTTGTAATTTTTGATTAGATTGGTAGAGGCGTAATCCGGCTCGAACTCTGGCTTTCAACTCGCTAATTTCGACTGGCTTAGAAAGAAAGTCATCGGCTCCTGTATCTAAGCCTTGAATTCTATCTTCAACGTCCGATCTTGCGGTCAGTAGAATAAAGAAACTTTGGGAGAGGGTGCGATCGGCTTTAATACGACGACAGACCTCCAAACCATCCATTTCTTGCATCTGCCAATCACAAATAATGAGCGCTGGTTGATGCTTTTCTGCCAAATCAATACCTTCGATTCCACTTCGAGCTAAAATAACTTCATAGCCTTGTTCTTGAAGCTTCTTCTTAAGGATGACTTGCATAACTGGGTCATCATCAATAATCAAAATCTGAATCATAGGGCAATATTTCTATCTTCACTCTATAAATATATGTGAGTGCTATGATTCTAAATCATTTTTGTCCTGAGATGGAATCGCTGAGTTTTTTAATTAGTTTTCCAAGAACGGTTAGGGTGTATGAATGATTAACAAAAATCGGATGCAAACAAAATCGACACTCACTGATCTGCATCAAGTTTTATGGTGGTTTAATCAGTTAGATCATACAAGCGTGCCTTCCGATGTTTGGATTCAGTGCCAAACAGCATTGGCTGAGGGCTTTACGAATGCCGTTCGCCATGCACATCAAGGCATGCCACCCGAAACTCTTATTGACATTGAAGCAAGCATTCAAAAAGATGTGGTAGAAATTCGAATTTGGGATTCTGGTTCTCAGTTTGATTTGAATCAAACGCTACAAAGAATGACTGCAACAACCAATAAAGATGCAACTGGTGGGCGAGGTCTGCTCTTGCTTCATCGCATTGCTGATATGCTCAGTTATTCCCGCACAGAGGACGATCGTAATTGTTTATTAATTGTTAAACAATACTCAAAAATTCAATAATCTGGTGTGCTCCCTTTCATTCACAAATCCATAGAATTTATTGATTTATGAAGCACCCGTCATCGCTACAGATGGATATTCATCATCCATTGAGGTGCGGAAAAAGAATTGACATCCCCCATAGGTATAAGGGGCGTGCCCAGACCCCGCAGGAGAACGAATGTAATCTCCAGCACCATAAGTTTCACCCCCGATGATCAAATCTCCCGCCAGCATGTAAATTTCTTCCACAGTGGCATGGCGATGGAAAGGGTATTGAACACCAGGTTCAGCCTGAAGCACACCTGAAATCTCTCGCTTTTGTTCATCGCGGTGAACGATCGCAATCAAGACCCCTGACACAGGATGAGGTTGCCATTGAAGATCTTGAGCTCGTACGATCGAAGAAGCAGCGGATTGGGCGATTTCACTAGCCCGTGGGCTGGGAAGCGCCAAGCCAAGTCGATCGAACAGGCGATTTTTCAAATCCGAGGCAACGGAACCGGATGGAATACTGTAGGGGAGTGCAGTCGTGGCTAACTGATAGCCTGACAATTCTTCCTCCAGTTCTGGACAGACAAATACTTGCCGCTCTACCCAATGTCGTTCTGGCTCACTTAAAAGATCGAGCGCATAGAGAGGAGCGAGTTCACAAAAACAGTAATTGTCAGCCGTCATTAAATTTATCGTTTCCAGATAAAATTCCGATGCTTCAACCTGGATAAAATCCCCATCGGTATGTATTACAAATCGTTAATGCTGTCAACAGCAATCTTTAACTTCTTACATCTTAACTGAATCCGAGCCGTGACGGTATTGTCTATCATCCACGATGCGCCATTCACAAAGATTGCGGTTACCCCATAACGAAAGATGCTTGGGATACCCTCTCTATTACGTCTACGTCTTTGTGAACGATTCGGATCTGTATGAGATCGAATCATGTTGGCTACTAACTGATGAAGCGATCTCAATTCCCAACAAGACAATGACATAATTGCTTTACAGGCTTTTGGGGAGTAGACCATGTCACAGGCAAGTAACGTATTAGGCGGCAAGTTGGAGCAATGCAGCACCGCTCCTCTAACGGGATACTATCGGGATGGGTGCTGCAACACAGGCGGCGGAGATTTTGGTGCGCATGTTATTTGTGCCCAAATGACCGAGGAATTTTTGACCTATACCCAATTAAAAGGCAATGATTTGTCTACCCCTGCGCCCAATTATGGATTTCCGGGATTAAAATCGGGCGATCGCTGGTGTTTGTGTGCGTCACGCTGGAAAGAAGCATTGGATGATGGAGTTGCACCACCCGTCGTACTGTCTGCAACGCATGCTTCGTCACTGGAGTATGTATCATTTGCGGAACTCCAGAAACATGCATTGGATCTGGTGGAATAATGTCCTGTGCAAGAAATTTTTATTTCGGGAAGTACTCTGCAATTGTTGCCAGAGAAAGCGGTCTATCTACAAGACTCTCGGAGTTTGTTGGTAGCAGATGTACATCTGGGCAAATCTGAAACCTTTCAAAAGTTGGGCATTCCGATTCCCAATCGCGTCAATCAGGAAACGATAGATCGCTTGAAAACGCTTTGTACTCGCTTACAACCTGCTCAGATGATCATTCTAGGGGATTTATTTCACTCTAGGTTAGGATTGGTTGCTGAAGTATTTAATGCCTGGTCGATGTTTTTGGCAAGTGTTGAGGTAGAGGTCAAACTGATTGTAGGTAATCACGATCGGGCGCTCACTAGCCAATTGCAACAGTTCTCCATGGAATTTGTGAAGCATGCCATTCAACTGGAAAATTTATGGCTGAGTCACGAACCTGACTCACAATCGCACAACCTTAATATCTGTGGTCACATTCATCCTTACCTCAAAATTAAAAATCGATTGGATAATTTTCGTTTACCTTGTTTTTATCTAGATGCCAACAAAAAACAGCTGATGCTGCCATCGTTCGGGTCATTTACAGGCGGCTATGAAGTGCAACTAACACAAGGAGTGATCGCTTATGTTATCGCCGAAAATTCTGTGATTCCATTTGCTGCTTAGCTTTAAAGACTTCTGAGCACGATGATTTCTGAGATGTCTACATTTTCACGGGGTCGGAAATAACAACCCTACGCTATCATCCATCACTTGATATACCATCCTGAGTTGAATTGCAGCACACTCAGCACACTGCCGGCACTCAGAACCGATAAAATACTCGCAACACTCAAAACACTTAAAAGACTTCCAGCACTGCCGAAACTCAAGATGCTGCCAGTACTGCCAATGCTGAGGATGCTCCCCACACTACCAATACTCAAAATACTCCCCGTACTACCAATGCTCAAAATGCTGCGATGGCTCATCCAACTTAAGATACTCCGTTCTGAAAGCAGCCATTGCTCAACCATCATCAGTCTCCTACCCTCGAAATTATTGCCATGAATCCTATCGTTATTGCCATCGCATTTGGATTAAGACAGCAGGTAGGGTTAGAATTCCTAGCTGGGCGACCATCCCCCTGTAGATGCTAATGGACTCAGTAACTGGGTGACAGCTATATCATCGCTCAAATTTTGCTTCCCTATGCATCACAACGGAGTGCTCAACTTGGCAGCTGCTTCAAATCGATTCAGCAGCGATCGATATTGAGAGAATCAAGGTCAGCCGAGCAAGATGCTTTGCTGCTAATGCCTACAACCGTTATGCTAAGTTACACAATTCAATATCAACGATCTTGTTGATCTGGAGGGTTCCTTCTGCATGTCTTCAGCTAAACGTCCAGTTCCTGATTCCAAAGCAACCCGTCGGGTGGTCTATTCAGAATTTGGCAACCCTGAATCTCCAGCATTAGAACGAGCAGTGCCAGATCTGCCACCAGCCCAACAAAATCTGAGAGTACAAGCTTCGCGTAAAGGACGCAAAGGTAAAACCGTAACAGTAGTGAGCGGGTTTCAGTCTAGCTCTGAAACCCTTGTCGCACTGCTGAAGCAACTCAAAACCCAGTGTGGTGCAGGGGGCACCGTGAAAGAAAACGAAATTGAGGTGCAGGGTGATCATGCCAAAAAACTTTTGGAAATTCTGACTCAGTTGGGCTATAAAGCCAAAATTAGTGGAGGCTAATGAGTCGAAAACAAGCTCCAGCTCAGCATTTTCACAACCTGTCGAAACTCTACCCAAAAAGCGATGAGTCCTGAGTTAGGCAAATCCCTGCAGCACTCAAGACTCATCACTCAAACTTAAAACCTAATTTAGCTATTTCACAATTCCCAACAGCTCACTGCTGGCTGGCTTTGGCAACGAAGGAGCCGCAGAAATCCGAGAAAGACTGGGAATCGGTTGATGAGCAACCAGTTGCACTGCATTTCTGGCTTGAGCTGCAATCTGTACCGTTTTCACATCGTAAGTCTGGGTCGCCATTTTAGGGTACAGACCAATTCCAATGATAGGCACCAGCAGACAAGCCGTGATGAATACTTCACGAGGATTGGCATCCAAAATGACTCGATTTTCCACCAATTCAGCATTCTCTTTGCCGTAGAACATTTCTCGCAGCATCGAGAGCAAGTAAATAGGGGTAAGAATCAATCCTACCGCGGACAGGAGTACCACGACTGCTTTGAAGTCAGGCGTGTAGGCATCACTCATAGTAAAGCCGAGGAACACGGCTAGTTCGCCGACAAAGCCACTCATCCCAGGTAGCGCGAGAGAGGCAAGCGAAGCTGTCGTGAAAAGAGCGAAGACCGTAGGCATCGTTTTTGCCAATCCGCCCATTTTTTCCAACATCAGGGTGTGGGTGCGATCGTAGGTGACACCTGACAAGAAGAACAATGCCGCCGCAATCAGACCGTGAGATACCATCTGCAACACCGCACCACTCATCCCCAACTCAGTGTAGGAAGCAATGCCCAGCAGCACAAACCCCATGTGGGAAATTGAAGAATATGCCATCCGTCGCTTTAGATTGCGCTGAGCAAACGAAACCAGCGCCCCATAGATGATATTGACGATTCCCAAAATTGCGAGAACCGGCGCGAAATAGACATGGGCATCAGGCAGCATTTCTACATTCATGCGAATGAGCGCATAGCCACCCATCTTCAGCAAGACACCTGCCAGGATCATCGACACCGGCGCAGAAGCTTCACCATGGGCATCCGGTAACCAGGTATGGAGCGGAAAAATCGGTAGCTTGACCCCAAAGGCAATCAAAAATCCAGCATAAGCAAGTAACTCGAACGCAAGGGGATAGTGCTTTAACCCCAACTCGCGCATGTCAAAAGTCACCGCATCGCCATAAAATGCCATCGCTAACCCTACCACCAGAATAAAGATGGATGCGATCGCGGTGTAGAGAATAAACTTCGTGGCAGCGTAAAGGCGTTTCTGTCCACCCCAAGTGGCGATCAGTATGTAGACAGGAACCAGTTCTAACTCCCACATCAAGAAGAAGAGCAACATATCCTGAGCTGCAAAAACACCGATCTGAGCAGTGTACATTGCCAACATGAGGAAATAGAAAAGGCGAGGTTGGTGCTTGACCTTCCAGGAAGCGAGTATAGAAAGCGTCGTGACCAGACCGGAAAGGATGACAAGAGGCATTGAGATGCCATCCACACTGAGTGACCAGTTGAGACCCAGTTGCGGTATCCAAGCATACGTCTCGGTCATTTGAAAGTCGGGATTAGTCAGGTCATAGTTTTGCCAGAAAGCATAGATCATCAGAGCAAAATCGACCAAACTAACACTAAGCGCGTACCAACGAATCACCGTTCCTTTCTTATCAGGCAAGACCGGAATCAGAAAGGATGCCACCAAGGGCAGCAGTGTCATGGTCGTTAGCCAAGGGAATTGAGTGCTCATCATGAGAACTAAAAAATCGTGGAGAGAGTTGAAGTGACTAAATCAGTTGAGTTAAAAGCAAGCAGTGCTATGTCTAAAAACAGAAATTAATTAAGTGAAAAGCAATAAAGATCTGAAGAAACTAGCCGAGAATCGCCAGAATGAGCCTTGTGAAGATTTACCCAATTGAATCGAAAAATCCCGCAGTTGCAAAAATTCACAAGCTTCATTTTGTTCTCGTTCAATCAACTATTTTTTGAGCGAGGCAATCTCTGAATGAGAATAATTACCTATTGCCATAATACCCCGATTCATTAAGTTAAGTTAATTTTGGGGCACTTTTACAACGAAATTTTGATTGATGTTAAGTAAAAAAAGCATAGATAATTCTCTAGGTGAATTGACTGGCAAGACGCAAAGATAAACAGGGAAAGCTTTCAGGAGAAAACGATTGCCTGCAATCTTTCTTAACATCTTATGCGCTCGAAAAGCCGTGTAACGAAATCTTTACAATTACGCCATAAAACCTTCATCGCTGCGTTTCCGAGTCAGCGATGAAGTCTAAAAGTTTCGGCTGGTAGATTAAATCGGTAGATGATGGCTAGTGCAGTGCTTGAGTGAGCGCAGTCCGCCCGCAGAAGCGTATGGACTTAGCCTTGACTTACAGTTTGTGCCTTCTATGCCAATGACCACTAATGGAATGCGATCGCGTTCCATCAGGCGATCGCCACACCCTGAGTTTCAATTTGCAAACACTCGACTCTGGCTTCGATGTTGTGTTGTGCCCAAGCCGATGACATCGCGGTTGCAACAGCTGTAGCGTGTAGCGCATCGGTCAACGCAAGTAAGGTGGGGCCAGCTCCGCTGATCACCATGCCATAGGCTCCAGCTGCCATTGCTGCCGATCTCACTGTTGCATACCCAGGGATCAACAATTGCCGATAGGGCTGGTGCAAGCGATCGTGCAGTGCAGTTTGTAACCAGTCGCCCTGCCCCGTCTCCAATCCACGGATCAGCAAGCCTAAATGGGCAGCCGTAAAGATGGCATCCGCACGGCTATAGTCATCAGGCAATACCTGTCGAGCGGCTTGAGTGGACAGTTCAAAATTGGGAATGGCAATCACTGGAATGATGGCAGAGTGCCAGGGAATCTCACTAATCGTCCAGGGATCATCGGGGTTCCTGGTAGCCAGACGACAGCCGCCAATCAGTGCTGGAACCACATTATCTGGGTGTCCTTCCATGGCGATCGCCAATTGCATAATCCCTATCTGATCGAGCGGAGAGCCTGCCAACCGATTCGCACCGATCAAGCCCCCGACGATCGCCGTCGCAGAACTCCCCAACCCGCGTGCCAGGGGCACCCCCAGGTTAATTTCAATTTGCACTGGAGGTGGCGTTTGTCCTAAGTGGTGATACAGTTTGGCAAAAGCTTGATAAGCGAGGTTACTGGCACCAGGATCGACACGATCGGCTTCTTCTCCCTGAACTAAAATTTTCACTGGAGTAGATTCTTCAGGTAGGGCAGAAAATTGAAAGCGATTGTAGAGGGTTAAAGCAGCTCCCAAACAGTCAAAACCAGGACCAAGATTCGCTGTGGTGGCTGGAACAGTGACTGTGACGGTAGACACAGCAGACATGAATCCTCCGCTTACTCGTTAGACTTTTGCCCATCCAGAAAGTGCCGATCCAGAAAGGCAATGGACTAACACTTTACCGGATCTTGTCCCCTTATAACGGGGATCAGCAGGCAAACTCACGGGGTTTTGTGAAGATTTCAGATTACCAGGGACTGCCAATAATCGTAAAGGCAGCCCAGTAAAACGGATGTGACAGATCGACATCCCCTTGATTGACCAGTTCGGGTGGCAGTGACAAGCCACCGCGTTGGTCACCGCCACGCAGTCTGCCATTTTCTAACCGAACCTGACCCCGGAGCATCGCAATTTGGGCTTTTTGGAGAGCTTCTGCTTTGATTGGCGCAGTTTGCAAATTCCGGTAAAACTCACTCATCAATCCCAGAGTACCCTCATCACTGACGTACCAGAGACTTGCCAATACTGACTTCACTCCCGCCTGAAAAGCAATGCCTGCAAACCCCAATTCTGCTTCTTCATTACCAAAAGCGGTACGGCAAGCACTCAAGACTAACAGTTCCACAGGCGGATTATTCCAGCCCAATTGCCGTAGTTGATCCAGCCTGAGCTTGCTGTTCCACAACTGGATGTAGGAATTGGTGAGGGCACCTGGCTGAAATTCACCGTGAGTTGCCAGATGAATAATTTCATAGGGATGTTCCTGGCGCTGGGCTTTGAGGTTTTCTAGAGTAAAGGCTTCGTTGAGAAACGCAATACCGGGCCACAGTGATTGGGTAATAATCGATAATTCCGCAGGTACGGCAGGAAGCGCACTTAAGTTAGTAAATTGTGAAGCTCCCATTGCCAAAACTTGTGCCCCTTTGAGTGAGCGATAACGGGTATCGGTTAGGCTGATACTCGGAATTAATCCTAAACTATACTGCTCAACCAGAAATTGCTTGCCATCATGTAAGGCAGCGATCGGCAAACTCCGTAGTCCCGTATCCATGGAGAACAGGAGGGTCGTCACTTTTTGATCTCGGAGTTCGGTGGTGATCGGGGCAATCAGCCATTGATAGAGTTGTTGAGCCGAGCTTAAATAGCTCCGAGTTCTTACTTTTCGAGGATCGGACACTTCCCGGATAAATTGCTTCACGACCTGAAGTAAGTGTTCACGATTCGCCGCAGGGATCGTTTTACTGATGGGTTTCACACCTGGGATAAAAACTGCCAGTTCCAGCGCATCTTCCCGAGAATACACATAAATCAGAGCGGGCTTGGTGCCCGTTTGTTGGGTAATTCTCACCAGAGTTTCGTTAATGCTTTCCGCGGTGACAGATTGATTAGCGGCATCATCCCCAAAGTATTCTGCAAATTTGCGCGAGAAGGTGTCTTCTGGAACGGTGAGTTTGGTTTCCGCAACCGGTGTACCCGAAACAGAGGCAGTGGGGATAGAGACGTCTGGATCGAGCGAGGGAACTGGAGCTTGCTCAGGCGGCGCGATCGGGGGTGGAGTTAGAATCTGGAGATCTCCCTGGATATAGCTGAGTTTATAGGATTGAGTGGGCGCGATCGTATTGGTCGCAGCCGAGGTGATGGCAGCTTGCGTGCCATTGGTAGTAGCATCTCCGACAACAAAAGGAATCAGCCCTGCCCCAGCATGAAACAGCGTAATCGGTCCGCCACCCGTGCCACCTGCACTAGAGAGGCTGGACTGGGTGCCATTACGATCGATAAAACTGCCCAGTACTCGCACGAGGCGATCGCTGGTAATTTCGACCACACCACCAGATCCACTACTGCCTCCCTGAGCATTGACAGAGTTCAGCACAATATTTTCTTGAGCATCCACCAGCACATTGCCTGCGTTACCAGTCTTGGCACTGGAATTGAGATTTGCCGCCGTTACACCATTCTTGCCAATTACAGTAATGGGACCGCCCGCTGTTACCCCGGATGCATCCAGATTACCGCTGGTTAAGATACCGTCACTGATCAGAGAAATGCCTGCATTGGCAATCACATCGCCAACACTCAGGTTGCCCCTGGCAGAAAGCGCTGCGGGAGTATTGCCTGAGGCAGTGATCAGTCCTGTTACCGTGAGTGCACCGCCTGAGCTGATCGCACCAGTATTCAACAAATTAACTGGACTATTGAAGTTAATATTGCCATTTGTGGCGATCGGTCCCGCCACATTACTAGCTCGCGCATTCACCAATAAACTACTTAAAGGGGTAATATTGCCCACAGCTTGATTAAACTGCACCGATCCGTTAGGAGCATTCAAAGTCAATGCATAATTACCATTCAGGTTACCTGCGAACAGAATAGTAGTACCTGTGGCTGCACTACTCAGGGCAATATTGTTTCCCAAAATCACACTGCCAAAGGTGAGGGGGGTATTCGCCGTAATGTTGGTGTTGAGGTTATTGAGAGTGAGGTCAGGACTGATGACCAGAAGTCCTGATGTGAGGTTAATTGTCCCACCTGAAATGAGAGGTGAGAAATTAATCGTTGCATTGGGTGTGGAATAGGCAACCGCTTCGCGTAATGATACATTGCCGGGTGTCAAGTTATTATCAATGACATCGAGTAATTGATCGACAGTAATGACGCTAAACAGATTGTTACTGAGATCGAACAAAGCATTAGCAGCACCAGTTGCACTAGCGGTGACAGTATAGGTGCCGGGTATGGTATTAGCATTGGCAGTAATGCTAGCTTGACCATTGCGATCAATCACAGCGGTAGGACTACTGAAATTAGCACTGGCACCTGAGATCGGAGCAGTGAAGGTAATGACCCCATTTACAACGGGTTCCCCAAACTGACTAGATACGGTGACCCCCAGTGGTCGGCTAAAGGCAGTCGTGAGATTAGCCCCCTGAGGGGTGCTACCGCTCAAGGGTGTGAGAATAAATCCACGGGATTCAAACGCACCAATATCCCGAATCCCAACTGCGGCAATCCCTCGCTGGTCAGTTGCTGTTGTACTACCACTGCCTGCATCGATCGCCAAACTTCCCGGTAGTAATGCATAGGTTGGGGTGGGTCCCCCATAGTTGCCCAGCGGTGCTAATCGGGGATCGACTGGATTTGCAAAGGTGCCGACCAAAGCGTTGGGGGTCAACCCTGTGCTGCCATCGCTAATCCCAATCAGGATATTGCCCTGAGGATTGAAAGCTCCTAAAACATCTGGTGCATTGGGATTGCTGTTCCCAGCAATCAGGGTGTTGTTGAGGATGACTGTACCACCAAAATTGGCAACACCACCACTACTATTGGCTCCATTAGCAGTGTTGCCCACGATCGTGACATTATTTAAGGTTGTGGTACTACTGTTCCAAATTGCACCCCCACTATTACTACTGCCAGTCGATACATTTCCAGAAAGTGTACTGTTGGTGAGCGTAAGGACTCCGCCATTATCAATCCCGCCACCGGAATTCGCTCCCTGTGCTGTATTGTTGCTCAGTAGACTATTACTAATGTTGACCGTGCCAAGGTTACGAATTCCGCCTCCAAAGCTGGTCGCTGTATTACCTGTCAGGATACTGTTGGAGAGGTTTAAGGTACTATTAGTACCGACTAAAATTCCACCACCACTGAAGGCATTCCCCTCCCGGATCGTTAAGCCATTCAGATTGGCAATGGTTCCAGAACCGGAGATGTTAAACACGCGGAAGGCATTGTTACCACTCACTGCCAGATTGCCGGCACCTAGACCATTGATGGTCATGCTGCGCCCGATCGTGAGTTCACCCAGCAACAACGCAATCGTGCCACCCGTTAGGGCTGAGTCAAAGTCGATTGTGCCGTTGGCGTCAATGTAGGCGATCGCCTCTCGGAGGGAGATATTACCTGGATCAAGGTTGTTGTCCAATTCATCCAGTAAATGATCAACTCTGAGATTGGCAAATAATGTATTGGTTAGCGTAAAGCTAGAATTGGGCGCACCATTAGCACTGGCGCTGACTGCATAAGTACCAGGTATTGTATTCGCCGTTGCCAATACAGTCGCTTGACCATTGCCATCTAATACCAGCGTTGTTCCACTTAAAGCGGCACTGGCTCCAATCCCTGGAGCCGTCAAAGTCACCACACCATTGACTACAGGTTCCCCAAACTGGCTGGCAACCGTTATAGTCAGAGGGGCGCTGAACGATCGGGTCACATTCGTCGTTTGTGGCGTACCTGCAAGCGTGAAGCTAAACCCACGCGACTCGAATGCACCGATATCGCGAGTTCTTACCACAGCAATACCGCGTTGGTCAACCCCAGTTGCCCCTGCTCCCCCCGCATCGATCGCGGGGCTACCGGGTAACAAAGCATGGGTTTGTGTGGAACCGCCATAGTTGCCCAACGGCGCTAAAAGAGGATTTACATTCAGCAGGTCAGTCGCCACAAACCCGATCGCACCTGCAACATTGCCAATTAAATTATTCCCCTGACTCGCAAAAGAACCAAAAACATCTGGACTGCTCAGAGCTACATTATTGGCAATAATAGTATTGGCAAGGTTTACCGTTCCCCCACTATTGTTCCAAATCCCACCAAAGCTACCAGCCGCAGTATTGTTGGCGATCGTACTATTCAACAGCGTAATTTGAGAATCGACAAGATTGCTACTGATCCCGGCAGTTAAGAAGTCTGAACGGTTACCGCTGACCGTGCTGTTGTTAAGCGTGAGCGTTGCCGCAACTCCACTGCCATTTCCTACATTATCAATTCCACCACCAACCCCCCCATTGTCTGCAATATTGTCGAAAATGGTGCTGTTATTAATCAACGCAGTCGTACCACCACCTGTGGCATCGAGATTCTGAATGCCGCCGCCTCGAGACGCTGCATTATTGGCAATCGTACTATTGTTGAGTGTGAGTGACCCGCTATTGTAAATCCCGCCGCCACCAAACACAAATCCTGGCAGGGGAGCCACCACAGTATTTGTCGCTCGGTTGCCAGTCACAGTCACACTATCAAGATTTAGGACACCGCCGTTGGGATTGGAGATGCCGCCACCGACTGCTGCGATATTATTTGCAACGATCGTGTTCGTCAGATTGAGGATATTGCCAGCACCCACCACAATGCCACCCCCACTGGCGCTGCCAGCATTGCCATCGCGGATAGTCAATCCACTCAAATTCACCGTAGTACTAGTACTGGCGAGGTTAAACACTCGAAAAGCATTACTCCCACTCACCGCCAAGTTGTTAGCGCCTAAGCCCAAAATAGTCAGACTGCGGTTGATTGCTAATTCACCTAACAACAGAGAGATGGTGCCACCTGAAAGGTTAGGAGCAAACGTAATGGTGCCATTGGTGTCAGTGTAGGCGATCGCCTCTCGGAGAGATACATTCCCCGGATTCAGATCATTGTTCAACTCGTCCAGCAGATGATCGACGAGGAGGTTGGTAAAAAGGTCATTGGTCAAATCAAACGAAACCGTCGAGATTGCCCCATTACTTACGCCTGAAACAGCATAGTTTCCAGCGATCGTATTGGCTTGTGCCGTCACACTGGCTTGACCCGCATTATCAATCACCGCATTCACACTACTGAGAATGGCACTTGCCCCTGCTGCTGGCACCAAAAACGTCACCACTCCACCTGCTACCGGCTCACCCACTGCACTGGTTACCGTCACCGTTAGAGGCAGGTTGAAAGAACGGGTGACATTGGTGGTTTGCGGAGTGCCACTAGTCACAGCCAGCGTAAACCCCCGCGATTCAAACGCACCAATGTCGCGAATTCCCACCACAGCCACCCCTCGTTGATCGGGCGTAGTCACTGTCGGGTTTCCCGCATTAATCGCCGGGCTCCCCGGCAACAGGGCATGGGTTGGCGTGGGTCCCCCATTATTTTGCAAAGGGCTGAGCAACGGCACCGTACCATTCGGTAAATCTGAACCGATATACCCGGTGCTAGCTCCCCGGTTTTGCACCAGGTTAAACCCTAAACTGGAGAAGCTGCCGCTGATATCTGGATCGATCGGCGCAACATTCCCCGCCACGATCGTATTCAGCAATTGCAGTCCAGCCCCAATGCTGACCACTCCTCCCGCATTGTGACTGGCAGTATTGCCAAACAGAGTGGCATTAGACAGAGACACCGTCGCGCCAGTATTAGCAAATAGGGCACCTCCCCACCCCTGTCCATTGGTACCGGGTGCGGTAAAGGCACTCGATCCCCCTACTCCACCGATCGCAGAGTTACTGCTTAGGGTGGTATTGGACAGGTTCACCGTGCCAGCATTGGCAAAAATTGCGCCACCGAACCCAGCACCGCCGCCGCCACCCGCCGCTTCACTACAACAGCCTTGACCACCCGTGCCGCCACCAAAGCCACCAATGCCACCAGGCTGTCCGGCGAAGCCAGCGGTGCGACCACCACCGCCGCCACCCCCACCGCCAAAGCCGCCAGCACCGCCAGCACCGCCCACCGAAGCAGATCCACCGCCGCCACCACCGCCGCCGCCCAAACCGCCAGCGCCCCCCGGTTGTCCGGGCGTTCCGCCCAATCCACCTGTGGCACCGCCGCCACTACCGCCGACCCCGCTGAACCCCCCATTATTTTGGAAACCAGCGCCGCCATTGCCGCCGATCGCCTGGTTATTCGAAAATGTGGAATTGCTAATAGAGATAGTTCCGCCAGCACTAAAGAGGGCACCCCCTAAGCCAGCCCCGCCGCCGCCACCGCCGCCTGCCCCTGTGGCACTGCCATTGGCACCATTGCCCCCCACAGCCCGATTGCTCGAAAAAGTACTGTTGAGAATCGTCAGATTGCTGCCATTGTTAAAAATGCCTCCCCCACTAAAAGCCAGCCCATTTTGAATCGTCAGATTACTCAGGGTGACATTGATCGCAGGAGTGGCAATATTTAATACTCGCGTCGTGTTATTGCCACTGAGGGTCGTAACTCCCACCCCGGGCACAACACCATTGAGTACTAATGATTTGTTGAGGTTAAGGGGACTGAGCAGCGTATAGATACCGGTTCCGATGTTAATTGTTCGAGATCCCGCAACGGCTCCGATCGCATCGATCGCCGCCTGAATCGAGCTACCTGGCGGCGCCACCTGCGGATTGACTTGGTTCAGATTAAAGATCAATCCCCCTGTGCTGTTCAGATTAATCGTAGCAATGCTAGGGCGCAAAAATTGCCGTCCCGTAAGCGTCAGCGAAGCTACCCCACCGCCAGTCTGGTTAATAGAATCAGTCAAAGTAATGTCGCCATTACCACCCGTTCCAGAACTGGTGGTAATGACAACATTCGTGCCCAAATTCAGCGCTGCGACGATCGTCGCAGGATCAATCTGGCTGGCAACCCCTGTGGTCGGTGGATCAAACAGCCCACCTGGCAACAACACCCCACCCCCACCCGCCACAATATTGATATCAGTTGGGTCGAGCAACCACCCCCCCGGTTGCCCTGCCACAGCCCGCGTATCGACCTGCCCACCCGTAATATCCAGCGTTCCCTTGCCAGACGTTTCAACGAAGCCCCCATCGCCCCTAAGACTCCCCCCTTGGGCGCTAATACTGCCATGAAATCGCGTCGTGCCATCTGCCCAGACAATCACTTTGCCACCATTGCCCGACAACAAAGCATCTGCCCGAATGACTGAATCACTGCTGATAAAGGTCGATTGGGCCGTGGGAATGGTGCCCAACCCTTGATAGTCTCCTCCAATCAACACCGTGCCACCGCCTAAGCCACCGGAAGCATCGAGCCGAGCGCTCAACAGCCCCACCCGATCGCCCAAAACCTGAATTTGGGAAGTCGAACCTGCGGAGGCGGTGCTCAAGGTGCCTGAGACGATCGCCGTCCCTGGATCAATGGGGACGATCGTCCCAGATCCGGTTAGCCGAACCACCCCCTGGTCCACCGTCACCCCTGTGGCTCCCGTCACATTGCCGCCCGTCAACAGAACTGGCAAGGAGAGCGGTAGCACAGGAACAGGAGCAGTCATACTCCGTGAGGGAAAGGAAAGTGGTAAGTCGAGGCTGAGCAAACTGCCATTCTGGCGAATGCGCACCAATTGGTTGCCAGGAATCGCAGCGATCGTGAGATTCCCCCCCGGTGCTGTCAAACTACCCGTATTGACGACGGTTCCGCCCAGCAATGTCAGACTCTGCCCTGCCTCTACACCAAGGTTCCCAGCATTAAAAATTGTTCCCGGTTGATTACCGGCAAAAGCAAACGCATTGGGAGTGCCAATTAGACTGGCGTAGTTGTTCCCCCCCAATGCGTTCAACCAGCCATTTCCCACCTGCATGCCTGTCGCAGTGCTGGCAGTGAAAGAAGCTGGAACATTGAGACTGGCATTGGCGCCAAAAATAATTCCTGCCGGGTTCAATAAGAATAGATTGGCATTGCTCCCAGTAACTTGAATCAGCCCGTTAATAAAAGAGGCATCGCCACCCACCACGCGCCCTAACACATTCTGAACTTGAGGGGTCGTTAGAAAATTGGCAACCTGGTTTGCATTTAACCCAAATTGTTGAAAACTGTGAAACAGGTTTGCACCATCCCTGGACAGCATGCCACCTGTAATATCAATCCGATTCCCTTGAGCGTTGACGATCGTCCCTGTCCCATCACTAGCAGGCGCGATCGCCTGGGCAATCAAAACGCCCGATGCACCGGAGAGTGTAGATCGAGGCGTTGTAGCAGTCAAAAAAGATTGCCCAGACTGGCGAGTGGCTGGAAGCGAAATCGAGTTTACCAGCCCCAAGGTGGCTTTTGTCCCCCCCATCGGAACATCAGACGGAGCAACTGTATTCGTAACCAGCAACTGCAACACAGCAGGAAGATAAAACATCCGATTTGCCTCTGGAACGCTTGCTATTCAACCCCTCAAGCAAGTTCTTAAGTTAGCACTGAGAGGATGCCATCGTCACAACAAGTCAAAGATAAAAGGAATCGCATCCCTTTTCTTCCATTTGAATATTTATTTTTCTTAATCGTTGGATTCTATTGCAATTCAGGCGTGGTCAGTGGACTGGATCAGCAAATACCGTTTGAGTGAGAAATGGGTATAATACCCAACCAGGGATTTCTCACACAATGAGCACTACTATAGCAATTCGCTTTTTGCGATCACAGAAATCATTCAGCCGACTCGTCTTAGTAATTCATCCATTCCATTCAATTTCCGGTTGTTTTAAAGTGGAGTGCAAGTCATTTACTTGTCCCTCAAAAGGGTTACCTGCGAAATTTGTTCCGCTGTCTAAAGTCAATTAGGCGAAAGTAGACAACTGAATGCGATCGCTGCCGGCAAACTCGATCCTCTCGTTCTACGAACGTCAGCACCAAAACCTTGGCATTCAGGGGAGCAGAAACAAAAGTAAAAATTCTTCAACAAAAACTAACGGGACTGACGGGGCTCGAACCCGCAACTTCCGCCGTGACAGGGCGGTGCTCTAACCAATTGAACTACAGTCCCTTGCGCCTCTTTACTGAAGCGATCTTCATTGTGACGATCGATGCGTCGTTTGTCAAACTTTTTGCTGAATTTATCTCAAAACTCAGGGGAAACTGCCTATGATTCCCCATCTTAGATTTCACAATCCTCTTCTGAATCTGGCCAGCCTATGTATTTGCGTGATGCAGTCGAAGCCGACCTCGCCACGATCGTGGCGATTTACAACGCCGCCATTCCCAGCCGCATTGTGACCGCAGATACCGAACCCATCTCCGTCGCCAGTCGGCATGCCTGGTTTCACCAGCACCATCCAGAACAGCACCCATTATGGGTCGTGGAATGCGATGGAGAATTAGCCGGTTGGCTGGGCTTTCAGCCCTTCTACGGACGACCCGCCTACTGCATGACCGCAGAAATCAGTCTTTACATTGCACCTAATTATCAGCGTCAGGGAATTGGGCGATATTTGCTGGCAACCGCGATTGAGCGCTGCCCCAGTCTGGGCATTAAAACGCTATTGGGATTTATTTTTGCCGCCAACCAACCCAGCCTGCGTTTATTTAAGCAGCTTCAGTTCCAGCAATGGGGCTATTTACCAGCCATTGCTGAATTGGATAAAGTTGAACAGGATCTCGTCATTGTCGGTCTCCGTATTCCCTTAGTAGCACCCACAAGTTAAGAATGTGAGAAGAGCGGATGTAGTACAGAACGACTTGTGATATGAAGGTACTTATCTCAATTCCAGGGAGAATCGTCATGTCTACCAAACCAGGCAGCATTTCTGGTAAAAGAACTCAACAGATTTTTAGCCGGAGAATTTTACCTAAAACTGAAGCAATTGCGGCCGAAGCAGCTCAGGTAGAAATGGTCTTGAGAAATTTACTCTATTCCATGGCTAGCTTGCCCAATCCTGTCGCTCTTTCGATTGATGAAAAATTAGAAGACTATCCTAAACTGAAGAGTTTGAACAGTTTTGGCAAGCAAATTGTGATTCGTATGATGCGGAGTAATCCTGCCTTTGAAGGCTATAAAGTTGACTTCAAAGATCACATTTTGAAGCCGCATGTGCTCTTGCTCATCAGTACTTTATGCAATACGTTTGATCTGATGAACACCAGTCCTTTAACGGGGCTAAAAGTTCTCGAAGTGGGATGCGGAGCATTGTCTACTTACGCAGCTGCCAAGGATGCTCACGATTTGTTGGCGCAATTTTACGCCGATCATCCGCCAATCAATTCTGAAATTTTGCAAATGTTAGGTGCCCAAACGATCGGGATCGACCCGCGCGCCAATTGCAAGGATACTTATCGCTACCAAACCTCTTATAAACACCGAATTGTCGAGTTTGTAGATTTAGAGAATTGGCTGAAAACGATCGAAGATAAGTTTGATGTGATTACGGGATTTCATGTGTTTAATCGATCGAGTTTTTTGTACCATTACGATTCTCCCGAGCAAATCTCCCGATTTTTGAAAAATCTCCGCAAGGTGATTTCGCCGCAGGGGCTGTTTTACAGCAGTGCACCCGTGCTACCTATTTCGCCAGAAAATGTTGAACTCAACCATCAGATTTTTGGGGATGCCGGGTTCAGACCAATTTATGAAGGGCATTACTTTATTTTGGAACCCATTTAACCTGGCACTGGGGGATGTGAGAACCCGTCATCCGTGACATTAGGCACTACAGTCAAGCACGCCAGTCGGTTCTATTTTTTGCAGAAAATTAGCTAACCAATCTTTAACCTGGTGGGTGGCACGGCAGTCGTCCTCGTTATAGTCCAGAATCGCGTTCAGGTAGGTGCGATCGCCCGTCGAAAGCCATTGGGCATACCAAAAAATTGACTGAGCACCATTTGCCGCTGGATTGCGCCAGTTAAACCCAACCCAGCGAGCAATCGGTTTCAGCGCGTAACTTTCAACTGGCAATGTCACCGATTGGGTTACCCACTCGTGCAAATCAACAAACCGGGGAAGTAAGGGTTTGACTCGATACGCAGGCGTACCATACCGAGATGCCAAACGTTCCACCGTTTGCGCTTCATAAGGGCAAAAGTGGAAAATCGGAGCATCGGGATATGCCCAAAGCAGATCTAGCAAATTTTGCCAGATTTGTTCCTCTTGTTCGGGTCGCTCCGCCAGCAGAGGGTAAAACTGCTGCGTCTGCAACAAGCGATCGACCACCAACACACCGTGTAGATAAACCAAATCCAGATTCGGCTCTGCTTCAATATCAAAATAAAGCTCCACAGTTGCGGTCGGCAAGCTGTGGAGCGGAAGAGCAGGTTTTGCAGATTTCGTTGTAGGTGGCATCGGGTTAGTGGCAAAGACTGTCGGCAGGGCGATCGCCTGATTATCTTGAGTCGCTTGTGCCTGTCGTACCAACTTTTGGGCTGTTTCACTGCCGAAGCCAGGAAGCGGTTCTAACGCTTTGGGATTGGTGCTTGCCAGCGCTTCCACCGATGTTAAGTTCAGCAGTTGCAGTTGCTGGTAGCGCGGTGGTGTAACCCCAGGCAACAAGGAAAGATGTTGTCGTTCACGGGCAATGCCATAGCAGTGATTAAACCAATGGCACAAATTACATCGATTCCGAGCAATAAACACCTCTGGCTCTTGTGGCTGCCGCAGCATCTCGATGCACTCTGCCAAAATCGCTTGCATTCGAGGCAACATTTCCCACAAATCTACGGCATACATCCCCTTTTCTCGCAGAAACAGCCAGGCATTTTCAACCCAGGCACCCTGAACGGCTGCCAAAACTTGCACATGAAACGCCACCGTAATCTGGTACTCTAGCTTGGGACGTTTGCCGAGTTTGATCTCCGTCGGGACATATAGCCAGTCGCCAAAAATTGATTTGCCGGGATGCTTGACCAACAGATCGGGAATGCTGACCAGGGTGACATCTTCTCCGCCTTCTGCCAGTAACACCCCCTGATAGATTTGCTCAACGCCTTGTTGCATCAGCGCCAGCGTCGTCTGCGAACCAGTAACCAAATCGCCAGCCGAGTAATGAGGTCGGTGCACCGCTCTCGCTCCCAGCACCACTTGCTGATGCTCCCGACTATCTTGTATAAGCTTCAAAAGATAGTCATTGGGCGGATCGCGCTGGTCAACATCTCCGTAGACATCCAGAAATGCTCTGCGGCTACAGCGTTGATAGTTGAGTAAAAGTTCAGCAGTGAGCAGCATGCTTTGAGGAAGCGCATAGAGCCTATCCTAGCCGATTCTGACAAATAAGTACCGATTCAAATTTGTCAATCCCCCATAAAATTCGAGAAAATCTTCACTCCATCGATCGCAAAATCGATAGATATTGCCAAACCCATCCCTAAGGTCTTTCAGCGGCGATCGCCAGCTTGACACCGGAAATCATTCGCAGTTGGTCCATCACCGCAATCACCCGTCCATGGGTTACTCGTTCATCCGCATTGATAATCACAAGAACGGATTGGTTCGACTGCACCTGCTGCTGCACCGATTGGGTCAGGCTGTTTAGGTCGATCGGCTGGCGGTTGAGCGACAGTTGCCCCTGCTGGTCGATCGTCACCACAATTTTCGATTCTTGCTGAGTTTCTGCCGTCGTTGCTTTGGGCAAATTGACCGACAACCCTTCCGATCGGGTCAGAAACAAGGTTGACATGATAAAGAACGTCAAAATCGCAAAAATCACATCAATCATCGGCACGATATTGATCTGGGGAGGCAATTCAGGTTCTTCAGGCAACCGCATCAGATTCACCAAGTAAGAGGACAGCCAGCTTCAACCTAACAGATTACACCGACTCCCCCAGCAACTTTTGCCCACAAGCGTCAATCAATCCAGCACAAACCCCCTTTCCTCCGAATGAGAAAAGGGGGTTCAGAGTCTTAAAACCCTTAATTTAAGGCATAGGCAGAGCCAAGTGCCCACAAAATTAGGATGGCAATACTCCCCAGAACGATCACTGCCGAAACGGCGATCGCCTTTGGAGTATCAGCTCCTTCAAACTTCATAATGCCGCGATCGAGATCGGATGCCATATTGCTGTTTCTCTCCCTATTTAGAAAGCTAAAGAGCCGCTTCCAAAATATCGGTGAAATTCAACCATAGCCATAAATCCTCAACATATCTTAGACTTTCAGCCCAATCATGAAGCGAATGGCAGGCTTGCTCAAAAAATTGCGCCATGATCCTCGACCCCAATGGCTAGACAGCAACCAGCGGATAATGTTAGCAATGGGGCAGTTTGGCAGCAGTTATTGATGTCCTTAAAGGGGTTTTACGTTGAAACTTGCACTGATTGTCCTGGTAGTCGTCATAGGCTTATTGATTGTCGTAGAAATCGCCTTGCGGCTATTGTTTGGGTTTGGCAACCCTCTCATTTATGTGGCAGATCCGCAAATTGGATATTTACTCGCTCCCAATCAAAATGTGCGGCGTTTTGGTAAGCGGGTTGAAATCAACCAATATTCCATGCGGAGTCCTGCAATTTTGCCAGAACGTCCTGCCGAAAGCACACGAGTTCTCCTGCTCGGGGATTCGGTGGCAAATGGTGGTTGGTGGACCGACCAATCCGATACCATTTCCGAAATGCTAAAGCGACAACTGGAGGCAACTCGCCAATATTGGCATTCCCGAACCAGCCAAGAATCATCCGGAGAAGAAAAAAATTCTCCATCCTCCCCGATCTCTATGATCGAAGTCCTCAATGCATCTGCCAATTCCTGGGGACCCCGTAACGAACTGGCTTATCTCAAACGATTTGGCAATTTTCATGCTCAGACGATCGTCCTGCTGCTCAATATGGACGATTTGTTTGGGGCAGCTCCTAATTCATCCGGGGTTGGCATTGATCGCAATTACCCCGATCGCAAACCACCCCTCGCCCTGTGGGAATTGATCAGTCGCTATGTGCTGCCAGTTCCCAGCCTCCCCCCCGTCAAAAAAGAAGCGGGCGATCTGGTCAGCATCAATCTGGCAGCGATCGAACAAGTGAAGGCGATCGCGCAACAAACCAAGAGCCAATTTTTGCTAGCAATGACCCCTCTGCTACGAGAAATTGGCGAACCCGGATCGCGAGACTATGAGCGAAAAGCTCGCCAGCGACTCAGCGATTTTGTCCAAGCCCAGCAAATCCACTACATTGACTTTTTGCCAATTTTCAAAGCAGAAAGCCATCCCACAGGACTCTACCGCGACCACATCCACCTGAGTCCAGCAGGCAATCGGGTCGTCAGTGCAAAAATCTCTCAAGCTCTGAAAAAGGAATTACTGGAGATGGGGCAAAATCGTAGATAACGATCAGAAACAGCCAGTTTTTCTCTCAAAAAGCATTCGGATGAAACAGAGGGAACCGTTCCAAGACATTTCATCCACATCAGCTTTTTCGCCGAAGTGAAAAAGACCTGTTTTCGATCAAAATCATCTCAAGACAATAAAGATGCGTTACAGAATAACCTGACGCATCCTAATGTCATCTCTACTTTTTCTAACCGATCATTCTACGCAGCATAAATGGAGGAACTCAGCTCAGAAGAGTTCACCTCCACCAGTTTTGCATCATGGCGATCCCAGACTTTGCCATCTAACGCCATCTGCTCAATAACACTCGCAAGCCGTAGGGCTTTGAGCGCCTGCTGCCCACCCACAGAAGGCTGATTGCCCCCCCGAACACAATTGACAAAATGCTCCAGTTCAGCATGGAGTGGCTCAATATTGCTGGTATGCACCTTCTCAATCAAACCATCTTGCCGATAGAGCACTTGCCCATAGTCCGTGGTGCAATTTTCTGTGGTCTGACGATGAATCAAAATCTCATTGTTGAGAAAATCTGCTTCAGTCAGCGAATTCTTGCAATGGGCAGCGATGCGTCGAATTTTGCGATGCGTCACTTTGCTGGAAGTGAGTGTCGCCACAATGCCATTGCTAAAACCAAGCGTGGCAGTGACATAATCCAGATAACCCGAATCAGAAGCACGGCTGCCACTGGCGGTTAATTTCACTACGGGGGCTGCCGCCAGTTCCAGTAGTAAATCGATATCGTGGATCATCAAATCCAGCACCACCGATACATCGTTTGCCCGATCGGAATAGGGACTCATGCGATGGGCTTCCAATGCCAGCAATTCTTCGGTCTTCAGAACTTTGCTCAATTCTTGAAAAGCTGGGTTAAAGCGCTCAATATGCCCCACTTGCAAAATGCAGTGAGACTCTGCGGCAGCATTCACCAGCGATTCTGCTTCAGAAATACTGGCAGCGATTGGCTTTTCAATTAAAACATGCACCCCTGCATGCAGACAGGTCATCCCGACTGCATAATGCAGGCGAGTGGGCACTGCTACACACACCGCATCTACATGCGCCAGCAAGTCTCGGTAATCTTCAAAATAGCGAACTCGATATTTACTAGCAATATCCAGTCCCCGTTCAATATTGACATCTGAGACCCCAATCAACTCCACATCCTTGAGCATACTCAGAATGCGTGTATGATGTTGCCCCATATTCCCGACCCCAATCACGCCCACTCGAATGGGTTCGTTGGGATTTCGTTGCGAATAAGCGCGCGGATATCCGACTGTCGTAATATCTTGCACTCCTGTCTCCTCCACCACAAGGATTATGCGATCGGCGACCGATTGCCGCCTCAAACCATCCAGATAGTATCATAGTGATTCTATTTATGAAGAATTCCAAAGTACGCTTTGAGTTCCTGATATGACCTTATTTTTTCAAAATTAGGAATTCTGTACCGTTTCTTTTCACTCTTTAAACAAAATTTTCTTAAAATCGGCTATAGAGTTTTCTTAAAGTAACTTTGCTCTTCCCCACTCCTGTGAGCAGTTCAGGTAGGATCGAGCCAGACCCATGGGTCACCTTCTATTGCAACCTTCAATCGTTAAAGAGACGACTCGCAGAAAATTCCTGATCCTTCGCCCGCGCTTCTTTTACAGCCAAGTTCCTGTTCTGGGTTGTTTTAGGAGATTTCCAGCGAAGATTTTACCCTCTACCACTGCCTTTCAACTTGGCTCAGGGCAAAAGCTGGCTGAGCGGAGTCTAAGCCAGCGGGTAGTAATTTGTTTGCGAGAAATCTCCTTATCACTAGAAACCACCTAAATTCTCTCGATTTCGCCCAGGATTGAGAACCCATTAAGACAGTGATTAGACAGTTTTTTGATAGTTTTGAGACACTTTTCCTCCTGTCAGATACCTCCCTTACTGACAAACATTGCGTGCATCCGTTATCTTAAACATTCGCTTTCTGCATCTTTCACTTTGACTCACTGGCATGAAACGGTATCGTAAGAGGCGTTTTTCTGATTTTTTTGAACAACCCATTCAGCAACAATCCCGCTATCTGAGAAATATTTTCCTGGTAGGGTTGTTGGCGATGAGCGGGCTACCCAGTACGCTGCCAAAGCTGTACGCAGAAGAACCGATCGTCATCGCCCAACTCGGGAACCAGCAACCTCAGGCAACTGCAGCCGCTCGGATTGACCAGCTGGAAAAACAAATTCGCCAAATCCGCGCGAGCAATTTTGACCTGAGTCGATTTCCAGTAACTCCTGTCAACGAAAAACATTGGCGGAATATTCTTTGGACAACTGCTGTGGTTGCGCCACAAGAAGCCTTTGTTGCCGACACCATTACACGAATTGTGGGGATGACTGAGCATTCGGGGCTGTCTCAACCTCAAATGCGGACGATAGATGCTGCCATGCAGGTGGGCACCCAGCTCTATTTGAGCGATCCGGCCCTCTATGCCAACATTGGACAACAGTTTTTCCAAACCATTGAACGCAGCCCCGATCCGGAGTGGGTGGCAATGGCGCTTTCTGGGCTGGCGAAAAGTGGGCTTTCCCCAGAAGAGGTGGGACGGTTGAGTGTGCGCGTGCGCCAGCGGTTTCCCAAATGGGATCAAAATATCTATCTCTACACCACTTTACGAGAAGCTGCAAATCTGCTGAAGCCAGCGGCGGTGCCGCCACTGACAGATTTGCTCAATTGGACGATCGCACCTCAGCAAATTCACCTATACGTCATTTGCCAGCCCGATCGCGGAGTTTTGTGTCGAGCAGTCTTGAAAGATCGCCAGGGCAACTTTGCTCGCCAGAATGGTCAGCTTTGGTCAATGCCATTACTGCTGCGATCGATTCATGGTTTGAATTGGAACTTTGTCCGGGGACAAACCCCTCAGGGCATTTATCGCATGGAAGGTGTCGTTTCCCAGCCAGACAATGAGTTTTTCCGCGCTTATGGACAATTTCCCCTGGTCAATCTCTATGTGCCGCTGGAACCCGGTGCACGTGAATTTTTGCCAGGCAAACCAGGCGGTTTTCGAGGCAACCTGAGCAGCTACCAGGCACTTTTACCCACATCCTGGCGCAACTATTTCCCGCTCCAGCAAAGCTATTGGGCAGGCAGAATTGGGCGATCGCTCTTCCGGATTCACGGCAGTGGTGAAGCTCCCGATTTTTTCAAAGGCAAAGAACGATTCCCCCAGGACTCCTATAATTGGAACCCCACGATCGGTTGCCTCTCTGCCCTGGAACTGTACGATCAAACGGGCACCCTGCAACAAGCAGATATGCCCAAACTGCTCAATGCCTTGAGAATGCTAGGAGGGAACCAATTTTCTGGTTATTTGGTTGTAGTAGAAATTCCCGGCGAACCCGGTTTACCGATCTCCATGGCACAGATTGAAGCGGCAGTGGCTGGCAAGCGGGTCGCAACTCGCAATCAGACTTCAAAAACGAGTCAGGAGTAACTCAATCATCGGCCGTCCCCTCGGTTCAGCAGAAACTCGTCGAACTTCACAACAGCGGATTCCGGTTGTCGTGTGTCGAAGCGATAGCTGCTAACCATCCCAGAAGCAGTGTCGAAAATACTGAAGGCAGTCAATTCGTTGCTGGCAATGTAGGGCAATGGATTGCCACGAGCATCGGTGAGAGGTGCGATTGTCGGCACCACCGGGGGCAACCCATTGGGATTGCCTGTAGCCGCATAGTCTTCTTGATAATCTCTTGGAACATGACGTTTCAAATCACCCACGTAGGCACCGTAAGAGTTGCCCACATTGGAAGATTCTAGAAAATGCATTCCCGTGGGGCTCATAAAGCGGTTCCATAGATGGGAGTGCCCATAGAACACAAACTGCACCCCTGCCTCTTCTAACAAGGGCACCACATCACGAATAATATAATCATCCCGTTTGGGATATTCGTAACGGATGGCAGTAATATCTCCCTGGAGGTTGCGTTCAATCACAGGGACTGGGTTGGTATAGGCAGGCTCGATATTTTCTCCTAGAGAATGGGGTGGGTGGTGGAACATGACGATTTTGTACTTTGCCTGCTGAAATGCCTGACTCTGAAGTTCCTGTGCCAGCCAAGTATATTGCAGACTGTTTTTGGCGATCGGCTCAAAGATCAACTGTCCGTAGCCCCAATTTCCAGGTTGATCTAGATCGCGATCGCGTTCCCGATATTTGCCCCTGGCATCTTCGTTCAAGCTGGGAGTGCGCCAGATGCAGGTGATGTACAAAACCACCAGACAAATATCCCCAAAAGTGACGGCGTAATATTTTTCACCCCCTTCCAAACTGCGGGGTAAGGTAAGAATCTCTTCATAGGTATCGATGTTAAAAGACTGATTTTTCAGCCAACTTTGCTCCACTTCCAGGCTGTTATCTGGATTAATGTGCGAGTGATTGTAGTCGTATTGTTCCTGGGCCAGTGAACGAGGCACTGCATCATAAAACTGTTCATCTAAACTCGTTTCAGACGAAAAACGCCCCATCACCTCATGATTGCCCACCGTAGCAAATAAAGGCGCGTGTTGAATCAGTTCTCCGCCAACGTAGCGTATACCTGAGGGTTCTAGCTGATAGTTGGCACGCCCCTGAAGGGCTGGGAAAAAGGCTCCACCTCGGCTGTCATCAAACCATTCCGAAGCGCGATCGGCAACATTTACCAGATCTCCCGCGAAAAAGACTGCATCCACTTGCCCCACAGTTTCCACCACTTTTTGTAAGTTGGCAGTCACCATGGGCTTGAGTTGGTGATCAGAGGTCAGCAAAATCTTTAGAGGCATTCCTGGAGTGGGTTGAGCCGCCAAAGTAAAGACGAGACTACTGGCGCTTTCGCCATCTTCACGCACACTGGTGACCTGATAGGGAAGACGCACACCTGGAGACAACCCACCAATTGTGGCTTCGTGTCGCCAAATTGGTCGATCAACCACCTGCTGTACTGGAGGCAGGACTTTCGATCGGGCATCTTCGCGAGTCCGGCTCAGTTTTTGGGTCTGGGCGATCTCGACCTGTTGCAAATCTGAGCCATAAGCAACGGTGTGACGATCTCCCGCAAACTCTGTAAACCAAACCACTTGAACCGAAGTTTGGGTGGGCAATTGCAGAAAAGGATCGGTCAAGAGTTCGGGTTTAGATGGCATAGCAGCACCCTGCATGAGTAGATCGAGTACCAGGATAACTGTTACGTGATTTTGATCGCACCTTTTAGCGCCCCCTATCACGGTCTCATGCCCCATCGATCACACAGCCAGCCACCAAAGCTCACACCGCCCTCTGCCTATCATCACTTCAAAAGAGCCAGTAAACCAGGACGATAAAGAAGTAAGCCCACACCATTTCTACAAGGATCATCCGATGCAAACTATTCACCCCACTGCCCCCCAAACAGAGCACAGCATTTTAGTGAGCAGACCGCGATCGCTCACGACCTGGTTCAAAACACTCAGAGAAAAGATCACGGAAGCCCTATTTGGGAGTTACCAGCTACAAGTGTGCCAATTCATCAATGGCAGCGATATTTGGTGGTATGCCTTTGATCCGCGTACGGGTGAATGTGTCTACGCCGACTCGGAAGCAGAATTGCGAGTGTGGATTGAGCAGCATTATGCCAAAGACTCAACTCTAGACAATTGATCGGAGACTGGGATCTCTCGCAAAGTCTAGCATCCAACCTATTCGGCGATCGAACCGACTCAAAGCGCGATCGCAGGTTATCCTGATGGACAGTTAGCAAACTCGCTCTACTCAGGATAAACTGCTGGAAGGGTGATTTGTCGTTGACAAAAAAGTATCTGCCCATACGCTTTCTGTCGTCCAGGTAATGCAAAATTTCTTGCATGAAAAAGAAGCTACTCAACGCGATCGCCCTATTTAGCCTCTGCGTCGCCACCGTCATTATTTCCATTCATTCCAGTCAAGCAGAAATGCTGGAAGGGGTTAGGATTGGCCCCGCCAACGCAAATCAATCGGCTGTGGTGACTCCAGCCAATGCGACGGATGCACCTGCGGCTCCGACACCCGCTTATGCCTGTGCCCTCCAGCCTCCCAATCCCCCTCCCAAAAAACCCACCCCGCCAGCCAATGTTAATCCTGGCAAAATTAGCTTAAGTCGATTTCGACAGGTCACTCGGGTAGCGGCAACCCCGGAAGAGACTGCTACCAATCCGGCAGAAAAAACCGAGTTATCTCAGGGAACCCCGATCGTTCGTCGTTCTCCTGCGGTAGTTCTACCCAGCTATTCTCCTAAAGAAGAAATTGCGCTGGCACACTACACCAACTACGGTGAACGTTTTGCCAGAGACCTCTACGGCAAACCCGCCAAAAACGATCCCATCATTGTTTTGCATGAAACCGTTGCAACCGCCCAAAGCGCTGTCAACCTGTTTCAAACGCCTCATTTCTGGGATGACAGCAGCCAGGTCAGCTATCATGCGCTGATTCGTCGCAATGGAGCAGTCATTTACGTGGTGCCACCCGACAAACGCGCCTTTGGGGCAGGGAATTCTATTTTCAAAGGGTCTCAGGGGGATGAAACGGTAAAAACCAATCCCGATTTTCCGCCTTCAGTCAACAATTTTGCTTACCACATTTCGCTAGAGACCCCTTCTGATGGCTTCAACAACGCCTATCGACACAGCGGCTATACCGCAGCACAGTATCAATCGCTTGCCTGGTTAGCAGCTAGAACTGGCGTTCCTGAGAGTCGCATCACCACTCACAAAGCGGTCGATCGCTCGGGTTCCCGGATGGACCCTCGCAGTTTTGACTACAAACGCTTTTTTGGTTTGCTGAAGGCCTATCCTCGTCAGACCGAAATCGTCATCGGTTGTGCTGATCCATCGGCAGTATAAAAGCAAGGAATGGAGGCTAGGAATTCCTATCACAATCATCCTACTTACCTCAGGAGACATATCTTTCGATTAACCAATTGACTTTTTTTATAGCTGTCTGTGTTTGCTATTACTGCAACGATGGCTTGGAGTAAAGTTCCAGAATATTGAATACCATTGAACCGCATCATTAAACGATTAAATCTTGGTTGAGCATTGAAAGTTTATTGATGTTCTACATTGTAGATATCAAGAAAATGAAGTGTATCTATTTCGGGATTCCGAGCAAACATCCGGCTTGTTGAAACTGCTCAACAACCTTGGGATGGTTTTTGACATAGTAAGTAGAAGTCAGCGGGTTATCTACAGGGCGAGGATTGGCGTATTCATAGTGTCCTGCTCGGTTCTCGACAACAAAAGTGCTGACTAGAAAGCGGCTGTCCAAAACAAAAGTCAGATTCGTATCAGTGCGCAATTTGCCATTCACGACTCTGCCCAGATAAAAATCAGTTTCATCCAAATAGCTGTCGATAATGCAAACCTCGCCTCGCTTGGAAGCGGGATAAATCTCTACGTTTTCCTCGATCGCTGTCCAGTTTCCTAGAAATGGTGCGATCGCGCGATCCAGCTGAGACCAGGCTTTCACAAAAGCTTCCCGTTGCCGACGTTCTTCAGAATTGCGGCGATCGCGGTAGACTCCCGATTTCATCAGGTTGGGCATCTCTCGCCGCATTTCCCTCAGCAATCCTGTGATTTCGGCATCCGTTGGATGACGTTCGGATTGGGCGAACCCGGGCAGCGGCAACAGAGCAATGGCGAAACCGAGAACCAGGAAATGGGCACGCATAGGACAAATTTACAATGATCGTCTATTAATTCTTAGCTTCATGGCGGGTCGGGAGAATTTCGGATAAACGCTCTGCCACATCATCCCGCTAATCATCGACAATGGTTTCACGCGATGTTACGTTTTCCAAACTCCGCCAGAGATACCAAGCAGCGATCGTCCGATAGGGTTGCCAAGGCTTACCGATCGCCTCAACCGTCTTTTTATTGGGCAATTCCGGCAGATTATAGAGTAGGCGGATGCCATTGCGAATTCCCAAATCTTCCGCAGGCAGAACATCCCAGCGATGAAACCGAAAGATTAGCAACATCTGTACAGTCCAACGCCCAACCCCTTTAACCGCAGTCAGCGTTTGGACGATCGCCTCATCCTCCATCGCTTCCAGTTCTGCCAGCGCTGGCAAGCCGTCCAGTACCCTTTGTGCCAGATCCTTGATATAGAGCACTTTGGACCCCGAAACCCCCGCACTCCGGATCACCGCATCGGGCGTGTTGAGAATGTCTTCAGCAGTGGGGAAAGGACGATCGGGGTAAAGTTGCAAAAATCTACGATGGATGGTGGCAGCAGCTTTACCTGAAAGCTGTTGGTAGAGAATCGATTTTGTCAGGGTAGCTAAAAGATCGCCATTTTGCTGTGCTTGATGCAGGGTACAGGCACCCACCCGCGTAATCACGGTTGCCAATTGCGGATCAGCCTGTTTGAGTGTAGCGATCGCGATCTCGTAGTCCATACCGACAAGCTCTCTCTAGGGGCTAGTCCCATTCTAGGTTTCGGATTCCCCATTCGAGCCAAAAACAAAGGGGCGAGTCATCTCACCCCTTGATTGAAAATATTGGTCGCAAGGTTCATTCTGGTCTCGACGTCATCCGCCTTGCCACTATTACGCTGTCTCTAGCCAATCGAAGATGCGATCGAGTTGCTCCAGCGTCACCAATCCATACTGCCAGAGCACCATCGGCAACAGGCTAGGCATTTGTTCCCCCTGACGCAGCGCCACCGCAATTGCATCCGCAGGAATAAACAACTCTTCCTGGAGAAAGCGAATTAGTCGGGACTGCTTAAGAGGGTTCATGGCTTTAACACAGGTAGATTCGTAAATGTAAGGATGTCTTCTATTTAGACAGGCAAATCAGTTTCGTTCCTCATCCTCAGGTATCATCCAACTGGGTGATCTTGAGAGATTCATGCATCGAATCCTTGGCAAACTTTAGCAAACCGTAGAAAGTTCATTACTGGGTCGAATCCGTCCTCGACAGATCGCTCTGAGTAGTCGATCGATTGCTCTTCTTTCTTCTTCATCCAGTGAGTCATTCGATACGGCAGCCATTAATGCATAGCGATCTGCCAACGTAATCACACCAGAATAACTTGCCTGGGCAAACAGTTCAGAAATTGCGTTAGGAAGGAGTTCAGCGGGGGCAAACATAGTGACTTAATGAATCAGGAAGTAATGTTATTAGTATCAATCTTTTCCCCATAATTTCCGGTGATGAAAGGTTACCCTTCGGTGTGATTTTTTGAAGACGATCGAGTGAGAGAAGTAAGTTTTATCGGTGATGAACTTCAATCCATTTAGTGATTGAAATCACATCTAAAATCCTGTTGAATCGTAGAGCCTTCAATTCTCAAAATCCTGATTATGCTTGCTCAATGGGACTGCCTATTAAAAAACCTCGGTGAATGGCACGGGTCGTTTAGTCGCCTTTCACCCCAAGGAACCCTGCTGGAAGATACCCCTACCATCGTCTCGTTCGAGGGGCTAAATGAGAATCAAACCATTCGACAAATCGTCCGCCACTATCACCCCAGCCAGAATACTCCGGTTGACGAGAAAGTCCTGGAATACAGTTCATTGGGACGAGGAATCATGCTCTTCGAGAATGGGGGGTTTTCTCAAGGGTCGATTCAACTTGCTCCCTACTCAGAGTTTGGAGCAGAACTGGGATTGATTGAAGGCGATCGTCGTTTGCGACTGGTGCAACTCTTCAATCAAGACCACCAACTCAACCGCATCACTTTGATTCGAGAACGACGATCGGGCACTACTGCCCCAGAACGTCCTCCCTTACAATTGGAGGATCTGCTCGGAGAATGGCAGGGAGAAGCCACTACGCTTGATACCAGTTGGCAAGATACCTCCTATCCCACCACCCTCAAACTCTATCGAGAAGGCGATCGGCTGGTGCAGTCTATTGCTTTCACCAGTCGTGGACAAAATCAAACCCTCATCTCCAGTGCCCAGATCAATGGCTCCCAACTCTGGTTTGATCAGGGCAAGGTGCCGGTACAAGTTTTGCTACTTGCCGATGGCGCAACCTGCACCTGCCCTTTGCAAATTCAACCTGGGCAGGCAATGTTCTTAGAAATGGGATGGCTCTTGCAACCGACCCTACGCCAACGCCTGATCCGTAGCTACAACAGCCGAGGAGAATGGGTCAGCTTAACTTTGGTAACGGAACAAAAAGTTAGATAAAGCGGCTATCTAACGGGCGGCATTAATTGGCCTGCCTGAACTTGCAAAATTTGAGAAGAATTAAGCCATTGAGCATCAAACGATCCCAAATGCGTCGTGGTAATCAACGTTTGAAACCGATCTTGCACCGCATTCAGCAGTTGATTCTGGCGATGGAGATCCAACTCTGCCAATACATCATCCAACAACAACAATGGCGGTTCCCCAATCACTTCTTCAATGAGCTTCAGTTCTGCCAGTTTTAATGCCAGCACAAGGGTTCGTTGTTGCCCCTGTGAACCATACTGCCGAGCAAACGATCGATTAATCGCAAACTCGACTTCATCGCGATGGGGACCCACCAACGTCGTGCCCTGGTATTGTTCAGCCACCCTTTTTTGCTGAATTCTCACAAGAATCTCCGTTTGCAATTGCTGAGGATCATCTTGTGCCAGTCCTACATTGGGAGCATAGCTGACCTGAAGAACTTCGGTTTGTCCACTAATTTCTTGGTGCCAGTGTTCAGCCAGGGGTGCCAATCGCTGCAACACTCTGGCACGTCGCCGGATCACTCGCGATCCAGTCAAAGCCAATTGAGCATCCCAAAAAGCCAGTTGATCGAGAGTCGCCAACGGGTTCGCCTCTCGATCAAGAGCCTGAGAAAAATCGTCTCCCTCATTCTCCCTATCTCCCCATCGCCCTATCTCCCCATCTCCTCGTCCTTCCGCTTTTCGGATCGCTTTAAGCAGAGCATTGCGTTGACGTAAGACCTGGTTGTATTGCTGCAAAATATAGGCATAGACAGGCTCCAATTGCACTAACAGCGCATCCATCCAGTGCCGTCGCCGCTCAGGCGCACCTCGCACCAAATCTAGATCCAAACTGGAGAACTGCACCACGTTCAGGATGCCGAGAAAATCGAACTGGCGACGCAAAGACTCACTGTTGAGACTCACTGTCCGACGACCATTGCTGCGAAGTGTCACTGCTAAGTCAACCGCTCCTGTGTCCCGTTCCAAGCGAGCCGTCACTTGCCCGATCGATTCTCCCGCCAAAATCAAATCTCGATCGCGGGAGGTGCGATGCGATCGCAAAGTAGACAGCAACTCCACCGCTTCCAATAAATTCGATTTTCCCTGAGCATTATCACCAACCAAAATCGTTTTTGGAGCAGAAAATTCGAGAAACTGATCCTGGTAGTTCCGAAATTGACGCAAATGGAGAGCTTTGAGGTACATAAACAGTCAGCTTTCAGCAGTCAGCCTTCAGCCTGATTCCTAAAACCTACATGAGAACCTTCGCTCTCACCCCGCCATCGACCTTCCCTTCCCCAAACAGAGATGGAATGAAGGCAAGGAGTAAATTCCGATGTTACCAAATTCCTACCGCTGCATCTTCTGATAAACCCGAACAATCACTTTTTCGAATTCAATCCAAACAAACATTAACGAACTAAACCCGAGACAAATCCCCAATTCAGTCAGCGTCAATGAATGAGTACCAAAAAATTGCTGCAAATGTGGCACGTAGATCAACAGCAATTGCAAAACCGTTGTCATAAGGACCGCACTCCAAACATACAGATTGGAGAACGGGTTTGTTTCAATGATCAACCGATTGCTGGAACGAACCGCGATCGCATGTCCCATTTGTGCCAAACACAGCGTCGTAAACACCATGGTCTTCCAGATATCAGCACGACTGGGATCAAATCCTGGCGCATGGGAATAGTTGTACGCCCAGTCCATCAACACAATGGTGATAAAAGCAAAGATAATCCCAATCCGCACCATATAGGAACCCAATCCCCGCGCGAAAATACTTTCACGTGGATTAAACGGAGGACGCTTCATCACATTGGCACCCGCTGGCTCCACCGCTAAAGCCAAAGCTGGTAATCCATCCGTCACCAGGTTCATCCAAAGAATTTGCAGCGGCGTAAGCGGCACTCCCCCCAAGCCCAGTAGAGGCGCAGCCGCCACCGTCAACACCTCGCCAATATTGGAACCCAAAATATATTTAATAAAGCGTCGGATATTGGTATAAACAACCCGACCTTCTTCAGTTGCTGCCACGATCGTGGCAAAATTGTCATCCAGCAGCACCATGTCACTGGCTTCTTTACTGACATCAGTGCCCGTAATCCCCATGGCAATGCCGATATCAGCCTGCTTCAGTGCAGGCGCATCGTTGACCCCATCTCCTGTCATCGCCACAAACTCATTCTGACGTTGGAGCGCTTGCACAATACGCAGTTTATGCTCCGGTGAAACCCGAGCATAAACGCTAACCTGTCCAACCTGTTTTTCCAACTCAGACTGGCTCATTTTCTCCAATTCTCGTCCGCTCAAGACGCGATCTTCAGGTCGCGCAATCCCCAGATCTTGGGCGATCGCTTTCGCCGTTAACTGGTGATCCCCTGTGATCATGACTGGACGAATGCCTGCTTCCCGACAGCGAGCCACCGCTTCTCGCACTTCGGGACGTGGCGCATCCAACATACTAACCAATCCCAACCAAATCAGATTTTGCTCACTGGCATCACCCGATCCTTCCGGGGGCAATTCTGACCAAGGCTTGTAGGCAAACCCCAGCACTCGCAGTCCACCTGCCGCCAGTTGATTGTTTTGTTCCAAAATCTGCTGTCGTTGGACACTACTAATTGATTCGATACGATCGCCCACTTGCACCTGAGTACAGCGCTCCAGCGTTAATTCGGGTGACCCTTTCGTAAACATCAAGTAAGCAGAATCTTCTTCTGGCAAGTTACTCGCCGGTCGATATGTCCCTTGACAAACCACACTCATGCGCTTCCGTTCAGACGAAAACGGAAATTCTGCCACACGACGCAAGCGATTCGCCCAGGTTTCTTTGGTCAGCCCAGCTTTGCCTGCTACTACCAACAGCGCCCCTTCGGTAGGATCACCCAGAATTGACCATTGCCCTTTGTCTTGTTGCAAAATCGAATCATTGCAAGCCACACAAGCCACAAGTAAGGGATTTAGCTCCGGGTCATCTTGAGGATTGTTTAGTTGCTGTTCCCCAAAGAAACTTCCCGTTGGCACATAGCCCTCACCCGTCACTTTCAGCGATTGACTTTCGGTATGGAGCGACTGCACTACCATCTTGTTTTGGGTCAGGGTGCCTGTCTTGTCGGAACAAATAGTCGTTACTGAACCCAACGTTTCGACCGCTGGCAATTTACGAATCAAAGCATGCCGACGTACCATCCGCTGAGTACCCAACGCCAACGTCACTGTGATTACAGCTGGCAACCCTTCCGGCACCACTGCCACCGCCATACTCAGCGACACTTCTAGCAATTCCTCCAAGGGTGCAGAAGAAGTCAACGTACCAAAAATCACCACGATCGCCACCAAAATCAACGAGCCGGTGACCAAAACATTGCCCAGTTGCCCCATCCGTTGTTGCAAAGGAGTTGGCTCAGATTCTACCGACTGCAATAGGGCGGCAATTTTACCCAATTCGGTGCGCATTCCGGTGGCAGTCACCAGGACGGTACCCCGCCCCTGCACAACTTCAGTTCCTTGAAAGACCAGGTTAATCCGATCGCCAACACTAGAGTCTTCTGGTAATTGAACGCTAGCATCCTTGTTAACGGCTTCAGCTTCACCAGTAAGTGCTGCTTCCCGCACTTGCAAATTCGACTCATTCAACAAGCGACCATCTGCCGATATTTGCACTCCCGCTTCTAATAAAATGATGTCACCAGGGACTAGCTCCTTGGCATTCACTTCCGCGGGAGATCCATCTCGCACAACTCGCACCTTGGGGGATGCCAGTTTTTTGAGAGCAGCCAATGCTTTTTCAGCCCGGCTCTCCTGCATATAACCCAAAATTCCGTTCAAAATCACAATGGCAAAAATAGCCACCGCATCCTTAGGAAAAACTGCTTTTCCAGCCAATTGACCTGCCCTCAGATCCAAAAATGCTGAGACGATCGCCACAAAAATCAGCATGACCAACATAATATTGGTGAACTGATCCCACAAAATTTGTAGGGCACTTCGCCCGCCGGTTTCTTTTAGTTCATTGGAGCCATATTGCTGCAACCGCTGTGCCACTTGCTGAGCAGTTAACCCTTTTTGATGATCGCTGCGCAAAAGCTCCAGCGATTTTTCCGCTTCCAAAGCGTGCCAAAACTGGACAGATGAATCTTGCAAGGAATTTGAAGTCATAAATAGGGTCGCCAGGAATGCTATAACACCTACAGCACTTGATCATAGTGCCTAAGACCCAACTTTGGCACTATTAAATAGTATTAAGTTCACATTTTCTCTATAAATCCATGGTCGCCAACCCTTTTCTGCCTCAAAAACTCGTGGGTCGGCAAAACGAATTGCAGCAAGTTCAGCAAATTCTTGAAGCTGATGGGGATCTCGTCATTGCTGGTGTACCAGGGAGCGGACGGCGCACCCTGATCCGCTGGGCAGCAAAGGGGATTTGCGCCAGGGTAATCGAAATCGATTGCCTGCGAGCCACTGATTACCAAAGATTTCTACAGTTGCTAGCAGAAGGAATCATGGCTGCGTTTGATTATCCCACTGAACGGATCTTCATTGAACGTTGGAGCCATGACCAGCCTGTTATTTTAGAGCATTCCTCCAACCAGCGTTCACAATTGGTCTGGCATCTCTCCAAAGGGCAAGAGTGGAACTTACTCCAAATTCTGCTGACACTCCCCCAATGGATGGCAGAACAACTCAGCTGTCGCGTGGTCGTCATGTTCCAAAATTTTCCGCATATCCGCTCCTGGGATCGGTCTGGCAAATGGGAATACCACCTCTGCCAAGAAATTGAGCAACAAAGTCGGGTTAGCTATGCCCTGATCGCCACATCTGCCGACGCAATCACCCAAAGAAGGAATTTACAGGTAGTAGCCTTACCTCCTTTAAAGGATGAAGAGATCGCAGAATGGATACAAGAGTCCATGGCAGCGGAAGGATTTACATTTGATGCTGAGACTCAGGCATTGGCAACCTTTCTCAATTACGTACAAGGCAACTTTGGCAGTGCGATCGCATTAGCACGTCGCATCTGGCTCGACCACCACCCTTCTAAACAACGACAGACAACAGAATTAGACTTCCCGAAAGACCTTGCCACGATAATCCCAAACCAACCTGAACCGACAGACTCCATTTTTTTTGCCTCAACACCTAAAAATCACTTTTTAGCTTATCAGGATCATTTTTTTCTTAAAGTCCATCATATTCATCGGAGCACGCTCGTCTTGGTCGAAGATCTCGCGCCTACGTTCGAATCCCTCATCCTCCTCCTGCCTCCTAGCCAGGTACGTGTTCTAGAAAGCCTCGCCCTCGATCCAACGGATAGCCCCCACTCGCGAGAATACATCCAAAAGCATCAACTCTCACGCGGAGGGGGGCTTCAAGGAGCCTTAGCCAGTTTGGAGCAAAAAGGGTTAGTCTACGGATCGGAATACCATTATCAAATCACCATGCCATTGCTCGCATTTTGGCTTAAGCAACAACTGGCATAGGCGTTGCTGAAAAGCAGGATGATTTGAAACTTCGTTCCAAATCATCCTGCATCATTTTCATCCTGTTATTGAGCAACGCCACTGGCATAACCATGGAAGTAGGAGGGAATCAATCGCTTCAGGTAAACTGATAACTAATGTGAACAGTATGTAAGCGCTTACGGTATGACTGCAAATTTGCCTGAACCAACCCCCAATACTAACCAGGCTTCAATGGCAACCCGGTTTAGGAATTTATTGATTGTCCTGGTTGCCGTAGTACTCAGTGTGACAGTATTCTTTGGCTTACGAACTCAAACCAGTTCTGTCTCTTTAACTGTTATGGCAAAAGAAGCCATGCCGCTTGAAATGGCGCTGAGCAATGGGAAACCCACTTTGATGGAGTTTTACGCTAACTGGTGTACCAGTTGTCAAGCTATGGCAAAAGATGTATCCGAACTTAAACAGCAGTACAGCGATCGGGTGAACTTCGTCATGCTCAACGTAGACAATACCAAATGGTTACCTGAAATCCTACACTATCGAGTTGATGGCATCCCACACTTCGTTTATCTAAATCAACAAGGGGAACCTCTTGCCAGTGCGATCGGCGAACAGCCCCGATCCATCCTGGAAGATAACTTAGTTGCCCTCGCTGAGGGAGAGCTTTTGCCCTACGCCAAAACTTCTGGGCGCACATCCGAATTTTCTACATCTACCACAACGACACCAAATCAGGCAACCACCAATCCCCGCAGTCACAGCAGCCAAGTTGTTATTGATTAATCAAGTAAAAGCACTGAATCCACGCTCACCTGAAAGCAGTTGCAGTCTTTGTGACTAAATGCTTTGTATCAGTCCGAAATGGATGGAATGGAAAAAGGTAAATAATATGGCAGGGCAATTGTTATTAGTTGATGATGAACCGGGCTTGCGAGAAGCCGTTCAGGCATATTTAGAAGATAGTGGATTTGAAGTTAATGTTGCTGCCAATGCCCATGATGCATGGGATCAACTTCAGCGCAATATGCCAGATCTCGTCATTTCTGACATCATGATGCCTCAAGTAGATGGCTATCAATTCCTCAAACAACTACGGGACGACCCTCGTTTCGAGACTTTACCCGTTGTATTTTTAACGGCACGAGGTATGACTGCTGATCGGATTCAAGGCTATCAAACAGGCTGCGATGCTTATCTCTCCAAACCCTTCGATCCAGATGAACTAGTCGCGATCGTCTCTAACTTGCTCGATCGCCGCGCCGCCACGCTCAAAGCTGCCAGTGATGAAGGCGACACTCTGAACATTGCTGACATGGCACGCCAAATTGCTGAAATTCGCGCCCTTTTAACCCAAAGAGGTGCCATCATTCAAACACCTGCACCTATCAAAATTGACTTCACTCCCCGTGAGCAAAGTGTCCTGGAACTCGTCGTTGACGGTTTGATGAATAAAGAAATTGCCCGTCGCTTGAACACAAGTGTTCGTAATGTAGAAAAATATGTGAGCCGATTGTTCAGTAAAACAGGCACAAACAGCCGAACTGAATTGGTACGGTACGCGCTGGAACACGGGCTTATGAATTCATAAAGAAAACGATAAACGATCGCCAGGCAGTAGACCTAGCGATCGTTTTACCATCTCTTTTCAGACAGATACAGCCCACCATGGCAAATACCAATAGTGGACTGTATGGAGAATCAACCTGGCATCGAGCTATTTTTGCAGGGAGCAACCCCCCAACTATCTTCGCCGCAGTTGCGTTTCACATCTCAGTTCGGGATGGATG
>JAHHIA010000013.1 GCA_019359045.1 Scytolyngbya sp. HA4215-MV1
AGTTAGCAGCACAGCAGGTCGGTTCTGTCGGATGCTATACAAGAGCTTTTTGAAAACGATTGGATAAAGCTCTATACTTTTCTTAATCTCTTAAGGCGCGTTTCTGCATAAAAGTGTTAGGGCGTATCCTAAGAATTAAACTTCTCTAAAAAAGCTAGCTGACCACAAGACACTAGGAGGATTCCCTATGGCGCTCGTACCGATGAGGCTGCTGCTGGACCATGCGGCTGAGAATGGCTACGGCATTCCTGCTTTTAACGTTAACAATATGGAGCAGATCCAGGCGATCATGCAGGCTGCTCATGAAACTGATAGTCCTGTGATTTTGCAGGCTTCTCGCGGTGCTCGTAAATATGCGGGTGAAAATTTCCTCCGTCACCTAATTTTGGCAGCGATCGAGACCTATCCCCATATCCCCATCGTGATGCACCAGGATCACGGCAACGAGCCAGCAACCTGCTACTCGGCGATTAAAAATGGCTTTACCAGCGTTATGATGGATGGCTCTCTGGAAGCGGATGCAAAAACCCCTGCCAGTTTTGAGTACAACGTTCGCGTAACGGCTGAAGTGGTGAAAGTGGCTCACGCGATCGGAGCCAGTGTAGAAGGCGAATTGGGCTGTCTGGGTTCTTTGGAAACTGGACAAGGCGACAAAGAAGACGGTCACGGCTTTGAAGGCACCCTATCTCATGACCAACTGCTGACTGACCCCGATGAAGCGGTTCAGTTCGTAGAAGCTACTCAGGTGGATGCGTTAGCCGTTGCCATTGGCACCAGCCATGGTGCTTACAAATTTACCCGCAAGCCGACAGGTGAAATTTTAGCAATCAGCCGCATCGAAGAAATTCATCGCCGCTTGCCTAACACTCACCTGGTTATGCACGGGTCTTCTTCCGTTCCCGAAGATTTGATCGCACTGATCAACCAGTACGGTGGCGCAATTCCCGAAACCTACGGGGTACCCGTTGAAGAAATTCAAAAAGGTATTAAGAGCGGTGTACGTAAAGTGAACATCGACACCGACAACCGTTTGGCAATCACGGCTGCGGTTCGCGAAGCCCTGGCGAAAGATGCGAAGGAATTTGACCCCCGTCACTTCCTCAAGCCTTCGATCAAATACATGCAGAAGGTTTGTGCCGATCGCTATCAGCAATTTGGCACGGCTGGAAACGCTAGCAAGATCAAGCAACTCAGTCTAGAAGAATATGCTGCGAAGTACGCTAAAGGCGAACTGAATGCAGTGACCAAGGCAACTGTTGCGGTCTAAGCGATTAATCGTCTGAGTGTTTCATTCTTGTTAGAAAACCGGGTAGCAATACTACCCGGTTTTTAGTTGCTCTTTTGTTCAACTCAAACCCATTGCAATCCTTTGTCACGAACGGAATCAATACCAAGTGCAGCCGTTTTTCTAGCTAGACGCGCTCGTATAAAATCGCAAAGCAAACTTCCAAAACTGGTGCGAAGCAAACAGAAGAAAAATCGCCAATCCAGCAGCTGCGATCGTCCAACCTATTTCTCCCCTACCCAAAATCACTTCAGCGGGGATTGTGGTTAAAAACGCAACAGGGACTACAAACGTAAAGAAAAATCGGTAGGCAACTGGATATGCCGCGATCGGGAAGCGTCCAGCCTCTGTCAAACTCCGTAACACCTCTGTAACATTATAGATTTTGACAAACCAAATACTGGTTGCGCCTAACATGAACCAGAGGCTATAGAGAATGATTGCTCCCAGCACCAGCGGTATAACGCCTGCTAGATAATCTTGGCAGCTTAACCCCAATCTTGCTCCAGCGTATAGCACCAGGCAAATGCCAAATAACAAATCGGACATACCCCAGGGTGAGAGTGTGTGGGTCGAGAGCCAAAACTGAGAATTAATAGGCTTTAAGAGGACAAAATCCAGGGTCCCTTGCTGGATGTGGCGCACAATTCGGTTCAGATTGGGAGACAAAAAGGTACTGGAAAAGCCTTGCAATAAAGTAAAAATTCCCATGACCACTAACGACTCTTCCCAGCGCCATCCTTCAAAGGTGTAGCCGCCTTGATAAAACAAAGACAACCCCACCAGGTTGCCGACGAGTCCCCCCAAACTGCTCAACGCTGCCAGAAAAAAGTTAATCCGATACTCCAACTCAGCCGCAATTGCAGTCGCCCAAAATAATCTCAGTACTTGCCAATAACGTTTCATTCGACTCTGCCACGCGATCGCTGCTTCGACCATATCACAGTGACTCATCTCCTGATGAGAGGGCAGATTTTAGAGGGACAGGGGTTGAGCACAGATTTTTGTGTCGATCGTAGTGTGAGCAACCCGCTCATAACGGAGACCAACCTGAAAACCCATACAGTCTTTTTTAACCAGCCCTTAATCAGCTTCGATGCTGACTGGGCACAAAATAACGCCCTCAAACCAGGTTCTACCAAGACAAGACCTATAATTTTTAAAGTTTTTCTACCCCCTTGTATGCGAGTTTTATACAATCGTTAACTTTGTTCTCGCAGGTGCGATCTCCCTGAGGATTGGAGTTATTCTAAGAGCATGAAGTTGATCAGCTTCCCAAGTAAAGCAAATCGTTCATTGCCCAATAAAGAGGAGGTTAAATATTAGTTCCTCAGTCAATTTATTGGATTGGATTATTGACAGGATTCAGTGTGGCTCTTATCAGTTCCCTTTGCAAAAGATAGGGAGCGCTGTAGCTGAAATCTATCTGACTTTATGCGGATTGCTAGAGTCCCCTCTTCAGCACAACTCCGGGCAAACTCAACCTATGAAGAGGGAGCCGTTTCAAGAGTCCTAATGAAATACTGTTGTTGCTCTTCAAAATAGCCTTGGCTTTGATAGCCCTTCTCATCTAGAGGAGGGCTATCGTTTTGGGGTGGCCAGCTTGCCTCTCAAGGTGCAATTTGCTTGGAATTGTATAGCCCTTTTCAAGATTCTGAAGTACAGTGAGGGGGCTTTGCACACCTCTGTACTTCACTCAGGTGAAAACTGCTACAGATCATGAACCGATCGAAAAAATTCCCTGGCTCAAGGCGATCGGGACAAAGGCAATTAGGGCAATATAAGCAACCCAAAGTAATCCCTGAGTGGCGCAACAAAACGCATAGCTAAAGAGTTCGATTGTCGAAGGATTAACTGGCAATTCTTGTGAAATGATCTGATGCTTAGCTTGAGGAATCGATCCTTTGATCTCAGCGATATAACTCATGGATAAATGCCTAAGTATCACAATATCCAAAGTATATGAAGAGATTCTTAAGAAAGAAAGATCTTGGCAATTTGCTTTTGAAATTCGATTGATAACTAACGATTATTTGCGGGTATGACTTGATAGCGTTGACGAGTGGCGATCGCCACCACCAGCACACCCAAAGTCAAGATTCCTGCCAGATACAAAGGATATGCGTAAGTTTCTGGATGGGCTTGGTGAATCAACATCCCAGCAATCACGGGTCCAAATGCATTGGAAACCCCTAAGTAAGACGCATTCAACCCCAGTACAACCCCTTGATCTTTGGCATTTGCATTCAATGAAATCAATGAACTAACCATCGGTTGTACCAATGAATTGAATAACGAAAATAGGATGGCGACACAGATAAAATAGGTAACATTTTGCCAAACTGGCATAAGCAAAAATGAGGTGCTGCGAATCAACAAACTCAGGAATAGAATGATGACTAGACTGAATTTTTTGGTCAGAATCGAAATTCCCCAAGTTTGCATTAAAACGCCCAATAAACCAAAAATCAAAAACATTAGGGTGAGGGATTCTTTGGTCTGATGCAAGACATGAATAAAATAGGGTTGAAAGGCGTAGGTAAAGATGGTGAAGGTTGTACCAATCAAGAAGTTGAGAATGAAGAGAATCCCCACTCTGGGAAAGGTTAGACCTTTGATCAAGTTTTTAAGACCCAAATCAAAAAAGTGAGTTTTTGGGGGTGTTTTGGTTGTCAGGCTCTCTGGCAACCAGAAGAGGGTAATCAGCAAGGCAATGAGTGCGATCGCCCCTGCAACTAAAAATGCCGCTCCCAAGGAAAACTGTTGGGCAACCAGACTAATGGCAGGACCCAGCACAAACCCCAACCCAAACGCCGCACCATTAATACCAAACCCCCTGGCTCGGTTCTCAGGCGTGGTGACATCCGAGATCACAGCTTGAGCAACCGAGGCATTGCCGCCCGTAATCCCATCCAGGAATCGGGCAAAAAAGAGGAGCCAAGCAGTGGATGCGGTTCCTGCAATTAAATTGGCGACAACAGTGCCCAATAAACTGATGATGAGTAAGGGTTTTCTGCCGAAGCGATCGGACAATTTACCAATCACAGGTGTGGCAAAAAACTGGGCGATGGCATAAGTTGAAAACAGAAGGCTGGTCTGAAAATCATTGAGACCAAATTGTCTGCCGTACAGATAGATGACCGGAATCAGGATAGTCAGGCTGAGTGAGTTAATCAGTGAAATCAGGGCGATGATCCAAAAATGGCGATTCATGCTGGCAGGAAGAATGGTCTGTTCGTCATCCTACCGTGTCTATTGGCTAAGCCATGTTTCTGAGCATCTTTTCTGCCTTTTTTACCCAACGTAAATTCTTGCGATAGTGAAACGTTGGCGACGCTTTGACCTTTGCGAGCATTGTTTCCAGACAGTTCCGAGCAGCTTGGATATCGCCTTCTTGCTGCTGAATCGTTGCCAGCATCATGCAAGATTCTGGATGGCTCCAGTACTTCACGTCTTTTTCCAGATGGGTTTTGGCGATTTGCCAATCTTGTAGTTCAAATAAGGCTCTGCCGTACAACAAAGAAGCTTCTCCACACTTGTAGTCGGCATCGAGGGCTATTAGCAACTCCAGATGGGTTCTCGCATCACTAAAACGGTTTTGTTGCATTTCGATAAATGCCAATCCCCACAGCGCATTCGGGTTCTTGGGGTCTTTGTCTAACGCTTGCTGATAGGCGTTGATAGCTTTCTCAAAATCCCCAATTTCGCTCAGGACGTTGCCTAACGCGACATCTTGATGGGCTTTGCCGATATTTTTGACCGCTGCTTCTGCTTTCCACAACGCTTGACGCAGCGTCCAGCGCTTGAAATAATTTGGCATCGGCAAATTCATCTGGGGCAAGCGATGAAACAGGAAATAAATGACCGCACCTGGAAAATTCAAAAAAATTAAAATCCATAACCAGGTGTTTCTTTCTGGGTCATTGCGAACACAGTCAAAAATCATCAACATCCAGAACCCGGTGGTTAGAAAAGCCAGAACCCCTATCATCAGCCAAACCCTCTTTGGGAGTGCGACGCTAATTTTGCAAAATGCAGACTTAGCCAACATGGATTCAGCAACTCGTACTGAATTGATTGGGCTACCCAAAATCTACCGTGCCATAGAGTAGATACAGTTCTATGAGTAACTTTCCCAAAATTAACAAAAAATTATTCTAGTGAAGTTGAAACCAGTGAACTCAAGCAATTGGTTATATTCTTTTGTGTAGCCCCCTTAGCAGCAGAGGCATCGGCAACCATTGAACCCGAACCGTTATGCAGCGATCGCGACTCTTACTTAGCTGTAATTTCACTTGCGATGCCATTTAGCAACTTTGATAGCTCATACGGACGACTCAACATCGCTGTATGTCCTGTATTGAGGGTTAAAATCTGTGCTCCAATGTTGGCTGCCATTTCATCCTGCTTTGATGGAGGCAAGAGTCCCTGATCCTGGAGCAACTTAATGTAGGTGCAAGGAACCGACGGCATTTGTAGCCGTGACACTGGCTCATAAAAGAGTGCAGGTGGCTCTGGATGTTTACCACCCGCCAAGACTTGTTGAATGGTTGCCTCATCCAGGTCATTGCACAGGGTTTTCCGCATATCTTCCTCCACCGCTGGATTCATGAAGGAAAGATTCCACGCCATTAATCGCAACCACACTGCTATTCCAAAACGTTCAGATGGACGAAAAATGGAAATTGCCGAACTCCCTTCTGGCGGGATATTGGCTCCTACAAAAATGATATGGACCACCCGTTGGGGCAACAACGTTGCAACGGTCGGGGCAAGAATACCACCAATCGAATGGGCAACTAAAATCACTCGCTTAAAGCCCACCGATTCAATTTGCGACTGAATGTACGTTGCAGAATCAGTAATCGTCAATCGGTTCAGGTTTCTGCCTGGAGCCGCACGACGCACAGCCAGCGCAGGAAAATCGAGCAGTGGAGTGATGCGCTCCCAAACCCAGGTATCAAGGCCACCGCCATGAATGAGGACGAAAGCTAAATCCATATCGCACTCCCCGATTAAACTGCACTCAACTGCTGGCAAAGACCGAATTGATCCAAGGTTGCCCATCGCTCGCAAATCCGACCCTCCCGAATCCGCCACACTACAATTCCTTTCAAAATGAAGCGCTTACCAGTTGCTGGAATACCAAATAGTGGACCGGTGTGGGTGCCCTGCCAGGTATTGCGAACAACCACGCGATCGCCCTCGGCAATGATGTCTTCGATCGTGACGTGCAGGTCGGGACAGTTCTGGTGTAGTCCACTGATGTGTTGGCGAACACCTTCTAAACCGGGCGCAAGACCTGGTGCGGCTTCGTGGTCGATAAAGTCAGCCGCCATGTCAGAATCAATCACCGCGAGATTTTTGTGATTAATCAGCTCTTCAAACTGCCGCCGGACAAGCCTTTTGTTGGTTTCAAGATCCATATCCAATGTGCTCTCCTGGTGTGTGGAGTATTGATAATCGATTGATGAGCAATTCCACATTGCCATAGCTTGGCTATGTTCTAAATATGTTGTTGGCATTTTTGAAACACTACCAAGACGATCGCTGATCGTAAACAGCCACCTTGCCAAAATTACCCTTCATTCATATTGCGGTAAGTTGCAACTGCAGAAGGGGAAATTCGATTGAGATAGCGGAAAATCCAGTATTTGAAAATCGTGTCGAGAATCACCGGAAACGTTGCGATGAACAGGAAGATGAAATCGCGATTAGCGGGTAAGCCTAAGTGCCGAGAAACCCCTTCCAGCAAAACTTCCCAGCCGTGCGGTGAGTGAAAGCCGACAAACATATCGGTAAACAGAATGATAATAAATGCCTTGGCACTGTCACTCAGTCCATACACAGTTTCATCGATAAAAGATTTGAGGATAGCAATTTCTCGCTTATTAGTCGCAACCACAACCACAAAAGCAATTACAGAGAGAAGATCAGCAAACACATTGGCGATCGCGTCACTTCCTTCATCTCGATACTCGCGCTCAATTTCCTCAGCTTTTTCCTTCAGTTTTGTTTCAATTTCTTCCTGTGACAGAGGCGGCGCTTTAATTAAGTTTTGGAATTTCAGCTTTTCTTCAAATTTTTGCAGTTCTGCAAAAGCTTCTTCTTCGAGTTCAAAATTGATGAAAGTTGCGGCTGTTTCGGCAGCTCTCACTTGATGAACCATGGGTTCAAATAAGAAATTTTTAGATAATTGTTGAGTTAATAGAGGAACGATGATGAGCAGCAGGATAAAGCGGACTGAAATTACCGTTTTAACTTTGGAATTGCGAAAGCTTTGAATCATCTGATCTTCAGATTTTGGATCGAGTTCTCGCTTAATTCGGTTCAGTGTTCCTAGAATCGAGCGCGGCAATACTCCTGTTTTGTCGAGTACACTGTCATTATTATCAATCGCGTCTGGATTGGGGCGAGACCCTAGGTCGTTGTCAAATCGATTATCAAAACTTGGATTGAGAGAAGAGACTGATTCAATGGGAACTAAAGCAGAAGAAACGGTTCTTTCAGGTTTATACTTATCCAGAATCTCATCAATGAATTTGAGTTTTTCTAGGATGATGGAAGGCTGGTCTCTAGCTTCGCTGGCATACCGATTGGCAGCAGCCGAATTAGTCACTGTGGCAATTTGATTGGAAAGATTGACAACGGAACGACTGGTTTTAAATTCTGTTAAACGAATTTTGGCAATTTTCAGGTAATTTTGTAATTCAGCTTGAAAAAAAGCCAGCGCATTGTCGCTATAGCGATTGGATGCTGCTGATATTTTGCTACCATCAAAATGTTCGTCTTCGATCGCTTTAATCTTCAGTGCCGCATCATAAGCTTGATCCAAAGCTCTTTCGGGCGTTGAATAAAACCATCGGTTGGCATTGCGAAAGGATTGTTTTAAGGTGTTGAAAACAGATAGTTGCATAACAAAAAAATCATCAGACTAATCGCTTCTGTGGCATTCCCCAAGCATTTGTGAGATAGCGGAATGAGAGGTCAAAGGGCAAGGATGGAGAAAAAGTTGCAATCACTCTCTACAAAATGAAATGAATTCATTGACACCGGCTGCCCATCCTCACAAAGTCTGGTCAGTTTTTTAACTGTAGCGCTTCTGAGAAAGATGAAATGATGCCAAGAGAACAAACATATTCTAGAGTTCAGGCGCTAGAGTACAAGGTATCTTAATGAATTTAACAGAGGAGCCTGGTGTCGTCTGAGTCAGTTTGGATAAATGGTTCCACTCGCAGTGGCAAGACAGCGGGTTTGATCCGGCATTTATGTCGTTGGATTCAAGCCCAGAGAGACTTGAGCAGGGCTGAAATCCGCCCGAATGAGCCAATAAATGCCAGTCGATTTTCGGGTCGGCGTCCATCGAGCAAAGGATTCTCATCTCCCCGACCCTTGCCTCCTCAGCCAACGCCTGGGATCTTGGTTTTTGCTGCGACTGGAGATAATCGTCTGCAACTCACTGATCGCATTGTCGAAACGACACGAGGCAGACCAGCAGTGTATTCCACTACGCCGCAAGGATTTTTTCGGGATGAGGTGATGCTCTTTTTCCCGCTGTTAATCGCGCGACTCAATTTGCAAGCGCAGTTTCCCTTACAGCTCCGTCCCGAAAACGAGCAAGAGTTGGCAACCCGACTGTGGCGATCGGTGCTAGCGCAAGATTTGGGTTCTCGCTTGGAAGCACTGGAATCTCGCCTGGTTAGACAAGTGCTGGACCTGCTGCAACTGGCATCCCTCGCAGGAATTGACGTGACAGAGATTCCTACCCTATTGGCTCAAGGCTTAGCGCCGCCCGAAACTGAGGCGTATGGACAAACTGCGGAGTTTCCGCTCTCACCCGATCGCACGGGTAAACTGTTGGAGCAGTGGCAATCCTGGTGTTTGGAGCGCGGTTTGTTAACCTATGGCATGATGGCGGGGTTATATGGTCAGCATTTGCTGCCCGATCCGACGTATCAACGCCACCTGGCGCAGCGCTATCAACTGGTGTTGGCAGATGATGTGGATGAGTACCCGGCGATCTCTCGTTCCCTATTTGAAGTTTTGCTCGACCAGGGGGCAATGGGAGTGTTTACTTACAACCCCGACGGTGCAGTACGTCTGGGACTAGGAGCTGATCCCCAATCTCTCGCAGAACTGGCAAACCGCTGTCAGATCGAATCGCTCACGCCGTTGCCAGCCGAGAAGCTGGGCGAGTTACTGCACGAGTCAGTTATTGATCTGGTTACAAATCCTATCTTTTTTGCCAATTTACCAGACACAATTCAGTCCATCCAAACAACTTCGCGTGCTCAGTTGCTGCGCCAGGTGGGTGAGGTGATTGTCGCTGCCGTGAAATCGCACCAGATTGCGCCGCAAGAAATTGCGGTAATTGCACCGGGGATGGATGCGATCGCCCGGTATGCCCTGGGCGACATTTTGACCAAACAACAAATTGCCGTTGAATCCCTCAACGACCAACGCCCCCTCGCCAGCACCCCACTCATTCGGGCGTTACTTACCTTGCTCACCCTGGTATACCCAGGGATGGGACGACTGGTCAACCGCGAAGCGATCGCTGAAATGCTCGTGGTTTTGAGCCAGAAGTTTCGGTTTGAGCCAGGGTCTTCTCATCAGACTTCCGCCTCAGCTTCTGACTTGCCCGATGCTGCTCCATCGACTTTTTCCACTTCACAGATCGATCCAGCGCGAGCGGGACTCCTCGCTGACTATTGCTTTGAACCCCATCTGGAATATCCCCGGTTACTGCCCGCCGAGACCTTTTCCCGTTGGGATCGGTTGGGATTTCAGGCAACCGAGTGCTATCGAGATATCGTGCAATGGATCGAGGAGCAAAAAAAACAGCAAGAACAACGCCTGATCCCTAGCCCCGTTTCCCTAATCGATCGTGCCATCCAGCGCTTTTTTATGGGGGGGAGCTACTTACCCACCGATCAATTGGCTGCCTTGAGAGAGTTACTAGAAACCGCACAACACTATTGGGAAGTGGATAGTCGGCTCCGACAAAGTGCCAAGCAAAGTGCTGAATTTGTAGTCCCTGGTGCCGAACCTCTGTTCACTCAAATTGCCACTCTAAAAACTCAAACTGCCGCGACGGTTACCAACTTTATTCAACTGTTGCGCCAGGGCACGGTCACGGCCAATCCCTTTCCCGTTCGTGCGATCGCCCCTGCCAACCCCGCCGTCACCCTTGCCAATGTCTTCCAATATCGCTCCCATCGCCCCCACCATCGCTGGCAATTTTGGTTGGATGTGGGATCATCCCGCTGGCTCACAGGGATTGATGCCCTGTTTGGCTACCCCCTCTTTCTGCAAAATTGGTCCGGCAGACCCCTTACTGCCGACGAAATCATGGCAGCCAACGAGCAACGTCTGCGCCGTATCCTCAAAGATCTGCTCAGTCGCACTGGCGATCGTATCTTCCTATGTCACAGCGACCTGGCAACCAATGGGCAAGAACAAGTCGGTCCCCTGTTGGCGTTGGTGAATGCTGCGGGGGCGATAGATTTGCAAGGGGTAGAGGAGTGAAGGAGTGGAAGGGTAGAGGGTAGAAGAGATATGCAAACCCATCACCCCTACCCTCGCCGATGCCCGTCCGTTACCTCACTTAACCCTTCGCCCAACAATGACAACCCCACCACCATCAGAGTCATTGCCAGCCCAGGAAACAGCGTTGTCCACCAAATGCCCGTCGGCAATGCGTCTAGAGCTTGCCGGAGGTCGTTGCCCCACTCTGCCACCTCTTCGGGTAGCCCTAAGCCTAGAAAACCCAAACCACCCAGGGTCAAAATGGCATCGGCGGCGTTGAGCGTAAAAAGAACGGGGACACTTTGAATCACATTCAGCAACAGGTAACGAGTCAAAATGCGCCAGGTGGAAGCTCCCATCGCCTGGGCTGCTTCCACAAATAGCTCGGTTTTGACGCTGACGGTCTGGTTTCGGACAACGCGATAGTATTGGGGGATATAGGCAATGCTGAGGGCGATCGCTGCATTCAAAATCCCGCGTCCTACCACAAACGCCAGCGTCACCGAGAGCAAGAGTCCCGGTAATGTATAAATCGTGTCCATTAAGAACAGCAGCGCTCGATCGAGTCTGCCGCCGAGGTAACCGCTAAGGAGTCCCAACGGTAGCCCGATCGCCAAACTTAGCCCCGTTGCCAAGACCACCACCTGAAGCGCTGCCTGACTGCCAAACAGCGATCGCGAAAAGACGTCGTACCCCAAGCGCGTGGTGCCAAACCAGTGCTGCCAGGAAGGCGGATCATGGGGCGGATTGTCTAGAAACTCGGTGGGACTCTGAATCCAGCCCGCCCCCTGCAAAACCGGAGCCAGCAGCACTACGGCGATGAAAAAGAAGGTGATGACCAAACCGACCCGCATCATTCGGATAGACAGATTGGGTCGATCGACCTCTGAAGCAACCTTGGATAATGGCAATTGAGTCATGCGGTGGGGAAATCAAGACTTCTTCCATCTTCGCCCTAAAGGTGACTTTGGATCGTTGCCCGATACTGACTTTTTGGCTTCACCCCTTTCAGCTCAGCCACTTTTTCTTTCGCTTTAAAGAATTGAATCGTAGGAGTCCCCACAACGCCTGCGGCTTCCGCAATTTCGGGATCTTGTTCGATATCAATTTCGATGAAGTGGATTTTGCCATCAAACTCATCCACCACCTTATTTAGAATCGGTTTCAAAGTATGACAGGGACCACATTGGGGTGATGCATACTTCACCATCATCAGGCGATCGCTCTCATGATAGAGCTTGCGTAAGGCGTAACTTCCTTCATGCCGAGTTTGAGTGCTATCAAACTCAGCCGCTTGCTCAGTTTCGGGTTTCTTGGTCGGCTGCTCCACCAATTTCTCGGCTTCAGTCTGATGAAATTCCTGTGCCAGTCCATTCAACGAGAGCCAGCGTTCTGCCAGCATGGCTGCCATGCAGCCCGTCCCAGCCGCAGTAATCGCCTGCCGAAATTCGTGATCTTGCACATCTCCGGCGGCATACACCCCTTCAATATTGGTTTCCACTGACCCCGGTTTTGTGACGATATAGCCCACCTCATCCAGGTCAATCTGTCCTTTGAACAGAGCGGTGTTTGGGGTGTGCCCGATCGCATAAAACAACCCTTTGACAATTAATTCGCTTTCTTCGCCAGTTTGGGTATTGCGGAGTTTGATCCCTGTCATGTGGGTGGCATCCCCAAACACATCGATCGCCTCGCTATGCCAATGCACCGTAATGCGCGGATTGCTCAACACTCGATCCTGCATTGCCTTGCTGGCACGCATCTGCCCGCCTCGGATCAGCAGATGAACATGATCGCCATATTTAGTGAGATAAATCGACTCTTCCGCTGCGGTATCGCCACCCCCCACCACGGCTAACTCGGCTTGCCGGAAGATGGGCGTTGCCCCATCACAAATTGCACAAGCAGAAATGCCCCGGTTCCAAAAATCGCCTTCGCAGGGCAAACCCAACCGTTTCGCGGTTGCGCCTGTGGCAATAATCACGCTATGCGCCTGGACTTCTCGCTCATCAGAGCAAATCACAAACGGACGCCGACTGAAATCTACCGAGATCACATCTTCGGTAAACAGCTCCGCTCCCCAGCGCATTGCCTGTTCCTTCATCCGATCCATCAATTGGGGACCCATAATGCCCTCTGGAAAGCCAGGAAAATTCTCCACTTCTGTAGTAGTCATCAGTTGCCCACCGGGCAACCCACCAGCTTGAAACCCTTCAAACACCAGCGGCTTCAAATTAGCGCGCCCAGCATAAATCGCAGCCGTATACCCTGCTGGACCTGATCCAATGATGACTACATTTTCAATCGGTGGACTCGCCATACCCAGGATAAACTCATAACGACTACGTTTAGTATAGTGCAAATCGGGTGAGAGCGGAAAACATTTCGCAATCTCGGTCAGTTGGTTTCTGGACAGGGCATATTCAAAGGTGACACTTTTGCATCTCCCATTGCCCCATTATCAGGAGAGATTTCATGGACCCGCAGGCAAGCGATTTGCTTGAGAATATTCGTCAGCAATTTGACACCCTCCCTTACCCTCACTTTCCGCTAGATGCAACCCCAAAAGACATTCCGGGCCAACTTTACCTCCACAGTTTGACCAATCCCTTTTACTTTCGCGATCGTCGAATCATTGATCCTACAGGTCGGTTGATTCTAGATGCAGGGTGTGGCAGTGGTTATAAATCCCTGAGTTTGGCGATCGCCAACCCCGGTGCCCAAATTGTCGGGGTTGATCTGTCAGACGAATCCATCAAATTTGCTCGTCAGCGCTTGCAATACCATGGTTTTGAGCAGGTAAAATTTCACACGTGCTTGTTAGAACATCTACCCTCTCTGAACTTGCAATTCGACTACATCAACTGTGATGAAGTGCTGTACCTGTTGCCCGATCCCATCGCCGGGCTGCGGGCGATGAAAGCAGTCTTAAAACCCGATGGCATCATCCGAGTCAATTTTCATAGCCTGTTTCAGCGAGCAGTTTATCTACGTGGGCAAGAATTTTTTGCCCACTTGACTGAAAGCCATCTCCCTACCCAAGCCGAACGGATCGAACAGGTGCGCGTCGTCATGCGATCGCTCAAAGCAGAGGTGTTTCTCAAAAATGCCACCTGGAAACCCATCTACGAAACCGACGACGCCAGAGTTCTGACCAACTATTTGTTGCAAGGCGACAAAGGCTGGACAATTCCCCAATTTTTCTCAGCCTTACAAGAAACTGAGTTGGCGTTTATCGGCATGGTGGACTGGCGACAATGGGATCTGACCCAGTTGTTTGAGTCCGTGGATGATCTGCCGATCGAGGTCGTCATGCATCTGTCAGAAACCTCTATCGCCGATCAACTCCACCTCTACGAACTGATCCATCCCGTGCATCGCTTGCTAGATCTCTGGTGCGGACACCCTACCCCACCCTCGCCTGCACCTCACCCCGCCACCTGGAGCACTGCTGCCTGGCAACGGGCGATCGTCCACTTCCACCCGCAATTGGTCACCCCAACCTTTCAAGAAGCACTGTTTGCCGCCGCCATGCAACTCACCAGCTTCGACTTCAACAGCCATTTGCGCCTCTCGGAAACACCTGTGACGGTCGAAGGCTCGATCGCTGCCTGGCTATTACCCTTAAGTCAATCCCCGCAAGCGCTACCTGCCCTACTCCACCATTGGCTGCAACTTAAACCCATCGATCCCATCACCTTAGAACCCACTCTCCAGCAAACCGCCTTGTCAGCCGTCCAGTCATGGCTTTTGCGCCTAGAATCTGCTGGCTATGTCTTACTCGAACTACGCGATTCGTAACCTCTCCATCTCCCCATCCCCTCATTTACCCATCCATCCATGAACCCAACCACCAACACTCACAGCAAAGTGCGTCAAATGCACGACGCAGAACCTTATCCCAACATCCCGATCGCCACGCTCCCTCAAGACAACCTGATTGACCTCTATCTCTATAATCTGGTCACTTCCTACTACCTGCGGAATCGTCAAGTGATCTCGACTCAGGGAAAAGTGATTTTGGATGCAGGTTGCGGCACCGGATATAAATGTCTGAACCTGGCGTTTGCCAATCCGGGTGCCAAAATTGTCGGGGTTGATTTTTCTGAACCCTCGATCGCGATCGCCCGTGAGCGCTTGCAATACCACAACATTGCCGATGCCGAATTTCACGTGCTGGCGCTAGAAAATCTGCCCAGTCTGGGGCTCCAGTTTGACTACATCAACATTGACGAAGTGCTCTATTTTCTACCCGATCCGGTGGCTGGGTTGCAAGCCGTGAAAACGGTTTTGCGTCCTGATGGTATCATCCGCACCAACTTTCACAGTTCACTGCAACGGTTTGTCTACTACCGTGCCCAAGAATTATTTTCCTTGCTCGGCTTGACCGAGAGTTCACCTGATAAAGCCGAGTTTGACCTGACTCGCGGTATCATGCACGCTCTGAAAGAGGATGTTTTTCTCAAAAGCATGATCTGGAAACCCCAATTTCAGACAGACGATCAAATGCTGCTGCAAAACTTCCTGAATCGGGGCGATAAAGGCTGGACGATTTCCCAGTTGTTCTCAGCGTTGCGAGATGCAGACCTGGAATTCATTAGCATGGTGAATTGGTGGCAGTGGGATTTGACTCAATTGTTTCAGAACTTCGACGACTTGCCTGTGGATTTCATGATTCGCTTAGCAGAAATGTCTACAGAAGAACAGTTGCATTTATTTGAGTTATTCCATCCGATCCATCGCTTGCTGGATATCTGGTGTGGACATCCCGATGCAGCCCAGTCCTCTATGCCAGTTTTTCAATGGACGGTGGAGCACTGGCAACAGGCAACGGTGCATTTGCATCCTCAGTTCTGTACACCGATGATTCGCGATGAGATGGTCGATGCCATTATTCAACAACACACCTTTGATTTGGGGCGTTATTTTCGCATGACCAATGAGCCCGTGACCCTGGATAGCACGATCGCGGCTTGTCTATTGCCCTTAGTTGAATCCCCTCAACCAATGCTGGCACTGGTGCAACGCTGGCAACAAATTCAGCCATTGCATCCTCTCACCCTGGAATCCATCACGGAGTGGGAAGCCTTTGATCGCATCAAAGATCTGCTGGTGTATCTGGAGGAGTTGGGGTATGTATTGCTGGAAACAGGGCGATCGGGGTGATGGGACGATCCGGTACTGGGGTGATGGCCGGATGAGGGATGGCGTGCCTCTTTGCCAGAAGCTTGGAAAAGACGAAGAGAGGCTCTGCCCCTAACTCTGAAAAGTCTCGGTCACCTGCTATATTTCTGGGAGAACTGCTCACGTTTTTTTTGAATCATTCTTGAATCATGACCCGTAAGATTATTCGGACAGAAACTGCTCCTGCCCCAGTGGGACCTTACAATCAGGCGATCGCTGCTTCGGGCGAGTTCATTTTCGTGGCTGGACAAATTGCCCTGCACCCCAGTAGTGGACAAATTGTAGGAGAAGGCGATGTGACCCAGCAAACCGAACAAGTCCTGAACAATCTCAAGGCAATTCTAGAAGCCGCAGGGGTAACGCTGGCGGATGTGGTGAAGACCAGTGTGTTTCTCGCCAATATGAACGATTTTGCTGCGATGAATGCCGTGTATGCTCAATATTTTGACGAAGCGATCGCCCCAGCGCGTGCCTGTGTGGAAGTATCTCGCTTGCCCAAAGACGTGTTAGTGGAAATTGAATGTATTGCGGTGAAGTCTTGAGAATCGCTGGGGTGAGTTTTGAACGTTTACCTGGTTCTAGCTTCACCATGTTTCAAACAACTCGTCGTCGGTTGGCTCTGTGGTACACCACAGTCACCGCAGTATTGTTGTTATTGTTTGCGAGTGGATTTTACCTCTATGTCCGCAGCACGTTAATTGAGCGGATTGACGATACGTTGAATCATGTGGTGGAGGTGGTGCAGCGATCGCTGGTGATTGAACCTGTCAATCCTCACACTGAGGGGGGACCGCTCCGTATCAATGTCGAAGCGAGTTTTCGAGACAATGCCAGTACCGATGAAGATGACCATATTGACCTGGAGTGGTTTAGCCCAGACGGAGCCTTACTGTGGTCTACTTTTGCAGACTCGCTGAAGGTGCCACTGCACCCCAGTATTGATGGAGAAACGGTTGAAATTAATCGCACTGGAGAGAATGGGAATCTTTCTCCACCGACATTGCTGTTGCGCCAGGTGACCCACCGGGTGCAAATTGGGCAACAACTGATGGGTTATTTGCGGGTCAGCCACCCCTGGTTTGAGGTGACTAAACCCACTCGTCAATTGATAATTGATCTGAGTTTGTGGATTGGGGTGATTGTGGCATCGGTGGGTGCGATCGGCTGGTTTTTGTCGGGTTTGGCAATGGCACCTGTGCGCGAATCTTACCAGCGGTTAAAGCAATTTACCGCTGATGCCTCGCATGAATTGCGTAGCCCGATCGCGGCAATCCAAACCAATGTACAGGTAGCACTTTCCGATCCCAATCCCGATCCGGAAACGCAACAATATCACTTGCAGGTAGTGGAACGGCTCACCCGTCGCTTGGGTCGCTTGGTGGATGACTTACTGTTTCTGGCACGGCAGGATAGCGGCATCGTGCAACCACAACGGGTCCCAGTTTCGCTGGATACGTTGCTGCAAGAGGTGGTTGAAGAGCAACGCGCGATCGCTGATGAGAAGGGGATTCAGCTATCGGTGAAGATCCAAGATGAACAGGATGGGGAGCAGGAGTTGGGAGTTGGAAGTCAGGAGTCAGAAGTTAGGAGTCAGGAGTCAGGAAGCAAACCAGCGAATCTTTTGACACTGTTTGCCGATCGTGACCAGATAGCGCGCCTTTTGATCAATTTAGTCAGTAATGCGATCCAGTACACGCCTATGGGGGGCAAGGTTGGCTTGCAGTTGGAACGGCTAGTGCGTACGAATACTTCTCAACTGCAAATCAAGGTTAGTGATACGGGAGTAGGTATTCCAGCAGACGCTCTACCTCAGATTTTCGATCGCTTCTATCGGGTTGATCCGGCGCGTGCCAGCACGAGTAAGGGGTCGGGCTTGGGTTTGGCAATCGCGCGGGCGATCGTGGAAAACCACCAAGGACAGATTCGCATTGAGAGCGCCGTAAATGAGGGGACGATCGTCACGGTGACCCTACCGCAAATCCGATTGGAAAGCGGGAAGGAATAAATTATTTTCCCTCTTGACGTTGCGTAGTATTTTTGTAATATTCGTATTACAGATAGATCGTCCTTGGCCAATTGGGTGGGCGATGCTTGCAGATGCAACTGGGAGGTGAATCGTCATGAAGCTGGCAGAAGCCCTGATTCTGAGAGCGGACTACCAAAAGCGGTTGGCTCAACTGAATCAGCGATTGGTCAATAATGCTCGTGTGCAAGAAGGAGAGCTATCGTCTGAAGATCCGCAGCAGTTATTGACAGAACTGGATGCGACGGTTGTTCAATTGAGACAACTGATTCAGCAAATCAACCGCACCAACTCGCAGACGGTGTTTCAGGAACAGAGGCTCTCGGATGCGCTGGCAGAAAGAGATACGCTGATGCTGAAGCGTAATGCCTACAACCATCTGGTGGATGCAGCCTCGTTACAGCAAAACCGCTATAGCCGTTCTGAGATTAAGTTCATCAGCACGGTGAATGTGGCTCAGTTGCAACGGCAAGTGGATGACCTGTCACGGTGCTATCGCGAGTTGGACTCGCAAATTCAAGCGATGAACTGGCAGGTTGATCTGGTGGAAACCTAAAAGATGAGGCGTATTTTAGTGAGTAGCCCGATCGGTTAGAAGCGAGCACAACCCGCCAACTGGGACAGTTGGGCTTTATTTCGCAAAATAAACCATCGCGTGTGGGGTTCATGCGGCACTGACCAATTAAATCCAGCATTGTCACAAGCGTATGGAGCATTGTTAATTTGCGTCACTACCTCGTGCTGGTCTATTCGGTTGGGTGAGGGTGGGTTTGGGGGAAATACTACCTGGTGCAGGTGGAGAGTTTTGAGCATGGCAATGGGATATTTTGACACCTCTGAGACGGCAGGGAACTCGCACAAGCTGCAAAGTCTCAGTTTACTGGCAGCGGGTTGGCGACCGCTCTATCGGGAGCTGGATTGGGACTTTCTGAACAACTTGATGCTGAATGATACGCAAGAGTTAACCCAAAAGACGCTGAACCTGATGGGGAATCTTGCCAATGCTGTAGGGCGGAACCAGTATACCTGGTGGGCAAATCTGCTCAATCTATTTTCTGAAAATACGCGCTATGACCTGGATGAGTTTTGGGAATACATTACGCCCGATCCGCCTTATCCAGATTTCCGTTATCAAGAATCACTGAGTGCAGAGGTTCCGGCTCCCCGCTCGATCGATCGCAACATGATCGCGATCGACATTGTGCTGCACCAGCTGCGGGAACTCACCATCCTGCGGGTGCTGGATTGCTTGGGCTGTCCAGATTTGGTCATGCAATACTACCTCGATCGCTATTTCTATCTGCCTCCCCAAAAGTTTGCAGGTTGGAAACGACTGGATGTGGTGAATACTGTGCAAGCCTGTTGGCAGCAACCAGATGTTTGGTTGCAGATTGAGACGTTCGATCGGGGCAAGCGGCTCTATACCCTAATGGCAAAGGAACTCGCCCCCTGGGTGAGCAAAGCCACCTACAACCTGGCAGTGATGCTGAGTGGCTATCAGAGTCGGGTCGGACAAGTGAATGCAGAATACCCCATTCGTAGCTTCCCCAGAGATGTACAAGATTTTAGTGATGCGGTACAGCAGGCAATTTTTGACCAGCAGCGGTTGGCGGTGTTAGTCAGTGGTAAACCCGGAACGGGCAAAACTGCCTGGACGCAAGCGATTGCCAAGGAAATCCTGGTGCCACTGGGATATGTGATCTTTATTCTCGATCATGATGCGGTAGAACATTTTGTCCCGCCTAGCTATCTGGAACGCATTTGTCTAATCATCAATGAAGCAGACAATCTAGCACAAGACCGTGCAACGTTAGCGGCTCAAAGTAACACTCGCACAGAACATATTCTCAGTCTATTGGATGGGACGTTGTATCAGAGTGTGGTGGATCTCATCGGCAACCAAACGCGGCAGCGATTGGTGGTATTGATGACCTGTAATACGGTCGATCGACTTGATCCGGCAATGCTACGGAAAGGACGAGTTGACCTGACTTGCGAGTTCACTCACTGTTTTGTGTAAGGCGATCGGGGGAAGGAGGCTCTGCCACTAATTCAACGGAGACCGTCTACCGCTTGGCATGTCAATTTTTCCAGAATCCGTCAGGATAGAGTAACGGATGCCCCATCCCTTGTTTTTGCTTGGAGCTTGTTTTGAAGAACCTTCTCTCTACCACAAAATCGTCCCAGCGGGCTGCATCGACCTTTCCCCAACCTGCTCATCAGCCTCGATCGTCCCATTCAGATCCGCCGCTGAAACGCTTGATTGACTATGGACAGGCTTACCAACGTCAGATTCGGTGGGCGATCGTCTGTTCGGTACTCAACAAGCTTTTTGACCTGGCTCCTCCCGCTTTGATTGGCATGGCAGTGGATGTGGTGGTGAAGCAACAAGACTCTATCATTGCCCATTGGGGCATCAAAGATACCTTTGGACAACTGTGGGTGATCACGCTGCTCAGTTTTGTCATCTGGGGCTTGGAGTCCGTATTTGAGTATGCCTACGCCAGGCTCTGGCGTAACTTGGCGCAGACGATTCAGCATGAACTGCGGTTAGATGCTTATGCTCATCTACAAGAATTGGAACTAGCCTATTTTGAAGAACGCAGCACAGGCGGATTGATGTCGATTTTGAGCGACGACATTAACCAACTGGAACGCTTTTTGGATGTGGGTGCAAACGATTTGATTCAGGTAGCAACCACCGTCCTCATTATTGGAAGTGCGTTTTTTATTCTGGCGCCCAGCGTTGCTTGGATGGCAATGTTGCCAATGCCGTTTATTTTGTGGGGGTCGATCGCCTTTCAGCGTCGTCTGGCGCCTCGCTATGCAGCAGTACGAGAAAAAGTCGGGTTCCTCAACAGCCAATTGGCAAACAACCTCTCTGGCATCACCACAATCAAAAGCTTTACAGCGGAAGCCTATGAAGTAGGACGCATTCAAACCCTGAGTCAGGCATACCGTCACAGCAACGAACGGGCGATCGTCCTCAGTGCGGCATTTGTCCCCCTGATTCGCATCATCATCCTGTTGGGCTTTGCTGCTACCCTGTTATTCGGCGGGTTAGAAGCTGCCCATGGCACCATGTCGGTCGGCACCTACAGTGTGCTGGTGTTTCTCACCCAGCGGTTGCTTTGGCCCCTGACTCGTCTGGGTGAAACACTGGATCAATACCAACGGGCAATGGCTTCGACCAATCGAGTGATGAATTTGTTGGATACACCGATCGCGATTCAATCAGGATCTTCACCCCTTCATCCCTTCACTCCTTCACCCCTTCACCCTTTCACCTCCGCACCCATTCAGGGAGAGTTAAGGTTGCATGAAGTCACATTTGCCTATCACGATCGCGCGCCTGTGATTCGGGATTTGTCATTGCAGATTCCAGCCGGAAAGACGATCGCCATTGTCGGTTCAACCGGGTCAGGCAAGAGTACGCTGGTGAAGCTGTTGCTGCGGTTTTATGAGATCCAGTCAGGAACCATTACCCTGGATGGGGTAGATGTGAGATCGCTGGATTTACGGGAGTTGCGGCAGGCGATCGGCTTAGTGAGTCAGGATGTGTTTTTGTTTCACGGAACCGTGTGGGAAAACATTGCCTATGGGACCTTTGCGGCTAGCCACGCAGCGGTGGTAGCAGCGGCAAAGGTGGCGGAGGCGCATGACTTTATTCAACAGTTGCCCCAGGGCTATGACACGATCGTGGGGGAACGGGGACAAAAGCTTTCAGGGGGACAACGGCAACGCTTGGCGATCGCCCGAGCAGTGTTGAAAGATCCGCCCATTTTGATTTTGGATGAAGCCACTTCAGCGGTGGACAACGAAACCGAAGCCGCCATTCAGCGATCGCTGGAGCACATTACGCAGAACCGAACCACGATTGCGATCGCCCATCGCCTCTCAACTGTTCGCAATGCTGACTGCATCTATGTGATGGAGCAGGGCAAATTGGTGGAACAAGGACGCCATGAAGCGTTAGTAGTACAAGATGGCATCTATGCCAGTCTGTGGCGCGTACAGATGGGTTTGCGCTGAGCAAATTTGTTTCTCTAGCGTGATCCATTCAGATCAAATCGCAACCCTGCCAGAATCATAGGTTCTGTTCTCGATCAGGCATAGCGATGTGGTGGACATTTCATCGGTTCGTGCCCCGATCGTCCCATTTTCTGAAACAAGGTTAAACTCGAATTTAGCCCAGTCACCCTATCCCATCCGCTGATCCATGACTCGACGTATCCTCGATCTCCTCCGCAGTGGGCAACCCAACGAAACCGTAACGGTCAAAGGGTGGGTTCGCACTAAGCGTGAGCAAAAAGAATTTAGCTTTGTAGAAGTCAACGATGGCTCCTCCATGGCAGGACTGCAAACGGTGGTGGGGCAAGAGGTGCCGGGATACGCTGAGACGATCAAACGCATCAATACGGGCGCTTCGGTGGAAATTGCCGGAACGCTGGTGGAGTCGCCTGCCAAAGGGCAGCGGATTGAGTTAAAAGCCACTGCCATCACAGTGTATGGTGAAGCCGATCCAGAAACCTATCCGCTGCAAAAAAAACGACATTCGTTTGAGTTTCTACGGACGATCGCGCATCTGCGGGCACGGACGAATACGCTGGGCGCTGTGTTTCGGGTACGTAATGCTGTCTCTGCCGCCATCCACCAGTTTTTTCAAGAACGGGGCTTTCTCTGGATTCACACCCCCATCCTCAGCGCTAGTGATTGCGAGGGTGCGGGTGAAATGTTCACTGTCACCGGGTTTGATCTCAAACAAGTCCCGCTGACGGAGGCAAAAGCAGTGGACTTCAGCCAGGACTTTTTCGGTAAGCAGACTTATCTCACGGTCAGTGGGCAACTGGAAGCCGAGATTATGGCGATGGCATTCAGTAACGTCTACACGTTTGGTCCGACCTTCCGAGCAGAGAATTCCAATACGTCTCGTCACCTGGCAGAGTTTTGGATGGTGGAACCGGAGATGGCTTTCTGCAACCTGGATGGCGATATGGATCTGGCAGAAGCGTTTCTCAAGCATATCTTCAGCCATGTTTTGGCAACCTGTCCCGAAGATATGGAGTTTTTTAACCAACGAATTGATAACTCAGTGCTGGCAACCGCAGACAATATTATCAATAACGAATTTGCACGGGTGACCTATACCGAAGCCATTGGTTTGTTAGAAAAATCGGGTAAAACATTTGAGTATCCGGTGGAATGGGGACTGGATATGCAATCAGAGCACGAGCGTTATCTGGCAGAAGACTATTTCAAGAAGCCGACGATCGTCACCGACTATCCCGCTCATATCAAAGCTTTCTACATGCGCTTGAATGACGACGACAAGACCGTGCGGGCAATGGATATTCTGGCTCCCAAAATTGGCGAAATCATCGGCGGTTCCCAGCGAGAAGAACGGCTAGATGTGTTAGAAAAACGGATACAATCAGTGGGGCTTGATCCTGCTCCCTACTGGTGGTATATGGATCTGCGCCGCTTTGGCACGGTGCCTCATGCCGGATTTGGGTTGGGCTTTGAGCGGTTAGTGCAATTCATGACGGGCATGGGCAATATCCGCGATGTCATTCCTTTCCCCCGCGCTCCCCTGGATGTGGAATTTTAGCCTAAAATCCCATCTAGAATATGGCTAACTAGGTGTCTAAACAGACTTTCATCCATCACTCCAAACTGTGAGGGGTCGTGCAAAATGGCAACCGAACTGGAAACGAACCGGAAAAGCTTATACGAAATAGATTACCTGCAATGGCTTGAAACCACAGCAGACAAGCTGAAGATGCGAGATTACGCCAACATTGATTGGGAAAATTTGAGCGATGAAATTGAAGATATGGGACGGCGTGAGCGCAGGAGTTTAGAGCGCAATCTTGTGGTGATTCTGTTGCACTTACTGAAGTGGCAATATCAAACCTCAAAAAGGGGTGGCAGTTGGAAGAGCAGTATTGTCGAACATCGGCGGCGGATTCGCAAAGCGCTGCAAGATTCCCCTAGCCTCAAGTCTTATCTGGAAGAGCTTTTTGCTGAATGTTATGGGGATGCGGTGGAACAAGCGATCGCAGAAACTGAACGACCCGCAGAGACTTTTTCATTAGACTGTCCCTACACCCTGGTTGAAGTTCTTGATGCTGAATTCTTGCCCGCTTAAATTTTTGCCCCCTGAATACCGCTGACTCTGCTTTACTGTTCTAAGGTATTCATCGCGATCGATCATGGCAACTATCAACGACAACTATCTCAAACTCAAAGCAGGCTACCTCTTTCCCGAAATTGCCCGACGGGTGAATGCGTTTGCAGAAGCCAATCCGAATGCAGAAATCATTCGCCTGGGCATTGGCGATGTCACCGAACCTTTACCCGAAGCCTGCCGGATGGCAATGATTGACGCGGTGGAGGAAATGGGACATCGCACCACCTTCAAGGGCTACGGTCCAGAGCAAGGCTATGCCTGGTTGCGAGAAAAAATCGCTGCCAATGACTTCCAGGCGTGGGGATGCGAAGTCGATGCCTCAGAAATCTTTATTTCCGATGGTTCCAAGTGCGATTGCGGCAACATTCTGGATATCTTTGGTGATGACAACACGATCGCCGTCACTGATCCGGTTTACCCCGTTTATGTCGATACTAACGTCATGGCAGGGCATACCGGTGATACCAACGACAAAGGCGAATATGGCGGCTTGGTCTATCTGCCCATCACTGCCGATAACCATTTCACAGCCACCCTGCCCACTGAGAAAGTCGATCTGATCTACCTCTGCTTTCCCAACAACCCCACCGGCGCCGTTGCCACCCGCGAACACCTGCAAGCATGGGTAGACTATGCGCGATCGCACGGTTCCATCATCTTTTTTGATGCTGCCTACGAAGCCTTCATCACCGAACCTGCCATTCCCCGCTCGATTTATGAGATTGCCGGAGCGCGGGAATGTGCGATCGAATTTCGTTCTTTCTCTAAAAATGCAGGCTTTACGGGAACTCGCTGTGCCTTTACCGTAGTGCCCAAAACCTTGACTGCCAAAGCTGCCGATGGTTCTGAGGTCGAGTTGTGGAAACTGTGGAATCGTCGCCAATCGACCAAATTCAACGGCGTATCCTACATCGTCCAACGTGGGGCAGAAGCCGTCTATTCTTCTGCTGGACAGGCTCAAACCAAGTCGCTGATCAGCTTCTACATGGAAAATGCTCGGATCATTCGGGAGCAACTCACTGCTGCTGGGTTGGCAGTTTATGGCGGGGTCAATGCACCCTATGTGTGGGTCAAAACTCCCGCAGGTCTCAGCAGTTGGGATTTCTTCGATAAGTTGCTGAGTACCTGCAATGTTGTGGGTACACCAGGGTCTGGTTTTGGGGCAGCAGGCGAAGGCTATTTTCGCATTTCTGCTTTCAACAGTCGTAAAAATGTGGAAGCTGCCATGCAGCGAATTACGGCGACGTTTAAGGCGTGATCGGTCTAAGTTAAGACGATCGTCCTGAATGCGCAGCGCGTGTAGCGTAACATCATAACCCATACTCAGCCCCAGCCACTCATCGACTCATCCACCCAACGGTGGCTGCCTCGTCCGAAAATTGCTGTAAGTGAATGGGATCTCATGATCTCGATCGTTGACCAGCGCACCAGAACCCCTGTGAGTTAAAAAATCTAGCGATTTTTTGTGGCTTTCGGGAAACCCGGTTACGCTATTGGGTGCAGTTTGCAGCGATCGATCGTCTTTGCCAATCCAATATGTTATTTAATCCCGTAAATCTGCCCTATTGGATTTTTCTGGGTGTTGGCGTCTCGTTATTTCTCATGGTGATTCTGTCGGGTGGGGGAGATCACGATACCCACCTGGACGCGAATACAGATGTCGATATCGATGGCGATTCCGGCGATTTTCACTTTGGCGAAATGGTGAGTTGGCTGGGGTTTGGTCGAGCACCGCTCATCCTGCTCCTGGCAACGGACTTGAGCCTGTGGGGGTTATTGGGTTGGATGTTGAATGTGGGGTTGGGTGAAGCTTGGGGAAGGGTTCCCAACGGTTTTTGGGTGGGCATGATTCTGACGCTTTCCCTGGGGAGCGCATTGTTACTGGGTAGTCTGATTGCCCGCCCGATCGGTAAAGTGTTTGCCGCGTTTGGCGAAGATACCAGCAGCGATCGCCTGATTGGCTGCATCGGCACGGTTTGTTCTGCCACCATTCCCATTACCGGAGACCAACGCATTGGACAGGTCAATGTGTTCGATTCTGCCCGTAACCTGGTCACGGTTAACGCTATCTTGCCCGAATGGGCAACAGTCTTTCCTCGTCTGGGAGAGAAAGTATTGGTGATCGATCGCCAAGCCCAGAACTACATCGTGATAGCCAAGGATAGTTCCGACCAAACGTTCTGGCTCAATACCGCGACTCAAACGGAAATCTAATATTTTTCATAATTTTTTCATTTTTATCTCATAATTGATTCATAATTTTAGAATGCCATTTAATTCTGGCTCAGAAGTGAGGTCTCTATGCTGTTTTGGCTCACCTTGATTCGCTCGCTGCCAGCGGTGCAAGTGCCCAGTTTGCCAACCCCACGCATCACAGCAAGCAACGCCCAAGCTGCCAGTCCCAAGCTGATGGTGCACAATCCGCATGTGGTGGCTCAGACACTGCCCCTACATCCCAGTTTTCCTGCTCAATTGGGTGGTGGGTTGCTGGTGTTTCCCGGTCTCGTTGCCGGACTGATTCTGCTGTTGTTGATTAGTGTTTGGGCATACACCCGCGTTTATGTGATTACCCCCAACAACGAAGCCTTTGTTCGGACAGGTGGGGTGTTCGTCAAAAAGAAAACCGTAATTCTCAATGGTGGTTGCATTGTGCTACCGGGGTTCCATGAGTTGACCCGAGTACCTTTGCGAGAAATTTCTATCGATGTGGAGCGGACGGGCAAATTGGCAGTCCGCACGCAGGACTATCTGCGGGCAGATATGCGAGTCACATTCTATGTGTGCATTAACCCCACGGAAGAGGATGTGCTAACGGCGGCGGCGCGACTTTCTCAATACAATCGCATCACCTCAGACGATATCAAAAATGCCCTAGAAAAACGGGCAGATGATGCGATTCGGGCGGCTGCCAAAAACAAGAGCCTGGCAGAAGTGGATTCGGATAAGTTGGGTTTTGCCCAAGAGGTGCTGAATCTGGTGCAGCAGGATTTGAGCAAGGTCGGGTTGACGCTGAATAACATTGCGATTTCGGAAATTCAGGAGAGCGATACTTACGACGAAAATAATTTCTTTGACGCGCAGGGGGTGCGGTTGCGGACGGAGACGATTCAGCGATCGATCCAGCAAAAGCGTGAGGTAGAGTTGACCACGCAGGTGGCGATCGAGCAAAAGGAATTGGATGCCCAGAAACGATCGCTGCAAATTGAGCAAGAAAAAGAAAGCGCTCAACTAGAACAAAAGCTCCAGATTGAATCGCAAAAAGCTCAACGAGATCGGGAAATTCAGGAGGCACAAGCAAGAGAAGCTGCCACGGCTCAGCGGACCCAAATTTTGCAAACTCAGGCAGTAGAAGAGGAAGAAATTCGCAAAAAGCTGGCAGTGCAGCAAAGCCAGATTGATGCAGATATTTCCCTAGAAGAGCGGAATAAAAAGCTCAAGGTGACGAAGACGCTGCAACAGCAAGAAGCGGAAGTGGCAGAAATTACCCGCCAGCAGACGATCGAATCCAATCGCTTACAAGCCCAGGTCGCAGTGGCAGAGTCGGAACGATTGGCACGACTCGCCCAAGAAGATGTGGCGATCGCGGTTGCCGGTAAGAAAAAAGACAGTTTTCTCGCCGAAGCCGAACGAGCCAAAGCAGAGTCTTCGGTTACAACTGCCTCTGAAGTAGAAAAAGCTGAACGGAACAAGCAACTGGCGATTATTGCCGCAGAACGCGAAGCCCAAGAGAAACGGGTGATCGATCAAAACGTAGTAGAAATCGATGCTTTCCGGCGACGGCGACAGGCAGAAATTGCCCAACAGGCGGCGGAACTGGAAGCCGAAGCCATCCGCACCCTGGCAGAAGCCAACCGCGACAAGACGCTAGCCGAAGCGAACGGTTTGCGCGCCCAGATGGAAGCGAAGAATGTGATCAGCAACGCCAATCTGACTGCCCAGATTATTACTAGCCTGTGGCCCCAACTGGCTGAGCGCTTGCCAGAAGTGTTGCAAGCTCTGGCACCACAACCAGGCGTGTTAGGTGATACTCGCATCTATGCCTTTCCCGGCAACAATGGCAACGGCAATGGCAATGCAGCGGCAGATGTGAATAAGCTGTTGCTCTCAACCAGTGGTCTGGCATTGATCAATACATTGCTGGAGGATGGCAAGCTGGGTACGGTGTTGGGACAGGTGGGGAGGTTGCTTCAAGGGAAGGAGGTCAATCCCAACCTGGAGGCTGGAACGACGACGCAAGAAGTATCGACGGTGGAACCTGAACGGTTAGATCAGGTGTAGGTCACTGTAGAAGGGCCCTTTGAACCAATCCCCAGCTTTTCCGAAAAAGTTGGGGATTTTAGTTTAGGCAGCTTATAAAGCCATCGATCGCCTCACTCCTGGTGACGATGAGATCTGAGGCGATCGCAGACACCCGATTGCTCCTGCCAATTTAAGGGCGATCGTAACTTCAATCCACAGCAGCATGGTACCTCAGGCATTCGTCAAGCTCAATGCCAAAAGCAGGATTGCCACCGTCGCTTTTCCTCTCTTCCTAATTTCGGCATGGGGAGTAAAGTGCAGGTCAGAATTTAGAATGAATTTCTGATCAAGTAGACCTGCAACGAGTTTAAAGATCTGTAGTCCAACGGGTCGGACATCCCTACCGGATGCCTGATTCCTCTAATCTATGTTAAAGAAAAATATTGATTTTTTCAGGCAGAACTGTAATCACTAGGCTGCCTTGGCAGCAGTTCCTGAGAACTGAAGTTATTTGCCTACCAACTCCGCTGGATTTGCAGATAACTCAATGCCTACATCGTTCACATAATTTCCAACGGGTCTACCATGAATCAGTTTCAGGATGCCTTTATCTCCTATGGTCGGGCTGACAGTAAAGCTTTTGCGAAGCGGCTCAACGATCGCCTTGTTGCCGAAGGATTAGAAGTCTGGTTTGATTTTGATGATATCCCTCTGGGCGTAGATTATCAGAACCAGATTGATGCCGGCATTGAACAAGCCGATAACTTCCTCTACATCATTGCGCCCCATTCGGTCAACTCTCCCTACTGTGGTAAAGAAGTCGAACTGGCACTACGACGCAACAAGCGCATTATCCCGATCCTGCAGGTTGAGCAAATCACCCAAACCACCTGGCAGCAAAGGAACCCCAATGGCACCGATGCTGAGTGGGAAGCCTACAAAGCACGAGGAGCACATTCTAGCTTCCCGAACATGCATCCCGAAATTGCCAAGATCAACTGGATTTATTGTCGTGAAGGTATTGATGATTTTGAATCAGCCTTTGCAGGGTTGCGTGCCATCATGCAAAGGCAGCAGGACTATGTGCATCAACACACCGTGTTTCTGGCAGGGGCTTTAGCCTGGGAACGGCAGCAAAAACAATCTCGCTATCTCTTGGTCGGCGAAGAACGGCAACAGGCGGAAACCTGGCTCAAAGTCCGGTTCAAAGATGAACAACCACCTTGTCTCCCCACTGATCTGCACTGTGAATTCATTACTGAAAGCATCAAGAATGGTCAAAACCTGATGACTCAGGTGTTTCTCTCCTATGCAGAGGAAGAGATTGATGTCATGGAAAAAGTGCGTCGGAGTTTGCGACGCGAAGGATTCACCGTCTGGACTAATAAAACTGATATCCAAACGGGGGTAGCCTTTCAGGAAGCCATCAATCGTGGCATTGAGGAAGCCGACAACATTGTCTATTTGCTCTCTCCAGCATCGCTCCAGTCTCTCTATTGCCGACAGGAAATAGAATATGCCTTGTCGTTGCATAAGCGGATCATTCCGCTATTGGTCAAAACAACCGATCTGGAACAGGTCCCGTCCGCTCTACGAGATTTGCAGTACATCGACCTCACCGATAACGTGATGGAGGTAGACTACCAGCAAGATGAGAGCCAGTTAATCCGTATCCTGCGGCAGGATGCTGCCTACTACGAAGAGCATAAGATGCTGCTGACCAAAGCGTTGAAGTGGGAACGGCAACATCGTAATCCCAGTATTCTGCTGCGGGGTTATAACCTACAACACGCGGAAGCGTGGCTGAAGGTGGGTAAGTCGCGATCGCAACATCCCCCTTTGCCAATTCAGGAAGCGTTGATTGCTGCTAGCCTCCAGCAACCCCCAGGCATTTCGCTGGATGTCTTTGTGTCCTATTCTCGCGCTGATTCTGACTTTGCCCGTCGCCTCAATGATGCCCTGCAAATTCAAGGCAAAACCACCTGGTTTGACCAGGAGAGTATCGCTTCTGGCTCCGACTTTCAGCAGGAAATCTATCACGGTATTGAAAATTCTAACCACTTCTTGTTTGTCATTTCTCCTAATGCTGTCCAGTCGCCTTACTGTGCCGATGAGGTGGAATATGCTCAGAAACTGAACAAGCGCATTATCACTGTCTTGCATCGATCGGTGAACCCAGCGGAGCTGCATCCGGTGCTGGCAGCAGTGCAGTGGATTGACTTTAATCAACGAGAAGGGGAGTTTTCTGCCAATTTCAAAGAGCTGCTACGTACTCTGGATAGCGATCCAGTCCATCTCCAAGCGCATACTCGTTTGCTGGTCAGGGCGATCGAGTGGGATAGCAGGGGACGCAAAGATAGCTTTTTGCTGCGCGGCGATGACCTGGAGGAGGCCGAACAATGGATGGCGCAGAGTAGTGGGAAAGATCCGAAACCAAGCAGCCTCCAACAAGATTATGTGCATTCTAGTCGATCGGTAGAGAACGCCACCCAGCAGGCCAGCCAGATTTTGCAGGCTGCTGCTGCGAAAGGCAGACAACGAGTACTGATTGGCACGATGGTAATGGCGATCGGGCTGGTTGTTGCGGGCATTGCTGGAGCCTATGCTTACAAAGCAGATGAACAGGCAAAAGCAGCTGATTATCAGGCAAAATCTGCCAAAGAGCAGGCACAAATAGCAAAACAACAGGTTGTGGTCGCCAAAGACCAGATCAGCAAAGCTGAAATCAGAGAAAAGCATGCCCAAACTCGGCTGACTCAGTCCGCAATCGCCGTGAAAGCGGCAGAACATCACAAACAGCTAGCTCAACAGCAGGCACAGGCGGCTGAACAGCAACTCGCCACTGCTTCGGTGAAAACATTGCAGGCGGAGCAACAGCTTCAGCAGGCTCACCAGAAAATTGCTCTTGCCCAACAGAGTCTTACTCAAGCCCAGAAAGCCCAAAAAGAAGCACAAGTAGGCACTTTTCTGGAACGGGAGGGAACAGATGTACTTAGGACGTTTCAAGCGCAACAGCTAAAGGCACTGCTTTCAGCCGTTAAAACTGGGAAGGCACTCAAATCCCTAGTCAAAGATGGGCGTCCGTTAGAGCAGTATCCTGCAATGAGTCCCGTTCTGGCACTCCAGACGATACTAAATCAAATCTTGGAACAAGTGCAGTTGCATCATGCAGGAGGCGTTACCGCTGCCACTTATAGCCCAAATGGAAAATACATCGTCACAGCTTCAGACGACAGAACAGCCCATCTCTGGACTTCATCAGGGCAGTTAATTGCTGAGCTAAAAGAAAGTAACCCAGCTGAAAATAACGCTTACACTTCTGAACCAGCAATTGTCAGTTTTAGTTCGGATAATCAACACTTTGTGGTCCGTTTAGCTAATGACAATATCGTTCGTGTCTGGAATATTGCAGGTCAGCAAACTGCTGAACTCAAGGGATCTCAATATATGATCAGAAGTGTTGGGTTTAGTCCGAATGGCAAACGCATTCTGACGGCATCTCCTGACGACATGGCTGCTCGCATTTGGGACTTGTCGGGCCACCTAATTACCGAATTGAAAGGACATCAGTCCCAAGTTTTGAGCGCCAGCTTTAGTCCTGATGGGCGGCGTATTCTGACAACCACAGGTGATGGATTTGTTCAGCTATGGCAAGAATCGGGGCAACTGCTGGTTGAATTCAAAGCGCATTCAGACTCGATCTGGAGCGCTAATTTTAGTCCGGATGGTCAACATTTTGTGACTGCTTCTGCGGATGCGACTGCTCGTGTGTGGGACCTGTCCGGTCGGCAAATTGCTGAACTCAAAGGGCATCAAGCGGGAGTTACTCAGGCGAGTTTTAGCCCAGATGGAAAATCGATTGTTACAGCTTCAGATGATAAGACAGCGCGGGTGTGGAATCTATCCGGTCAATTGCTGGCTGAATTGAGAGGGCATCAGGCAAGGGTCACCAGTATCAGCTTCAGTCCGGATGGACAGCGCATTGCCACAAGTTCAGATGATACGACTGCTCGTATTTGGGATTTATCCGGTCAATTGCTGGCTGAACTGAGAGGGCATGCGTATGCTGTATCGAATGCGAGCTTTAGCCCAGATGGACAGCATATTGTCACAGCTTCAATCGATAAAACTGCTCGTGTGTGGGATTTATCTAGGCTAACATCGCCAAAATCAGCCTGGACTGCATCTGCATCGATATTTTTGAGTCCCAATGGTCAGTATTTTCTGACGGTTCCTGACGACTATTCATCGGCTCGATTGTGGAATTTATCGGGACAACGCATTGCTGAACTAGCGGGCGGCTATATTTTTGCCGCCAGTTTTAGTGCTGATTCCAAGTATTTGGTCACTGCGTCAAACGACGCCACAATTCAGATTTGGGATCGATCGGGTCAGCCGATTGCCAAGTTCAAGGGCCCTCAAGAGCAGGTCACTAGCATCAGCTTTAGTCCCAATGGAAAATACATTGCGATGGCTTCCTATAACACGATCGCACAAGTCTGGGATCGCTCCGGTAAACAGATTGTCGAACTTAAGGGACATCAGGGGGCAATCAACGGTCTCAGCTTTAGCCCAGATAGCCAATCCCTGGTTACCACTTCGACTGACAAAACGGCTCGTGTCTGGGATCTCTCAGGACGTTCGCTAGCAATCCTCAAAGGGCATCGAGATTTGGTCTGGAAAGCTCGTTTCAGTCCCAACGGTCGGTATATCATCACGGCTGCCTTCGATAAAACCGCTCGGCTATGGACCGTTTCGGGTCAGCTAATGGCTGAACTCAAAGGACATCAAGATTGGGTACGTACTGCCGACTTTAGTCCCGATAGTCAACGAATTGTAACAACCTCTGATGATGGCACCGCAAAGATATGGGATTTGTCAGGTCGGTTGGTTGCTGAATTATCGGGACTCGGCAGGGCGAGCAATAATGCTGTTTTTAGCTCCGATGGACAGCAAGTGGTTGTCGCTTCTAGTTATTACCATAATGTTCAGATTTGGCACGCTGGTAACTTAGACCAACTGATTACTCAAGGTTGTGGTTGGCTAGGGCGATATTTACAAGATTCGCCAGAGTTGCTGGAAGGCGATCGTTCTCTTTGCGATGGCATCTTGAGTCAGCGCAGCAGCAAGTGATGATGAATCTGCCCCCAATATAAAAAACAGGCATTCGTGGAAAACCACAAGAATGCCTGTTTAATTCAACCAGAAAGAGAGGAGTGAGCCTGGATTGGCTCAACTCCCAATTGACCTAGTAGAACTTGGCGGAAATCTTGCCTAGCATTCTGACTCCTAGCTTCTGGCTCCTTCAGAATGGTTGCCCGACTTACGCCCCCAAGTACTAAGTAGGTAGCCCTAATTAATTGTAAGAAAGGGATTTAGAGGCTGTGCCCCTAGGCAGAGGGGGTTACCCCCTCCACCCCCAAAAACATCTTCAATTTAATTTAGCCCAGCTACTTAGTAGTCAAAGTCGCCGCCCATGCCGCCTGCACCTGCGCCTGCACCTGCTGCATCTTTGGGTTCAGGCTTATCCACCACGATACACTCGGTGGTCAGCACCATGCCTGCGATCGAAGCCGCATTTTGCAGCGCCGAACGAGTAACCTTGGCGGGGTCCACAATCCCTGCTTCAAACATGTCCACGAACTCATTCGTTGCGGCGTTGTAGCCCACATTGAAGTCCTTCTCTTTGACGCGCTCAGAGATGACTGCACCATTTTGACCGGCATTCTCAGCAATCCGCTTTAGGGGAGCAGCCAATGCACGGGCAACAATCCCTGCACCAATCAGTTCTTCCCCAGTCAGGCTAGAACTTGCCCAGGTTTCCAGTTGAGGAGACAGATGCGCCAGCGTGGTACCACCACCGGGCACGATGCCTTCTTCCACCGCCGCTTTGGTCGCGTTGATCGCGTCTTCCAGACGCAGCTTCCGGTCTTTCATTTCGGTTTCAGTAGCTGCGCCAACTTTGATCACGGCAACCCCACCGGCTAGTTTTGCCAAGCGCTCTTGCAGCTTCTCTTTATCGTAAGAAGATTCGGTTTCTTCCATTTGACGGCGGATTTGCTCACACCGTGCTTTCACCGCGGCTTCGTTCCCTTCTGCCACGATCGTGGTGTTGTCCTTGGTGATAGTCACGCGACGAGCCTTACCCAGGCCATCCAGCTTGACCGCTTCCAGCTTCAGACCGGCATCTTCAGTAATCAGTTGCCCCCCGGTCAGTACAGCAATGTCTTCTAGCATGGCTTTCCGGCGATCGCCAAAGCCAGGAGCCTTGACCGCAGCCACATTCAGTACACCGCGTAAACGGTTGACCACCAGGGTTGCCAGCGCTTCTTTCTCAATGTCTTCGGCAATGATGATCAACGGACGCCCCGCACGGGCAACTTGCTCCAGGACAGGCACCAAGTCTTGAACCAGGGTAATTTTCTTGTCGGTCAAGAGCAAGAAAGGCTCATCCAGAACGGCTTCCATGCGCTCGGTGTCGGTAGCGAAATAGGGAGAGATATAGCCTTTGTCGAAGCGCATCCCTTCGGTGACTTCCAGTTCGGTCGTCATGGACTTGCCTTCTTCCAGAGAGATTACGCCCTCTTTGCCGACTTTGTCCATGGCGCTGGCGATCATTTGACCGACTTCATCGTCGTTGCCAGCAGAGATCGCACCGACTTGGGCGATCGCTTTGGAATCTTCAACGGGACGAGCGTGCTCTGCGATTTTTTCGACCAGGAAGCCTGTGGCTTTATCGATCCCGCGCTTGAGGGAGATCGCATTGGCACCCGCTGCCACGTTCCGCAACCCTTCTTTGACCATGGCATGAGCCAATACGGTGGCGGTGGTGGTACCATCTCCAGCCGCATCGTTGGTCTTCGAGGCTGCTTGACGAATCAGAGCCACGCCTGTGTTTTCAACGTGGTCTTCTAGTTCAATTTCTTTTGCAATGGTAACTCCATCATTCACAATCTGAGGGGCACCAAATTTCTTCTCTAGAACCACGTTGCGTCCCTTAGGTCCTAAGGTGACTGCAACTGCTTCCGCCAGGATATCCATCCCTTTTTCCAGGGCACGACGAGCATTTTCGTTGTAAATGATGCGCTTAGCCATAGTTGTCCGTAGTTTTGAGTGTTGAGTTAAGAGCTTTGAGTTGAAAGGTTAAAGATGGATGAGTATTAATGGTGTTACAAAGCTTGAGCAATCGAGATCCTCCTGGATAACTCAAACTTCCAACCTTAAAACTCATCATTCCTAGGCAACGATCGCCAGAATGTCTTTCTCAGACAGGAGAACGTACTCTTCACTACCCAGTTTGATATCCGTCCCGGCATATTTAGAGTAGAGAACTTTGTCACCGACTTTGACTTCTACTTCTTGACGGGAGCCATCATCGTTGCGTTTGCCAGGACCCACAGCTGCGATTTCGCCCACCTGGGGTTTTTCTTTGGCAGTGTCGGGTAGCAAGATACCACCAGCGGTTTTTTCTTCGGACGCACTCACTTTGATAAAAACGCGATCGCCCAAAGGCTTAACAGTAGAGACACTTAGAGACACAGGAGCCATACGAAATCCTCCAGACAATAGATTCAATGAAACGAGGTTTACCAGTTAAAATCCAATACAAGTCAGACTTTCAGTCTGAGTCTTAGCGCATTTTCGCCAAGAGATAGGGGCTTTGCTGACAGATGCCTGAAACAATTCAGCCCATCATTCACAATCCCTTCGTCTATCTATCCAGAGTCTTAATTTAGCACTCTCCGGCTATGAGTGCTAATTTAGCTGAGGACGGTTAACGATCGCAACTTTCTTTGATGTACGGGTTCCCGAACTGTGACCAATTCCGCTGATCTCTCATCTGCTGATTTTTCTGAGACTTGTTCTAGCACTCTTTCTGCCTGTGTGCGGGCGTTAGGGCTATCTACGATTCAACGCCACCTGTTTCTCTGTGCCGACCAAACCAAACCTAAATGCTGCTCCAAAGAGGTGGGTTTAGAAGCCTGGGATTACCTGAAGCGTCGCCTCAAAGAATTGGGGTTGGATCAACCTACGGCAGATCGACCCAGTTGCATTTTCCGCACCAAAGCAAATTGCTTGCGAGTCTGCTGCGAAGGTCCGGTGCTGCTGGTCTACCCCGATGGCGTCTGGTATCGCACCGCTACTCCCCCCGTGATTGAACGCATCATCCAGGAACATTTGCTTGGCAACCAGGTTGTGCAGGAATACGCTTTTCTGGAACACCCCCTACCAGAACCTTGAGCTGAGTAACTTTCAAAAAAAGTATAGATCTCTTCTAGCGACAGCTTGCCCCATCTGTGGATTTTGGCAGTGACCGTCTCTGATCGCATGATTGCAGATTTCTGGGGACGACTGGATGAAACACTAGGAGAATTGAGTCGCCGAGTTTACAAAGGTCTCAAATTCTTCAAGATTGCCAAAATGCAATCTGCTTTCAGAAGAACGAGTTGGTCTGTCTGCAAAACCGTACAACGATCGCCCACCTTTGCCAGGGCAGGCATTTTTCCTTGTTGCAACTGGACGATCGCTTGAGCCGTCACGGGTTGATATTGCTTTAGCCAGCTATCCTGAGCTACAAATGTTGCTGAAAACGCCCGTTTATCGAGCAGCCAATGGGTCACGCCATATTTCTGAATGAGCTGTTGTATCACCGCTGGGTCAGTACTGTATTGCGCGTCAATCAGTTCCAGAACACGTTGCCGAAATTGCCGATAATAGCCCCAATGGTAAGGAATCGCATATTCTTCAGCCACTAAAACCGATCGTCCTGCAAATGTAGGCAAATTGCTTGCCTCACCGGACAGAGATGCAACCAGACTGGTTTTCGGCTGGGCTGTCAAATAGCGATAGAGCGTGGGTGCGGTTCCTGTTACGTAGGTGTTTTTGGGAAAATTGTTGAGCGACAATGGGTAAAGCACCAATAGCACCATTGTCAACACAACCAACCCATTTGTCAGCACTGCTCGACGCTCGGATAACCCGACCCAGCGAAACAAAGCATCTAGCAAAATGGTAAGCGCGATCGCGGCTGACAGCGCCATCACAATCCGCAAGTTGTGCTGCGTATAGCGACTGGGCAAATGCAACTTGAACAACAACAAATGCGCCAACCCAAACCAGATGAAGCCCGTGACGATGACTTGCCAAAATAGCCCCATCCCTACCTGAATTTGCTGCACCAGGGGAAACCGTTTTGGGAAGCGGAGTAGCACTGGTAAGCCCAATGCGGCACAAAAGAGCGGTGGATCGAGGGCAGGCTGAATGCCACTCCGTCCCCCCCAGATCCAGTACTTACCAAAATCATCATAAAAAAACCGCGATCGTCCACCGGGCAAAAACTCTGGCAAGGTTCTAGCTTGTGCCGCCTTAATCACAGGTCCAAATTCTGAAGAAGCCAGGACATAGGGCAACATCACTGCTGCCACAACCACTAATCCCGACAAATACAAACGACGATCATCCAGATTTTGGCAGAGGTGCAGCCGTCCCTCTCGCCATTCCCACAAGCGGAGAAAGAGAATTCCCGCAGCTACCAACACATACTGTGGATAAAAGCCCCCTAATAACGCGATCGCAACCCAGCAAAGAAGCCACGATCGGCGCAGTAAATAAAACAAAAACGCTAGAAACAAAAGATTGAGAAACGATCGTGGCGAAGCTGAAGCCAGATCATCTCGCATCCAAAAGTTTTGGTTGAATAACAACGTGGCAACAAACGCTGTTGCCGGAATTGGAATAATTTGTAAGCACAAGGCAAAACAATATACCGTCGTCAATACTGCCAACACCGTAGGCAGCACCTTGCTCAACAGCAAAGGCGTGATTCCCAACTTTGCCAGAAGCCAATACAGTCCCGTATAAGCCAGCGGTGCAACCGACTGAAAATAGTCTGCAATCAAATCTTTGGGAAACAAATCGGGGTCGATAAACCGCTGCATCCAGAACACATGCTGCCGTGCATCGTCTTGTACTACAAACTCGCTAACGAATGCCTGCCGCCAACACAGCACTCCATACACGACTGCAAAAGCAAGACTGAGACTGACCCAGAAGGTTCGATTAGCCGGGGTGCTTTTGGCGGTGAGTAGTTTGTAGAGCGAGATTGTCATGGGATAGAGGAGTGCGGAGAAAGATAGCGAGACCCGAAGACTTGGAGATAGAGGAGATATAGAGCAAGGGAACGGTTTTGAGTTTTGAGGATCATCACTCCTCGATTCCTTTATCCCTCCAGCTTTTACCTGCTTATGCCCTCAACTCAGTTATCTGATATTTGATATCAGTTATCTGATATTTGATACCGGATGTAGACTACCGATCGCCTCTCAGAACACAGTCTGCTGACAGTAAAATTAAGCCTTCGGTTTTAAGCACAGGACATTTTTCTGCTAGAGGCAAAAGAGCGGGCAGCGTGCCTTGTTGCAGTTGAATGATTGCTTCGCGGGTGCTGGGATATTGCATCAGCCAGTTATTTTGCAGCAAATATTCTGGCATGAAAGCAGCCTGGTCAAGTAGCCAGAAATCGATGCCATATTGACGAATGAAGGCTTGGGTTTTGGTGATATCGGGACTGTATTGGGCACGCACTAGGTCTTCGGTGCGCTGGCGAATTTGGCGGTAGTAGCCGAGTTGATAGGGAATGGCGTACATCTCACTGACCAGAACCGATCGCTGGGCAAAACTTGGTAGGTTGTTGGCTTCTTTGGCAACAGAAGCAACCAATGTTTCCTTAGGTTGTTGGGTTAGAAAGTGATATAGGGCAGGCACTTCGCCACGTTTATATTTAGCAAAGGGAAAGCCGATGGTTGCGGGGTAAAGCAACAGGACGATCGCCCCAATCACAGCAACCCCTTGAGCCACGAGCCAGCGACGTTGTTTTCGCATTGCCCAGTGAAATAAGGCATCGACCAACAACACCAGTGTGATGCCAGCAGACAGGGCAAGCACAATAGGTATCGTATGCATGGTATAGCGGCTGGGCAGATGCAGCTTGAACAGCAGTCGATGTGCCACCCAAAACATGCCCAAAGACGCCAGTAAAACTCGGAGGAGCAACGAGAGCCGATCGCTCAACTGCACCGCTAGGGGAACCCGAAACCTCTCCACCAGTAAGAACGGCAGCAATCCCCCTACCCAAATCAATGGCGGCAGATCCTGTGGATCAGGCAAGATGCCACTCCGCTTGCCATAGAGCCAAAATTCCCAAGGATTTTGGTGAAAGAAGGGGGTTCTGCCATTAGGCATAAACTCTGGCATGGTTTGGGCGACAGTCAAACTGGCGGCTGGGCCAAACTCGGACGACTGTAACCCGTAGGGCAACATGACCAGAACGGCAGTTGCCAAGCCAGCAATGCAAAAAAGAAAGTCTTGCCGATCTCGCGACCAGCGAATTCTACCTGCTTGCCAGACGAGCGGTTGCAGCAAGAGCACACCAGCCAAAACAAATAACACTTGCGGATAAAACAGCCCCTGGAGTGCCACCATCACCAGGCAAGGGATCAATTTACGACGCGATAAGTAATACAAAAAAGCCAGCACCAGGGGATAGACAAACGATCGGGCTGTACCCGAAACCAGGTCATATCGTACCCAGAGTGCCTGATTGAGCAAGAGGGTGCTGGCAAATGCTGCTGCCGGAATGGGCAACAGTTCCAGACACAGCCCAAAGCAATACCCAGTTGCGATCAATCCCAAGATGGGGGGCATTAACTTATTCAAGACAAAGGGAGAAATGCCCATCCCATTCATTAGTCGGTAGAAAGTGGCATACCCTGGCGGGGCGACGGATTGATGGTAATCAGTAATTAAGTCACCGGGGAATAAATTCGGATCAGCAAAGCGCTGCATCCAAAATACATGTTGTCGGGCATCGCTATCCACTAAATACTCTCCTCGGAAGGCATAAGAGAGCACCAAACCGCCGCAGAGTATGGCAAAGGCTAGGCTCAGCCCAAACCAAACCCAAACCTGAGTCCGGGAAGACTTTGCTAGGGGCGTTGTGAGAAAACTCCAGAAAGTGGGGAGATCACCCGGTATCATTCCAGGACATGGGTTGAAAGGTGGATAAATAGTCATGCTCTTGGACAGAGCACTTCGCGTAAGGGCGAATGCAGAAAATCATACTTTAATTCAGCCATGCCGCAGACCGAGATCGCCCAGTGACTTCCTTTCTTCCCGCACGGATTATCAGTCATGGAGGATTGCTATAGGATGGTAGGCAGTGTCAGGCTGCACTTGACTCACTACGGTACACCCATCTGCGACAAACCCTGCTAGTGTTACTTTTTACGGTCACCTATGGGTAAACGTCATCCAGAATCGCAAGACTCCCGTCGGACGATCTCCCCAACAGATTTCGGCGTAGTGTTGATGATGCTCTTGTCGATCGCCTTGCTGAAGCCGGTGCGTCTAACCGATTTCCAAGCCCAGTTTCAATCCTCCAGGTCAGTTTCGTCAGCACCTTCTTCTGCATTTGACCCATTTCGATCAGCCGTCAACCAGGCGATGCAAGCAGCTATCTTGACCCAATCTGCCCACACCGAAGAAGACTGGGCAACGGTTGTGGCCACATGGCAGGCGGCGATCGTCCGGATGCAAGCGGTGCCCCCTTCTAGTCGTCACCATACGCTGGCGCAGCAAAAAGTCATAGAATACCGACGCAACCTGGCTTACGCCCAACAAAAAATGAGTACCAGCCCTCATCTGGCAAAAGTAGGAACCCAAGTCAGCGATCGTTCCCTCGACGCAACCCCAACAAAAACGCCCCTTGCTCTCAACTTGCGTCCTTCTATCAATGACGACAAGGCAGACAATGACTACAAGACAGGAATTTTAGGTCATCCCGACGCCGACAGCGATCCCTTCCTGGCAACGCCCGCAACCCTGCAACCGCGCAACTGGATGATGCTTGCCAAAACTCAAGACCAAACTTATTACATCGACGCCGAAAGCCTAAGCCGCAACCTACCCTATGTTGAGTTTTGGCAACGCATCTACAGCTTACAGTCCAACCATTCAGCCGAACTGCAAGACCAGCGCATTCTGGCAAATTGTCAGACCTTTCAGTTTCAGCTCAAAGAGACAATTCACTACCAGAAAGGTAAAATTCACCGCACGACTCCCAAAACCCTCGAAACCCCTCCCAATGGTGGCGCTCAGATGCGCTTGATCAACAGCGTTTGTGCCCAGTAAGAGAACTGCAGCGATCTCGGTTAGACGCTGAACGAGACGTTTAGAATAGAAATGTTAAGACTGTTAAGAAACGTAAGGTTGGCATGGCGGATCAGCTAATTCGGGCAACAGCCGCTGATGGAGGAATTCGGATGGTGGGCGTGATTACCACTCGCCTAGCCGAAGAAGCCAGACAACGGCACAAACTTTCCTATGTGGCAACGGCGGCGTTGGGGCGAACCATGACCTCAGGCTTGCTGCTTGCTTCTAATATGAAACGCAACGAAGCACGGGTGAATTTGCGATTTAAGGGCAATGGGCCCCTGGGCGGCATTATGGTCGATGCGGGCATGGATGGCACTGTGCGAGGGTATGTGGACAATCCCGATGTCGAGTTACCCCCGAACGATCGCGGCAAACTGGACGTGGGTGGGGCGGTAGGGGCAGATGGCTATCTCTACGTTGTACGCGACGTAGGCTATGGCTACCCTTATTCCAGTACCGTCAACCTGGTCTCTGGTGAAATTGGGGACGACATCGCTCATTACCTGGTCACTTCTGAACAAACGCCCTCGGCTTTAGTTGTAGGGGTCTTTGTTGGTGAGAGCGGAGTAACTGCGTCTGGTGGGATTTTGCTTCAGGTTTTGCCCAAAGCCGCTAATGACGAACAACTGGTACAACTGTTGGAATCTCGCATGTCCAGTTTGTCCGGATTTACCCCACTGCTGCGGGAAGGGAAAACACTCCCCGATATTTTTGAGCAATTGTCAGGCGATCTGGGTTTGGAAATTTTGCCAGAAGTGCAATTAGTTCGGTTCCACTGCGGTTGTTCTTTCGATCGTGTCCTCGGTGCCCTGAAAATGCTAGGAGAAGTCGAGCTTCAAGACATGATCGAAAAAGATAATGGCGCTGAAGCCACCTGTCACTTTTGTGGAGAAATCTACCAAGCCAGCAGTGCTGAGCTGGAGCAGCTGATTTGGGATTTGCAGGAAGAAAAGAAGGCGGAGCATTAAGCGTGTTGAGGAAAGGGGGTGATGGGTAGATGGGGAAAATTAAAGAATTGAAGGATGATGTAGAGTCTCCTGGCTCCCTTGACTTCTGCCTCCTGCCTCTTGCCCCCCTGCATCAACTGCGGATTCCTGTCTCAAATATTTGGCTTTTTCAAAAGTTGGGGTAGGATGGCATCTATTGCAAATGGGTTGTTTGAACCCTGGTAAAAATTCTTGGCTGAATCGGACCTATGACCAGAGATTACCGGACTCCAGACCCCCGATCGCGCGCTCGGTCTTCCCCAGCGAATCGAGATCCTTCTCTTGTCAAGCCGCCAGCGCTACCGATCGATCCCATTGCGCCAGTGCATCCAGGAAAGCCTCAAGGGGGGCGCAGAGGAGCACAGTCGCGGCTGCCGCCCGGGAGGCGATCGCTGCCCCCTGAGCGTTCACAGCCAATGATGCCGATGAGATCGCGCGTTCTGCCGCGTCCGCCAAGACCACCAGAACCTCCGCCCACTCAATCGGTGCAAGTTCCTCCCTGGCTCAAGAGTTGGCGGTTTTGGGCGATTTCTAGCATTCTGGCATCGGGCGGTATCGGCTTTTTGGCGATCGCGATGTTGTTCAACTTGCCAGCCTTACCCAATTGTCCGGCGATTTTTTGGCCCATGGCTTCCGCGTCGTTGCGTCTATCTTGCGCGCAGATTGCTGCCAATAAGCAAACGCTGAAGGATTTATTGGAAGCAATCAAACTGGTCAATAGCTTACCGGCTGATCATCCCTTACGAGCCGAAGCCGATCGTTTGACCGAGCAATGGTCTCAAGACATTTTACGTCTGGCAGAAGGCACTTTTCAGGATGGCAAGATCGCGGAAGCCATTCGGGCTGTACGGCAAATTCCGAATACTGTTTCGGCATATGCACTGGTCGAAGCGCGAGTACAGCACTGGCAAAAAATCTGGTCTGAAGCTGAGGCAATTTTTAAGCAAGCCAAGGCTGAGATGGGAAAAGAAAACTATGGCAATGCTTTCCGGCAAGCAGTGAAGTTGTTGTCGGTGGGCAATAGCTATTGGGAAACCGTCAAGTATCAGGAACTGACCAAACTGATAGCGGTTGCCCGGGCTGAAGGCAGCAAACTGGTCAAAGCACGACGGTTAGCTGAAGAGGGAAATTTGGCTGATTTGTTGACCGCGATCAAGCTGGTTGAAAGTATTCCGACGACCAGTCAACTGTATGGGCAAGCACGGGCGGCGATCGGCGAAATTGGGCACAAAATGCTGGATTTGGCAGAAGTGACCCTCAACCATAAAGATCTGCAAGGCGCGATCGCGATTGTCCGCAAAATCCCTGGCAGTGCTGGTATCAAGGCAGAAGCGGAAGATTTCATCGCTCTGGCACGGGCACGGGCAGAAATCTGGACAGATAGTGTTGCTGGAATTGAAGATGCGATTCAACAGGCACAAAAGTTGACCCCTGATCGCCCCCTGTACCGCAAAGCCCAGCAGTTGATTGCACGCTGGCAGTTTGAAATCAATGATGTGGGACATCTGGAGCAGGCGCGCGAGTTGGCACAGCCGGGTACAGTCGATGCACTTTCGGCCGCCATTGCTGAAGCAGCAAACATCCCTAATGGAAATCCTCGGTGGGACGAAGCCCAGCACGAAATCAGGCGATGGACGACTCAAATTCAAACCATTGAAGATCGTCCTCTGTTAGAACAAGCAGAACAAGTCGCAAGTGCAGGGGATATCCTCTCTTTACAAGCCGCGATCGAAACGGCTCGTCAGATCGAACGCAACCGGGCGCTTTTCAGTACTGCTCAGCAAAAAATCAATACCTGGACCCAACAGATTCAGCGCATTCAAGATCAGCCTTATCTCGATCAGGCGCGGACACTGGCAGATAGCGGCAATCTCACCGATGCGATCGCGGTTGCCAAACAAATTCAATCCGGACGCGCACTCTACGACCAGGCGCAGAATGACATTCGCAGTTGGCAAAATCAGGTGCAGGGTCAGCAAAACTTGCGAGAAGCCTACCGACTGGCAAATGGGGGTAGCCCCGATGCGCTGGCAAGTGCAATTTCCGTAGCTCAGAGGATACCCACTGCCAGCGCTGCTCGCTCGGAAGCAGATTCTTTGATTGACCAGTGGAGTTGGCAAATTTTGGAAACAGCAAAGTCTCAAGCAGGGGTAGATTTATTGGGCGCGATCGCGACGGCTCAAAAGGTGCCTCCCCGCACTGAAGCCTACGCCGAAGCCCAACTGCAAATTGCTGGCTGGAAAAAGCAAATAGGGCAATAAAAATTTCCCTCGACTAAATCCATCCCTTCAGCCAATAAATCGCCATGCCTACATATTCTTTGAGCACACGGGTGGTTCTTCTCAATTTCTCAACATCGGGAATGATATTCAGCAACGTCCCTTCTGGAGTCGATTGCAGTTCGTCGATGGATTGTTGCGTGACACTAAAATCAGTTGGCGCTGCGATCGCCTCAATTCCGAGTTTTTTGAAAATACGGAGTGATCGGGGCATATGAAAGGCGGAGGTCACCAGCAATATTCGCCGAATACCCTGCGTTGCCATAATTTGCTTTACATTCACCGCATTCTCATAAGTATTGAGCGAAGTCGGATCTTGCAAAATTGCCGCCTGAGGCACTCCCATCGTCTCAATCAACGTTGCCATATCACTCGATTCTGAGGGACCGCTCATTCTCCAGTCAATCCGTCCACCGCTGAGAATCACTTTGGTTGCTTTGCCTTGTCGATAAAGTTTGGCTGCGTAGAGTACCCGATCGCCTTCATCCAAGATCTCAACCCAGGGACGCGGTGGATTTTGAGAGATCGTGCTGCCACCCAATACCACAATCGCATCCGCGGCTGGCAATTCGCCCTTCGGCAGGTTTTGCCACTCCAGAGATCGTGCCAGTTGCATTGCAACCCACCCATTACTGCCGAATAGCAAATAAATCAATGCCAGCGCGATCGCCCCTGCTGCCAAGCGTGGACGGCTCCACAGGCTGACCAACGCCACAATCATCAAGAGGCAAGCCAACCCTAACGGATAGATAAAGAGAGGGAGCAGTTTAGACAGGAACAGAAACATGGCGCTGCTTACTTCTGTTGTTTGACGCTATATTCCAAAACTTCCAGGGTCTCTAAAAGACGCACTGCTGAGCGATAGGCTTCCTCGGTCATTTCCCCTTGTTCATCTACGTTATCCACCAGTCCATCCACAATCAGTCGCAGTAACCCAATTAAAGAACTGAGACGTGAGCGGATTTCGTAAGAAGTTTTGGTGAGGGTGGCTTTATAAACTGCATCAGAAACTTGTTGCGGAGTTTCACTAAACTGCATGGAGTAGAGCCGAGTATAGTATCCGCCCTGCTTCAGCAGTTCTTCGTGCGTCCCAACTTCTACCACCCTTCCCTTATCCATCACTGCAATCTGATGTGCTTTTTGCACCGTTGAAAGTCGGTGAGCAATGACCAGCGTTGTTCGGTCACGACTCAAATCGTCGATCGCCGATTGTACCAATCGTTCAGAAACGGTATCCAACGCACTGGTTGCCTCATCCAAAATCAAGACTTCCGGATCTTGCAATAACGCTCGGGCGATCGCCAAACGTTGCCTTTGTCCGCCAGAGAGCAGCACACCCCGATCGCCGATCAGTGTATCGAACCCCTGAGGCAATCGTTCAATAAACTCGTAGGCATTGGCTCGTTTAGCCGCTGACATAATTTCTTCGTCTGTCGCATTGAGTCGAGCGTAGGCAATATTGTTGCGAACCGTATCATTGAACAAAAAGGTTTCTTGGCTGACAATACCCATCGATCGCCGCAGGGTTTTCATATCGAAGTCGCGTAGATCGGTGCCGTCAATTCGGATAATGCCAGAGGTCGGATCGTAAAAACGCGGCAATAAATCTGCCAGGGTCGATTTTCCAGCTCCTGAGGAACCCACTAGTGCCAGCGTGGTTCCGTGCGGTAAGTACAGATCCACATCCTGGAGCACCCAATCGCCAAACCCAGGATAGCGAAAGCTCATCTGCTCAAACTTCACGCCCTGTTTCATGCCCGTATAGGGGATAGCCCCATTCACCATCATGGGCTTGTTATCCAGTCGCAACATGTCCCCCACAATTTCAACACTGGGGGAAGAATTGGCGAACTTACTGCGGGCGTTATTCAGGGTGGCAATCAGAGGCATGACCCGGAACAGTACCAGCAAGTAGGTCAGTAGTACGGTCGAGAGGGATTCAATTTGGGAAGCAAACAAGGCGCGCCCCAGTAACACAATCAAAAGCAGTGCAATAATCCCTGAAACCTCGTTCATGGGAGACACGGCGGCATAGTTTGCCTGGGATTGAAAGTCAGCTCTTTCTCGATTTTCAATGAGTTGAGTGATGTGTTCGTATTCGCGGTCTTCATTGCCCATTGCCTTAACTAACCGCATTCCACTCAGCACCTCAAACACACGGATTGAGTAGAGCTTGGAGAGTTCAGATAGGGTTTGCCCAAATTCTTTAGCGCGTGAGATGGAATACTGGTTCACCAGAGCGACCATTGCCAGCAGAAAGGTAGAGGCGATGGTAAGAGTCCAGGAAATCCAAATTAGTAAACTGATAAAGACAAGAATCGTAATCCCTGTCGTGACCATATTGATCACGGAGTTGATGGCGATCGCGGCCCGCCCGACTTCACCTCCCAGACGGTTCGTAATGTCACCAATTTTTGTCTTGGCATAATAATCCAGATCCACGTCTAGGAGCAGCCGCAACCCAATTTTGCGGAGATCCGCCGTTAATCTACGGGTGAGCGAACTGGCAACCAACGTGCTGGCATAAGCCGCTAAATTTTTGAGAATAATTGCTAGGACAATGGCTGCTGCCATCACCCCTAGCCGATAAGCGGGTGGCAATCCATCAAAAGGAGCTGTCAGCACTCGAATGACGGGCGGAGCATTGTGGAGAGCAACTTTTTGTCCTAAAAAGTCCAGCAATACCGGCATAATCAGGGCAATACTGATGCCATTGAAAAAAGCACCAGAAAATCCCAGCGCGATCGTCAAAAAGACCAAACCCGGGTATTGACGAACAAACTGGAAAAAAAGCTTCTTGAAAGACATGCAACGCTTCCTGCTAAGGGTTAGGGCAATTAAAACGCACTAGTAAGGATGGATCATCGCTGGTAGCAATTATTGCAAACCCAGGATCATCTCTGAAAGAATTGCTGCCATTGCATCAATACTATAGTGCTTCACACATCGTTCCCTCGCTTTCACTGCTAGATGATTTGCCTGATCCAGGTTTTGAAAAATCCACTGAAGTTTATCCGCAATTTGGTCAGGAGCATTGGCATCTACCAGGTAACCGGTCTCTCCCAAGATCTCGGGAATGTCACCCACACGGGTTGATAGGATGGGTTTTGCCATTGCCATGGCATCGGTCAGCTTCAAGGGAAACTGGGCATTGGCAGTCGGGGTGTTGCGCTGTGGTACGACCACCACATGAGCTGCTGCCACGACCTCTGGCATCTGTTCGATCGGGTGTCGAGGCAACTTAATCATCCAGCGTCCCCACTGTTCAATTAACCGATCTTCGTAGTCATCTGGTTTTCTGCCCCCTGCAATCACCAGCCTCAGGTCAGGTTGATTCAACCGATCAAGTGCCATGAGTACATCTTCCAATCCCTTATGAGGACGAGCAGTACCCGGAAACATCAGCACCCGATAATTGCTGAGACCATAGCGCTGACGGCTGATTTGCGGGTTTACTCGACTGGGATCAAACAGATCAGTATCCCGCCCATTGGGTAAGTAGACACCCCCAAACCGATTTTTCAAAAATCCAGTGTTAACGGTTATCCCATCAGCATAGCGAACCATTTTTTCCATCCCTTCCAGATAGAAAGGATGATCCACCTCGTGCCGCAAAGCACCTTGTTTCTTTAAGATGTCCCTGAAAAATTGCTTAGGGGTAGGGCGGTAACGGTGCTCATCCCCCCCATGCCAGCTCAGTTCCCAATCGTCAATATCTACCAAAACGGGACGTTTGGTTTGCAGCTTTCTCAGCAACGCCACGCCCAGACTGGTCAGTTTGGGCTTAATTGCGTAGATCAAATCGCCGTCAATGTAGGGAAGTAGGTGTTTGAGCCGATCCAGGGGACGGGTGACATCAGAAAAGGCGATCGACTTAACGGATAATCCCTTGGGCGGCGGCGGGTATAGGCTATCTCCTGAACTAAAACCGACAACTTCCACGTTCTCTGCCAGCCGTTGCAGGACTTGGGCAACCAGATACACTCGCGTTGTCCCGCCACCCGATAGATCAGGGGCGATCACAGAAATTTTTAAGGGTTTGGTGGGTTGCTGAAGTTTCAAGATCCCTAAAAGACCAGTGGGGGTTAACAAGTGGAGGTGCTAGGTATGTCGTTTTTGGTGCCACGACCAGGCATGAGCCATGAGGCTCGACAAATCGGTGTATTGAGGTTGCCAGCCTAGTAGCATTCTCGCTTTGTCGCTACTGCCCACGAGCGCGGGAGGATCACCGGGGCGACGATCGCATTCCTGCACTGGAATCACCTGTCCGGTAATCTTGCGAGCAGCTTCAATCACTTCTCTCACAGAGAACCCAAGACCATTGCCCAAGTTAAAAGCCTGACTCTCGCCGCCCTTCAATAAGTATTCCAATCCCAAAACATGGGCGGTTGCCAGGTCAGACACATGGATGTAATCGCGCACGCAAGTGCCATCTACGGTGGGGTAGTCGGTGCCAAAAATGGAAATCTCATCCCGCCGACCTAACGCAGTTAAGAGCACAAGTGGGATGAGATGGGTTTCGGGATTGTGGTCTTCCCCGAGCAACCCATCGGGGTCTGCCCCAGCAGCATTAAAGTAGCGAAAACAGACGGCTTTTAACTCGTGAGCAACATCGAAGTCGGCAAGGATTTTTTCGACCATCAACTTACTGGCTCCGTAAGGGTTGATGGGATTTTGCGGGTGGTGTTCTGGAATTGGGATGAGATCAGGAATGCCGTAGGTGGCACAGGTCGAGGAAAAGACGAATTTCTTAATAGACGCTGCTACCATGGCTTCGAGCAAGGTCAGCGTGCCGACTACATTGTTGCGATAGTACTTGCCGGGGTCTGTCACCGATTCGCCAACGTAGGCATAAGCGGCAAAGTGCATGACCGCAGCAATCTGGCGGGTGGCAAATAAGTGATCTAGCAGCGTGCGATCGTTGGTATCGCCAATCACCAGTTCTGTTTTGAGGACATCTTCGACTAGTTCCCGATGCCCATATACCAGATTGTCCAGGACAATTACTGAATAGCCCGCTTTTTTCAGTGCTAGTACGGCATGGCTACCGATGTAGCCTGCTCCGCCAGTAACTAAAATGGTGTGTTCCGTTTGACTCACGTACCTGGTTCCTGTTAAGTCCGAAGGGGGTTGAAGGGGAAAGAATCACACATTGCCTGTAGCTGCTGAGGGAATGCTGTCCGAGGATTGAGTTATCTCACGAGTCAGTCGATTATTGGCAAATCTTTTTGGGGACTTGAAATTCTCGACGTCGGACGATTCGCTAGTAAAATCTTGGGAAAATACTTGAGCTTTGAATGAGCGCGCTAAAACAGCCTCAAGTTTAACGTCTAATAAAGTTCGCAGTCTCTAATGGGTTAGCTTTAGCCGCCCCATTTGTAGGTCATCCAAGATCCGATTAATTTGAGCACGATCGTCCTGAGTCACTCTGCGGTTAGAGAGAAGGGTTGAGGTCAAATGAAAATGTTCCTGAGGGGTGATGTGCCCCCGCGATAGGATTTGCGAAACGAGAACTGGAATGCTCAAATCAGGCTCAACTTGCAATATCTGCAACACGTTCGATACTGGATGGTTAGTATTCATACTGTTTTCCAATTGTTCAATAGGACGGGCGGCTTTGGGCAAAGCTTGAATGATTACATCGTAAAGAATCGATAAAATCTATTTAGTTCAGTAATTTTTTTGTCAAATTACACGCTCTCCCCATGCAGATTCATCGCCTCCCTGTGCTTTCAGATAACTACATTTTTCTACTGAATGTTCCGGAGCAAAAGATTGCAGCGGTGGTTGATCCCGCAGTTGCTCAACCTGTTTTGCAACACTTGCAAGCTCTGGATACACAACTGGTCGCAATTTTGAATACGCACCATCATAGTGACCACGTGGGTGGGAATCGGGAACTTTTGCAACAGTTTCCAGCAGCGATCGTCTACGGCGGAGCAGAAGACAAAGGACGAATTCCTGGGCAACAGGTGTTTTTACAGGAGGGAGATCGGGTTAGCTTGGGCGATCGCACCGCTGACGTTTTGTTTGTCCCCGGACACACTCGCGCCCACATTGCCTACTATTTTGCCCCGACTCATGCCAATGAGCCAGGTGATCTATTTTGTGGCGATACTTTATTTGCCGGGGGGTGTGGTCGCTTATTTGAAGGCACCCCAGCACAAATGGTGGCATCGCTGAGTAAGCTAAGGGCATTGCCAGACACTACTCGCGTCTGGTGTGCCCATGAATATACCCTTAAAAACTTGAAATTTGCGCTGACCGTAGACCCAGTGAATGCAGCGCTAAAAACTCGTTTGGAGGAGACCCAATCGGTTCGTGATCGGGCAGAAGCCACGGTTCCTTCTTGGCTCGGCACCGAGAAACAAACCAATCCTTTTCTTCGCTGGGATCAACCCGCTTTGCAGCAAGCAGTGGGCATGAATGATGCTGTTAGGACCTTTGCGCGACTGCGGGGAATGAAGGATCAATTTTAGGAGGTAGTCTTTCCTCAACCCATCCACCGCTTCACCCATCCACCCTTTCACCCATCTCCTCCCCTCTCTTCTCCGTTCTCTACCGAAACGCAGAAGTCCCCTCTTCGCTTCCGTGTTACAGTCTTTACATTTGTGGCGCTACCAGAGTCGCTACAGTATTTTTTTGTTCAGTTTTTAACGGAAGTTATCATGCCAACTCCCAGAGCCAGCGGTATTTTGCTCCATCCCACTTCACTTCCAGGACGGTTTGGCATTGGGGATTTGGGCTTAGAAGCACTCAAATTTATTGATTTTTTGGCGGGTAGTGGGCAGCAGTATTGGCAGGTTTTGCCTCTGGGACCCACGGGATATGGAAATTCTCCTTATATGTGCTACTCCGCGATGGCGGGGAATCCGCTTTTGATTAGTCTGGAGTTGCTGAAGGATGAAGGCTTGCTGACGGATGAGGATTTGGCACAGTTGCCAGAGTTCTCTACCGATCGGGTCGAATTTGAGCGGGTGAATGAGGTCAAACTGCCGCTACTGCAGAAAGCTTGTGAGAACTTTAAGGTGCAGGCTTCGGACATCCAGCGCAAACGGTTTGCTGGGTTCTGCGAAAGTAAGGCGTATTGGTTGGATGACTATGCGCTATATATGGCGATCAAGCAAGCGCAGGGAGGTACAAGCTGGCATACCTGGGAGCCAGAACTGGCAAAACGTCATCCCGATACCATGACTCAGTGGCAGCGCCGACTGCCTAGTGAAATTTTCTTCTACAAGTTTCTCCAGTTTGAGTTCTTTCAGCAATGGTCTGAGTTAAAGCGCTATGCCAACGATCGCGGTATTCATTTAATTGGTGATATCCCGATCTATGTGGCACATGACAGCGCCGATGTTTGGGCAAATCCAGAAAATTTCGTTTTGAATGTAAAAACGGGTGAGCCTGCCATGATGGCGGGTGTACCCCCCGATTATTTCAGTGCCACTGGACAACTTTGGGGCAACCCAGTTTACAACTGGGGACGATTGCAAAAAACGAATTTTAAGTGGTGGATTCAGCGCTTTCAGGCATTGCTCGACTATGTAGATGTGGTGCGGATTGACCATTTCCGCGGCTTTGAGTCATTTTGGGCAGTGCCACAGGGGCAAACCACAGCAATGCGGGGAAAATGGGTCAGGGCGCTGGGGCATGAACTGTTTTCGACGATCAAAGAAGAATTGGGGCATTTAGCAGTGCTGGCAGAAGATCTGGGGATCATTACGCCAGAGGTGGAGGCATTGCGCGATCGCTTCGAGTTTCCTGGGATGAAGGTGCTACATTTCGCTTTTGGGTCTGACCCTGGCAACCCCTTTTTGCCGTTCAACTATCCCCGCAACTGTATTGTTTATACAGGGACGCATGACAATGACACGACAGTGGGATGGTTCAATCAACTACCTGACTACGATCGAAATAATTTAGAAAGTTATTTAGGCAGTATTAGTCCGGATGGGGTGCATTGGGACATGATCCGCTTGGCGCTCAGTTCGACCGCTAATCTGGCAATTCTGCCACTGCAAGATGTGCTGGGGCTGGATACAGAGGCGCGGATGAACTTTCCCAGCAAGCCTGAAGGCAACTGGGAATGGCGCTATCGGTCTGACATGTTGGTGGATGAAAACCGCGATCGGTTGGCGCGGCTGACCTGGTTGTTTGGACGATCGCCGCATCGGTAAGATAGGGGGATAGGGTGACGGAGTGGTGGGGCAAAAAATCCTGGTTCCTATGCTCCACTGTGGAAGGGCTTCAGAAGGGCTGCTGACTCAAGGGATCTTTTTCTTGGGTAGGTGGTTTCCAGACGCTGCGGCGATCGCCGCTGGCTTGGATAAACTAGAAACGAAGTCTCTAGGCGGGCTCACCATGTTTTTACAATCTCCTTCTCGATCGCAATCAGAGATTGTCTATCCGGATAGCGACGGTCAACCGATGGCAGATAACACCAAACAGTTCCGCTGGATTGTTGTCATTCAGCAAAATTTGGACTGGTGGTTCGCCAAAGATGCCAATGTGTTTGTGGCAGGAGACCTCTGCTCTGGTATCCGGTTGAGGGAGAACCGACCATTCGCTGTGCGCCAGATGTAATGGTGGCACTGGGCAGACCGAAGGGCGATCGCGGCTCCTACCAGTAATGGAAAGAGGATGGCATCGCCCCGCAGGTCGTGTTTGAAATTCTCTCGCCAGAAAATCGGCTGACTGCGATGAACAAGCAGCAGGTATTCTATCAACGGTATGGCGTAGAAGAGTATTACCTGTATGACCCAGACACGGACGATTTAAGCGGTTGGCTACGAGTTGATGGCACCTTTGATGTGATTGATCCGATCGAAAACTGGTTTAGCCTCCGATTGGACATCCGCTTCGATCTATCGGGTGAAGAACTTCAAATTTTCTATCCTGATGGCACTCCTTTTTTGAGTTACGCCGCGATCGCGCAGCAGGCAGAAACCGCCCGTCAACAAGCAGAAACCGCTCGTCAACAAGCGGAAATCGCCCGTCAACAAGCAGAGCAAGAAGAACAGGCTAGGCTTGATGCGATTCCGCGCTTATTGAACCTGGGCTTGGGCGTTGAGCAAATTGCAGAAGCACTGGGGCTATCGGTTGAATCAGTTCAAGCGGCGATCAGGCATTAGCTGATGCTTGGGGCTGGGATTGGAAACTATGGACTACGGATTATAGACTTTGAGCTATTGCACACGACTCCACAATTGCAAATCCAAATGCTGAACTCGTATCACTTGCTGGGTTGGGGTGTTCTTCGCATCTTCTCAATCCCGATCGCTGCCACCCACAAAGTCACCAAGACAACACCAATGATCTGATCTCTGGTCTGCAATTGTTCGCCGATGATGAACCAGGCAAGCAAAACGGTAAAAGCAGGACCACTGGCACCCACCACCGACGCAAACGCTCCCCCAATTAAGGGAATGCCGTAATTATTTAGCAAGTATCCTACTAGCGTGGTCACTGCCAGCATACAGGCTCCCCCCCAAAGCCCCATCCAGTTAATCGGTTCTGCTGGGTTAAGGGGAAAAAAGAGCAAGCTGATAGAAGAGGAAAAGAGGATCGTCCAAAAGTTAATGAAGCTGAAGGGAATGGGGTGCAGCTTTAGCTTTTGGGCGCAAATTTGGGTCAAGATGACGTAGAAGGCGAAAGCAATGCCAGAGGAGATCGCTGCTGCCGCTCCTAGGGTGGGATTGCCCATGGGGTTAGCTTTACCCATGGGAATTGCCAAAAAACACCCTAGATAAATGGTGACAATCGACAGGGTGAGAAAGAAACTGGGACGATCGCCAAAAAACCGCCAGGAAAGCAGCACTGTCACTGCTGGATAGATAAAGAAAATCGTAGTGGCAATGCCTGTGGAAATGTTACCCAACGCCAGGTAAATCAAAAATTGGGAGAGAAATAGGAAAAGCCCACTGCCAATGACTCGCAACAGCAAGGGACGATTTTTGCGAATCGTAAGAACTTGCTTGAGATCGCGCCAGATAGGGGGATGCAAGCGCGGCGCCAACAAAAACATCAACGGTGCTACCATCAGCATCCGCATCAGCAATAGCAACAGAGAATTGCTCATGCTAGGTTTGACAAAACCACCGATCGTAAACAATCCCAAAATCGTATTTTCTTTCAGGATCACCCGAACCACCACATTCTGAAAAGACAAAGTGATGGAAGATAACAGCACCAAAATCAATCCCAACTGGATTTGTGAAAACCCTCTGGGCTGAGGTTGCGCTGACGGAAGCCCCCGATCGGGTTCAACGGGGGGTGCAGGAATGACAGGCACTGGTTCAGGACGGGGCAGGCGATCGAGCACAGGCTGAGTGGCAACTCCGTTGGTCGCCAGGGTTGACCCAGCCCCCACGCGCGGAATAGCAGGAGTCGTCAACTGGGCTTCCATTTGCAAGCGAGAAGCCTCGGTCTGCAACTGTTCTCGCAATCGATTGACGAGGGATTCCAAAATGGCTTCACCCTGTTGCTCCAGACTATACATCTGGCTCAACTGTTGCGAGAGCAAGCTATGATAGCTCCCCAGTTCTTGCTGAATCGACTTAAATGTATTACTGAGCGTCGCATCCAGCGATGCTAAGAGACGATAAGCATTGTCGCTGTAGCGGTTGGTGAGCGGCGCATCGTTTAAGGACCCGTCGCCAGAAGCTGAAGCGGCTGCCAATTGATCCAATCGGGTTGCCAGTTGCTTTTGCAAATGAACGGCGAGTGTCTGCGCCAGTTGCTTTGCCCAAATCTGCTGTTGCGCCAATTGCTGTTCGGAGAGCGCTTGAAATCGTTGTGATTGCAATTGGCGCTGCTGCGATTGCAATTTTTCGACCTCTTCCACCAGCCGCGACTTTTCTGCTCGTAACCGCAAAATGTCTTGAGACATTTGGGTGATGAGTCCCTGGTGCAAGGTTTCCAGTTCTTGAGTGGCGAGTCTCAAAATATTTTCAACACCTTGCATATCGGTGGATGTAGACCGATAGTTCTCTGGTTGCCCCCCCACTTGCACCATTCTCGTTGTCCTCTGAATCAGAAATCGTTAGTCAGCAGCAGCGTTGTGTTGTCCCAATTGGGCGATCGCTTCATATATTCCTGCTCCGCCAAATCGAGTTTATATCCTGCCAGAAGTTTTGAAAGAGTTATTTAGATGAAGGATGAACTAATCTATTTTTTAGTCGTTAACATACTAGGGTGCGTGAATATTTAGGATGGCAGTTCAGTACCCCTTCCCTAAATACTAAGGGATGAGGAGGAAAGGGTATCCAGATTTTTATGCTGGGGTTTCGAGAAGTGAGACATGACTAAGAGGTTGAACCTGCATCGATTGTAGTCAGGCTCGTTTGAAATGAATCAATAAGTTAGAGATTTGTCGTAAAACAGCAAAAACAGATTACCACTCTCGTGAATATATAATTTGATGCTTGTAGCCAATTAGAACGTTTTTTGCAGTTCCGCTGTTCAGCAATTGTAGTGAAAACGATCGAGCAGTCTTCAAGAAAATTGAAATCCTAAATTAAATGCCTCAATGGAAGCACCTCATCAATTAAGTGCCAAAAATGTCAAGTTGTTCCATCGGCGATCGCTCAGCAGCAGAACGATATTTGCCATTTTTTTCTTGAACCCCTGGTTCTGATTTCCCCCCTTTGCGTAAGCCAACTGCAATCCGGGAATGCTTCTCAATTTGGCTCATGACTTGACGTGCCCGTTGAATCACCGGAGTCGGTAATCCGGCTAGGCGTCCAGCTTCAATACCATAGGAGCGATCGGCTCCACCGGGCTGAACTTTGTGCAAAAAGATGATTTGATCCGGCATTTCTTTTACCGTGACCTGGTAATTGGCGATGTTGGGCAAAAGCGATGCCAGTTCGTTCAGTTCGTGGTAATGGGTGGCAAAAATGGTGCGGGTGCGGATCTCGGTTGCCAAATGTTCTGCCACTGCCCAAGCGATCGACAACCCATCAAACGTCGCCGTGCCGCGACCAATTTCGTCCAGCAAAACCAGCGATCGTGGCGTGGCATGGTTCAAGATATTGGCAGTTTCGTTCATTTCTACCATAAAGGTAGATTGTCCTGTTGCCAGATCATCCACCGCCCCCACCCGGGTAAAGATGCGATCGCAAATGCCCAGGCGGGCAGTTCTGGCTGGTACAAACCCCCCCACCTGTGCCATCAGTTGAATCAACCCCACCTGGCGGAGATAGCAGCTTTTGCCACTGGCATTGGGACCCGTGAGAATAATTAAATCGGGAGGACAAGTTCTCCCAATCTCCCGACTCCTAACTCCCAACTCCCGACTCCTAACTCCCGACTCCTGTTTCTCCCATTCTGGACTCCCCAATTCCGTCGAGTTAGGCACAAAGAACCCTGCTGGCAGCGATTGCTCCACCACGGGATGGCGACCCTCAATAATGTGAATTTCGCGTCCTGTCCCCACGGTCGGACAACAATAGCCCTGGTAAACTGCCACCTCTGCCAACGCACAAAGCACATCTAGAGCCGCGATCGCGCTGGCAACCTGGCGGATCAAATCTGCCTGCTCGGCAACTTTTTCTCGCAGCTCAGTGAAGAGCTCGTATTCCAGTCGGTGCAGGGCTTCGCTGGCATTGAAGATGCGCGTTTCCCGATCTTTTAGATCGGGGGTAATGTAGCGTTCTTCATTGCTGAGGGTTTGCTTGCGAATGTATTCGGTAGGGGCTTGTTCCGCTTTGTTACGCGAGATGCTGATGTAGTAGCCAAAAGTCTTGTTGTAGCCCACTTTTAGGGTGGGAATGCCTGTGCGCTTGCGTTCAGTCGTTTCCAGTTCGGCGATCCATTGCTGGTCCGCTTCGACCTGTTGGCGCATTTGATCTAAGTGGGCATTTACCCCTGATCGAATCAATCCGCCTTCGGTTAAGTAGAGGGGCGGGGTCTCTACCAGGTGGGCGTGCAGATAGGTGCCCAACCCTTCCAGTTCAGGGGGCGTAGTTTGCAGGGCACAAAGATAAGGGGCATGACACCCTGCCACTAGTGTAGACAAATCAGGCAGCTTTTCCAGGGAATCTGCCAGGGCAACCAGATCACGGGCATTGGCAGTGCCTGATCCGGCGCGTCCGGTCAGACGTTCCAGGTCGTAGATTTGACGCAAGAGTCGTTGCAAATCTTGTCGCAGCGAACCGTGCTCGACCAGTTCTTGAATAGTGGTTTGGCGGGCACGGATGGCAGCAATATCCAGTAAAGGTTGTAGCAACCAGCGTCGCATAGCACGCCCTCCCATCGAAGTCACTGTCTTGTCCAGCGCCCACAATAAAGAGCCATGAAACGTGCCATCGCGGCTAGTTTGGGTAATCTCCAGATTGCGGCGCGTCTGGTGATCCAGAGTCAGATATTCGGTCAGGGTATAGGTGCAGAGCGGCTGAAGCAAAATCCTTTGCAGAGAAGAGGTTTGAGGTTTGAGGTTTGAAGTTGGACTGACTTCTCCTGGCTCCTGGCTCCTGGCTCCTGGCTCCTGTTTCCCCCGCTCAGAAGTTGTTTCGATATATTCCAACAAGCCGCCTGCCGCCCGCACTGCCAGGGGCAGGTGCTCACATCCCATGCCTTCCAACGAGCGCACTCGAAACCGTTGCAACAAACGCTGACGCGCTTCGGTGGGAGCAAAGGGGGCTTGAGTTCGCAAGGTGTAGCAAAGCTGAGTTGGTAGACAGTCGGGAAGTTGATCCGATTTTTCGCCCGATCGCAACAACTGTGCAATATCAGGGGCATTGGTTGGCACCAGCACTTCAGCCGGTTGTAGCCGCATCAACTCTTGCGTCAGTTGTGCCAGGTCGCTGGATTGAGTCGTGAGAAATTCTCCGGTAGAGATGTCGGCATACGCCAACCCCCAATGGTTGCCAGCCATCACCACTGCTGCCAGAAAATTATTGCGCCGAGCATTGAGCATTCCCTCTTCCAGCACCGTGCCGGGGGTAATGATGCGAGTCACTTCTCGCTGTACCAGGCGCCCCTGCGCTTCCGAAGCATCTTCCATCTGGTCGCAAACGGCAACCGCATAGCCTTTTTCCACCAAAAGGGCACAGTAGCGATCGAGGGCATGATGGGGAATTCCTGCCAGCGGCACCCGTCCAATTTCCTTGCCCCCATCTTTGCTGGTCAGCACCAGTTCTAGTTCCCGCGCTACCGTAATGGCATCTTGAAAAAATGTTTCAAAGAAATCTCCCACTCGGTAGAGCAACAGCGCATGAGGATACTGGTCTTTTAGCTCCGCATAATGGCGCATCATCGGGGTCAGCGCATCACGATCCACCGATCGATGATCCGCATACCGCACCGCGTGCTTCATCAGTCGTTCTGGGAGACCCTCGATCGGGGCAAATTCGGCAGATGCATCGGGAGGAACAGTCATGGGGAAAGCAGAGGGAGAGAGGGACACGGAGTTGCAGAGAGAGGAAGAAATGGCTTGATTTCTTGGGGTCGTATTTTCGTTGAGAGACCGTGGAACAGGATTTCTGTCCCAACCTGCTGCGATTTTATCGCTAGAGCCTGATCACGAGCCACAAGTTCAACGGGTAAAATCTTTTGGGAAATCCCCCAAAAGTTCCTCATTATCTCCCCTTATACTTTGACGTTCCCCACTGCCTGTTTCTCTCCTTCACTCTTCCGGTGGACATTCCAACCCGATCGTTCCCAACAGTCCTTTGCGAAAGTCGTTCAAAATGTGGCGGGCAGTGCGTTCGATGTCTCCCTGGTAGCGCAGGTTGGAGAGCATTTCCAGATAAGTTTCGCCACTATAATCAGTGGGATCAAGGTCATAGCGGGTCTGGAGGGGGCGATCGGGCAGTTTCCCAGGAACTTCTACTTGAAGCTGCTTGAGCAAGTCTACCAGAGTGGCAGTGACGCGTTGGTTGTCGTATGAAGCTTCGCCGATGTCGTCACAAATTGCCAGCTTAAGGGCAGCCAATTGGTCGTTGAGCTTGACGGGCAACACACCCGGCGCATCCAGCAGTTCTATTTGGTCAGAAATCCGCACCCAGCGCAACTGACGAGTGACTCCGGCTCGTCGGGCACTTTCAACCACACGACGTTTGAGCAGACGATTGATCAAAGCTGATTTGCCCACATTGGGAAAGCCAATCACGACCGCACGAACAGGGCGAGGCAACATCCCGCGATCACGCCTTCGGCGATTGACGGCTTCTCCAGCTGCCTGAGTCGCTTTCAACAACGCATCCACCCCCCGCCCATCCTGAGCATTGGTGAAGTAGGGGATGTCCCCCTGCGCCTTAAACCAGGCTTCCCACCGTCGCCGCAGATCTGGCGGAATCATGTCCACTCGGTTCAACACCAGCACTCGCCCTTTCTCCCCAATCCATTGCGCAATGTCAGGATGGTGGGTGGATAACGGGATGCGCGCATCCCGTACCTCCAACACGACATCCACCAGCTTGAGTTGCTCCCGCAGAGATTTTTCTGCTTTGGCAATGTGACCGGGATACCACTGAATTGGGGGGGTGGACATGGGATGAAGGGGTGGGGGGAGACACAGGTTGGAGGGTGGAGGAAGAGAGGGGTGAAGGGGTAAAGAAGTAAAGGGGATGTTTTTTTGACTCCTGACTCCTAGCACCTGGCTCCTACTCCCTACCCTACTCCCTAAGGCACAATCAAAACCGGACAGGGCGAGAGATTGATTACGCGATTAGTGACGCTGTCGGCGACGCCTTCTTCGGTCAAGCCCAAGCCCCGACAACCCATAATAATCAGGTCGGCATTGCGTTCGTCAGCGACATCGCAGATGGTGAAGGCGGGCTTGCCCTCTCGTTCAACAATTTCAGCTTGAATGCCTTGTTGAGCGAAAAGGGTCTTAGCGGTTTGCAGCAATTCGGCGATCGCTTCGGGTGACAAAACAGGTTCGTTTGTCGCCCCTTCTTCATCGGGTGTTTCAACCACTGACAAAATCACTAGATGGCTGTGATGAAACTTGACCAGATCAGCAACCGTTTCTGCCGCTTGCCGCGACTCCCGGCTTTGGTCAATGGGAAATAAAACGGTTTTAAACATGGTGCGGATCTCCGGTATACGGACTTCGGTAGAATGTTGACGACGTAGAAAGCAATTCGCGACCAGCCATCAGTTACCAGCCAGGGGATGAGTTTACGATCTCAAGTAGATTAAACACTCACGACCACAAGCAAAGCCATAAAAAAAGCTGATAGCTGAATGCTCGGTACCGAATGCTTACCGATTTCGTAGACAATAGGTATAAAGACTCATTTAGGAGGTAGCTTCTGTGCCCAAAAAAACTGTAGCAAATTTATCGCCCTCTGATTTAGCTGGTAAGCGGGTTTTGGTACGGGCAGACTTCAATGTCCCCCTGGATGAGCAGGGTAACATCACAGACGATACTCGAATTCGTGCCGCCCTCCCCACCATTCAAGAACTGACATCCAAAGGTGCAAAGGTCATTCTCACCAGCCACTTTGGGCGTCCCAAGGGTGATGATTTTGCTTCTCGCGTCTCTGACAAATTCCGCCTGACCCCGGTTGCTGCGCGACTGTCAGAACTGTTGGGCAAAACTGTGGCTAAACCAAGCGACTGTATCGGTGCCGAAGTAGAAGCCGCTGTGGCGGCCATGCAAGATGGGGATGTCATTTTGCTAGAAAACGTGCGTTTTCATAAAGAAGAAGAAAAGAACGATCCAGAATTTGCCAAACAATTGGCATCCGTTGCCGATTTATATGTGAACGATGCCTTTGGTACGGCTCACCGTGCTCATGCTTCGACTGAAGGAGTCACCCACTATTTAAGTCCATCGGTAGCTGGATTTTTGATTGAAAAAGAACTGAAGTATTTACAAGCCGCGATCGAAAATCCTCAGCGCCCCCTGGCAGCTATTATCGGCGGTTCCAAGGTTTCTAGCAAAATCGGCGTGATTGAAACCTTGTTGGATAAGGTTGATAAACTGCTCATCGGCGGTGGCATGATCTTTACCTTCTATAAGGCAAGAGGCTTGAATGTCGGTAAGTCACTTGTAGAAGAAGACAAACTGGAATTGGCAAAGACTCTGGAAGTAAAAGCCAAAGAGAAAGGGGTAGAACTGCTGCTACCGACCGATGTAGTGGTCGCTGATGCCTTCTCTGCCGATGCCAATACCCAAACCGTTAGCATCAACGACATCCCCGATGGCTGGATGGGCTTGGATATTGGTCCCGATTCGGTCAAAGTCTTCCAGGATGCGCTGGCAAGTTGCAAGTCGGTAATCTGGAATGGACCCATGGGCGTGTTTGAGATCGATAAATTTGCTGTGGGAACGGAGGCGATCGCGCACACGCTTGCAGGCTTAACCGCCACTGGAGCCACCACCATCATCGGCGGTGGAGACTCTGTTGCCGCAGTCGAAAAAGTCGGCGTAGCAGACAAGATGAGCCACATTTCCACTGGCGGTGGTGCCAGCCTGGAATTGTTGGAAGGCAAAGAACTGCCCGGTATCGCCGCCCTCAATGATGCCTAATCTCCAATGATTTTTCGTTAAGCGATCCCCACGACAGCCCCTTTTTTCTTGAAGAAAAAAGGGGCTGTCGTTTGCGTGGAATTTTTGACTAAGTCCGCAAAGGTTGGTAACAAACCCGAACGCCCTCCCGTAACCGTCGTTGATCGCAGTGAATCCAGAAAAATCGAGTAGCTTAGTGTTGCAATCCCTGATCGCGCCCTGATCCCCATGACGCATTCAATTTTTTCTCGCAAAGCCTATCTGCCAGTCCTCTTCTCGCTGACTTTGTTCGTCAGCTTGCTGTCGCCGTTGGCAGGGCAGGCGATCGGTAAAAACAGTGCCGCCCTCACTGCGCCATATTTCTCATCTCCTACTCACGCCTCTCTTCTAGCCCAGGCTCAACCAGATACTCCTGATGCTGATCGCCTGATGCAACAGGCGCTGATTCAACTGAATGAGGAAAGATTTCAAGAAGCGGCGCAGTCCTATGAGCAGGCGATCGCGCTCTATCGCAATTCCTCGCGAGACGATCGTGCCGAGCAGATTGCAGAAGCCGAGTTAGGGTTCGCGAAAGCCACCTTACTCTTGAAAGACTATCCCAAAGCAGTTTTACTCTGGGAGAAGCAAGTTGCTCAAGAGCGACCTTCCGTTAGCGCCCTCTCTTTGAGCAACTTGGGGCTGGCCTATTTTTCAGTCGGCAGGTATGCCGAAGCCGAAACTACCCTGCGAGAGGCGATCGCTCGGTGGGAATGGCTACGAGCTAAGTATGGCGATGGCGACACCGCCAAGATTACCTACTTTGAGCAACATGCCCACACTTACCGACTCTTGCAAAAGGTGCTGGTCGCTCAAAACCGTCCCGAAGCCGCTCTGGAAGTGGCAGAACTCAGCCGTGCCAGAGCCTTAGCAGAACTATTGGCACAGAGATCGATCGCCCAATCAGCAAAACCCCTCAACCTCAACCAGATCAAGCAGATTGCCAAAGCCGAGAATTCCACTCTCGTAGAATATTCTTTGATTGGTTCAGAAGTGCGTGTACTAGGCATTGAGCCGGACGAAGAAACCGATCTTTTTATCTGGGTCATTCCTCCCAACGGCAACATTACCTTTCGTCAGGTCAAACTACCTACAACCTCGCTGCAACCCTTGTCAGAACTGGTACTCAAAACCCGTGAAGAAGGAATTGGGGTACGTGGCCGCGGGGTGGCAAACCGCAAAGGGAACACAGTTGATCCACCCCTGCCCGAGCTTAAACAGCTTTACCAATGGCTCATTGAACCAATTCGCGATCGCCTACCCACTGATTCCACCGCCCGCATCACGTTCATTCCCCAGGGTTCCTTATTTCTCACCCCCTTTGCTGCACTACAAAATCCCGCTGGCACCTACCTCATCCAGGAACACACGCCTCTGGTTGCCCCTTCTATCCAAGTTCTAGAACTCACCCAACACCTCAATTCCAAAAGCACTGGAGCAGCACCACTCTCCTCAGCGCTAGTCGTTGGCAACCCCACCATGCCCAGCCTGCCTCCCGCTCCCGGTGAACCCCCAGAGCCTCTTGCTAGTCTCCCCGGTGCAGAACGAGAAGCCAAAGCGATCGCGACTCTACTCAACACCAAACCCTTAATCGGCGCACAAGCAACCAAAGCGGCAGTCATCCAACAATTGCCCCAAAAGCAAATTATTCACCTGGCAACCCATGGTCTGCTGGATCTGGATTCCAACTTAAACGAGTTTGGGATTCCGCTTGATCCCAATGTTCGCACTGCCCGCCAGGGAGGAGTCTTTATGACCCCTGGAGCGATATTGATTGGCAAGAATGTGTTTATCAACGGAGTCCCTGCCGAGCAAGCCCTGGCAAGAGAGAAAGTAGTTTTAGTTGATCCCCCCGGTGCGATCGCCCTGGCACCCTCCGGACAGGACAATGGCTTCCTGACTACCAAAGAAATTTTACAGATGCAGCTCCAGGCAGATTTGGTAGTACTCAGCGCTTGCGATACCGGACGTGGTCGTGTAACCGGGGATGGTGTGGTTGGACTCTCACGTGCCTTCATTGCGGCTGGAGTTCCCAGCGTCATCGTTTCTCTCTGGGCAGTGCCCGACGCTCCTACTTCTTCCCTAATGGTGGAGTTCTACCAAAATCTAACCCGCATGGATAAAGCCCAAGCCCTTCGGCAAGCCATGCTCACGACCCTCAAACAATATCCCGAAACCAGAGACTGGGCAGCATTTACGCTAATTGGTGAGCCTTGAGGGAGAAGGAATCAGGAGTCAGGATCTGCCTCCTTTACTTTTTGCCCCCTTACCTCTTCACCCCTTCTTCACCCATTTCCCTCTCTTCCTGATTGCCCATGCTCGCCTTAGAAGCCAGTTTGGCATTGCTGCTAACTCTATCTGTGCCACTGCTTTCCAGAGATCGACCTGCTGTTCAAGCATTGCTCATGTCACCTTACCAGACTGCTCGCGTTTTATCGGGTCATGCCAGAGTTGTCATCAGCCCAGATGGCAAAAAACTGGTGAGCGTCGAGGACAACACTCTGATTCTCTGGGATTTGCAGACGGGTCAGGTGCTGCATCATCTGGTTGGGCACGCCCGACCTATTTTGGCATTAGCAATCAGTCCAGATGGTCGTATAATTGCCAGTGCTGGACATGATAAGAGCATCAAACTTTGGGATTCTAGCACTGGCAACTTGTTGAGGACGTTATCTGGGCATACGGCTTGGATAGAAGCGATCGCCTTTAGTCCTGATGGGAAAATGATCTTCAGTGGTGGAGGCGATCGCGCCCTCAAGGTCTGGCAAGTCAGCAGTGGAACACTCACTCGAACCCTATATGGGCATACTGATGCCATTAATGCGCTGGCAATCAGTCCAGACGGACAAACCCTGGTCAGTGGCGATTGGGACACGATTAAACTTTGGCAGTTGAGTTCGGGCAAAGTATTTCACAACTTATCCGAACAAAGCTTTGGGATTAATGCACTGGCAATCAGCCGTGACGGGCAAACTCTAATCAGTGGCGCAGGCGACAGTAGCATCTGCCTCTGGCAACTCAGCACAGGCGTATTGCAAGCAAAGTTGTTGAGTCATACCTATGGTGTAACTTCTGTCGTGGTCAGCCCGGATGGCAAAACTCTCCTCAGCAGCAGCATGGATAACACCATCAAACTCTGGAACTTGCAAACCAGAAAGCTCCAGCAGACACTCTCTCGCCAACCTAGCATCATTGAATCGATCGCCCTAAACCAAGATGGGACACTCCTGGCAAGCGGCAGTTGGGGTAGCCTCATTAAACTTTGGGATCTCAGAACAGGCGCAGTAGTTCGAGTGTTTGCGGAGTCGAATTCTAGTTTATTCTGACAATGCTGGACTCAATCTGCGCCTGTGACCTATCGCAATCCTGCTCCGACTGTTGACATCATTATTGAACTCATCGATCGCCCCCATCGCCCGATCGTTTTGATTGAGCGACTCAATGAACCCTATGGCTGGGCGATCCCCGGTGGTTTTGTGGATTATGGCGAATCAGTCGAAACCGCGGCGAAACGAGAAGCACTTGAGGAAACTGGATTAGCGATCGCCCTCATTGAGCAATTCCACGTCTACTCAGCTCCTAATCGGGACCCACGCCAACACACCATCAGCATCGTCTTTCTCGCTACTGCCAGCGGTGACCCGCAATCCGGGGATGATGCCAAAGGAATTGATATCTTTGATTTGTGGCAGATTCCCAAAAACTTATGTTTCGATCACGATCGCATCTTGCACGATTACTGGCACTATCGAAACTATGGCATTCGACCCAGATTGTTGGAATAGGGTACGAGAATGAAGTGAAGGGTAGAGAAGTAAACAGATGAAAGATTGAGCAAGCAAAACTCACTCAGTCTTTCCTCGTCTCTTCGTTTCCCCATTTGTGTCTCTTTTCACCCCCTGATCCCGTTTTTCTTCTCAAACTTCTATTACAGCAAGATTAAGAAAGATCGACACTCCGCCCGGAAAACTTGGGTTTCATGGCATGATTTTCATTCGTAGGTTGTTTGAAAGATTGTAAGTACTTTGTAAGTAGGTCATAGGACATTAGTTATGGCTCTCCAATTAGGCGATACCGTACCCAACTTTACCCAGCAATCCAGTGAGGGCGAAATTGACCTTTACACCTGGGCAGGCGATAGCTGGGTTGTTCTCTTTTCTCATCCCGCAGACTATACCCCCGTTTGCACCACGGAACTGGGTGAAGTTTCAAAGCTCAAACCCGAATTCGATAAGCGCAACGTGAAAGTCATTGCCCTCAGTGTCGATGATGCCGAATCTCACCAAGGTTGGATTAGCGACATCAACGAAACTCAAAGCACCACGGTTAACTATCCCATTCTGGCGGATGCGGATAAGAAAGTGTCGGATCTGTATGACATGATCCACCCCAACGCAAATGCGAAAGTAACTGTGCGGACTGTGTTTGTGATTGATCCCCAGAAAAAGCTGCGTCTTACCATTACCTATCCACCCAGCACGGGTCGCAATTTTGAGGAAATTTTGCGAGTCATTGATTCTTTGCAATTGACGGATAACTACAGCGTAGCCACTCCAGTCAACTGGAAAGATGGTGAAGATGTCGTGGTTGTGCCTTCCATCCCGACGGATGAAGCAAAACAGCGCTTCCCCAAAGGGGTGAATGAAATCAAGCCTTATCTGCGCATGACACCTCAACCGAATAAATAAAAGGTTGTCGTCGATCGTGTATGTGAGGGTGAGCAAAAGCTCACCCTTCGTTTTGAGCGGTTGAGGAATCCTGCTCTATTGGCTGCGATCGTCCCTGATTGCATACTTTGTCCTCTCTGCGATAACTGGCACACTGCTCAGCCTGTTGACAGTGTAGAAAGTCATAAGCTATTGAAAAGGATGGGAAAAGCTTTAGAGGTTGTTTGAAGAGGTTATCTCAGTTTTTTCAAACCAGTCTATCTGCCTCTTAATACACTTTTAACGATTGATAGTTCACTGATTCTCAGCAGAAATGGTTAAATCCACCGCTTCAGACTCACTAGCAGTCGCCGCTCAACGGGCACAAGAAGCCCGGATCGAAGCAGAACGGATGCATGATGTGTTAATCCTGATAGACAATTTATTGAGGCGAGAAGAGGTTACCGCTCGCCTGATTCTGGATTGTCTGTATGAAGTGGGTTCAGTGAACCTCATCAACCAAAAAGTTCGGTCTCGTCCGGTAAACCGTCTGGCAAAGTGGATCGCCCGTAGCTCTAAGCCCGTTTTTGCCATGATTGCGATTCGCTGGTTCAAAAAAAACTGCCCCCGGTTAATTGTCAACTGGCTCCATTCACAAGTGAAGTTTGGCTCAGGCAGTACAGAAGTGGTCGTTTCAGAGGTGCCCCCAACTGAGGTGAACACCTTGCCAGCCAGTGCTCTACCTGCCTTAGAAGGCAGTAAGCAGGAAATTGTTCGCTTGCAATCCCAGGTGAAAGTTCTCACTGCCACACTGGTAGGGGTAAGCGTAACGCTGAGTGGCACATTAGTCTGGGTGATGGGTTGGTTAGGTTAACCAGCGATCTATCCCAATACTTACAATATGAACTCTGTTTTTTGTGCGATCGCCTTGGGAGGCAACTTGGGCGATCCTAAGACGACGCTGGAATCGGCACTTCAAGTGCTGAGTCAGAAACCGGGGATCACCTTAGTAAAACGGTCACAGCTCTACTTAACAAAAGCTGTAGGTCCTCCCCAACCAGATTACGTCAACGCCTGTGCCGTGTTGAGCACGAGTTTGCCTCCCCAGGCTCTGATGGCAACACTTTTGGCGATCGAAACTCAATTTGGGCGAGTACGCCGAGAAAAATGGGGGGCGAGAACCCTTGACCTGGATCTATTACTGTTTGATGATGTAATTCTGAACACGTCTGCACTGCAAATCCCCCATCCTCGAATGACTGAAAGGGCATTTGTTTTAGCACCTTTGGTAGAGATTGCGCCTGATTGGGTCGAACCAGTTTCCGGAAGAACAGTCGCAGATCTCGTAAAAACAGTAGACTGCTCGGAAGTTAAAAAAATGGGCTAAGTCCTGAGTTTTAAGCGAAAACTAACCACGCTTAAAACCTACGCCCTGAACGCACAATTGAAAACTCAAAAATCTAGATTTATGATATTGGGTCGCGAACCTCCTCAATTGCTTAGAAAGCGTCTATTTTATCAGGGGCGCAAATTTGGTTTTGAAGTGAGCCGTCTCCGGTTACCCAACAAAAATGAGGGTGAGTGGGAATGCATTCGTCATCCTGGTGGAGCGGTGGTGATTCCCATCACCCCCGAAGGCAAACTGGTGTTGATTCGTCAATATCGATTCGCTGTGCAGATGCGGTTGCTAGAGTTTCCGGCTGGGACGATTGAGCCAGATGAGTCTCCGGAAGAAACAGCTCGGCGAGAAATTGAGGAAGAAACGGGGTACCGTGCTCATTCCTGGCAAAAGTTGGGGGAGTTTTTCTTGGCTCCAGGATACTCGGATGAGGTAATCTATCCTTTTCTGGCAAGGGATTTGGAACTGTTGGATAATCCCCCAGCTCAGGACGAGGATGAAGATATCGAAACAGTGCTGATGACACCGCAAGAATTTGAAACGGCAATTTCAGAGGGCGATCGCATTGATGCAAAGTCAATTTGTAGCTTTGTCCTGGCACGCCCTTTTTTGAAATAGCTATCCTCCGCTAAACACAAATTTGACTTCATTGATTGTATAGGTGCTGAGAGTTGCTACAGCACCTTTTTTTGGACATTTTTTTAAACGGCTCAGATGCAATCACCATTGGGGCAAGCATGGCGATCAAAACACGCTGTTCCACAACAGGGATATTAGACAGATGACTCAGACCTCCGCTAATCTGGATCGCAAGCGATAAAACAGCGATTTTCTCGCCGTTAAGATAACCAGTGATTTCTTATGAATCCAATCACTCGTGTTGCAGTTGTAGGAGGTACCCACGGAAACGAACTCACCGGCATCTACCTGGTGAAGAAATTCGAGCAACTGCCGCACTTAATTCGACGATCGAGCTTTGAGAGCATCGCTTTATTGGCAAACCCCAAAGCCTACGAACTCCGAAGACGTTATGTTGACCTGGATCTCAATCGCTGTTTTCGCCCCCAAGATCTGGAAAACCCTCATCTCACTAGCTATGAAGCCCTTCAGGCAAAGAAAATCTACCAGGATCTCACCGCGAATCAGACTGAGCAAATCGGGCTATTGATGGATTTGCACAGTACGACTGCCAATATGGGAATGACCCTCATTCTCAATCATCAACATCCCTTCAACCTTCACTTAGCGGCCCACCTGGCGGCTGTCTACCCAGAGGTGAAGTTCTATCGATGGGCACAGGCCGAGCAGGACAGTCCTTTTCTGCGATCGATTTATCCCTTGGGGTGTGCGATCGAGGTGGGTCCTGTTGCTCAGGGACTCTTGGATGCGCATCTGTTTCGACAAACTGAAGCCTTGATCCATACCATCCTGGACTATGTTGAAGCGTATAATCGGGGGCAACTTTTCCCTACAAAAGAAACGTTGACGGTCTACCAGTGTGTGCAAACGATCGATTACCCCAGAGACGGTTTGGGAACCATGCAAGCAATGATTCATCCCAACTTGCAATCAAGAGACTACGAACCTCTCTATCCAGGCGATCCCATGTTTTTAACCTTTGAAGGCGAGACGATCGTCTATGAAGGTGAATCGATACTCTACCCCGTCTTCATTAACGAAGCTGCCTACTACGAAAAAGGCATCGCCATGTGTTTGACCCACAAAGAACTCGTGACTCTTTGAAATTGGGCTTTAAACATGGGCTATCGCAATTCATGGGCAAGACTCATCCACTGTTGCATCTCTGGATCTTCCCCAAAACTAAACAAAGCTAAATGTTGAGGATTTTGTAAAATCTCTCTTGCGAGTAAATAACCGGAGATGGTCCAGGTCTGAAACTTGCGGGAGGCTTTGCCCACCAATCGACCATTGCGACCATCGTAGTATTCTGGCCACTCATCTTCACTCAATCGTTTTTCGGCAACTTCGAGTGCGCGCCATCCCAATTCGGGTCTACCCGTCTTTTGGGCAGCGGCAGCAAACAACCAGAGCAACACGGGCCAGTTGCCGCCATTGTGATACGACCAGGGGACGTTTTTCGGATCGCAGCCCGTCAAAATTTTCCATTCCAAATCTTGCACCGATGGAAAACAGATCTTCAAAGGCATGTAACCCACCAGATCGTGCCAACGCTGTTCAATCAAATCCATAATCGCTTGAGATTCAGTATTGCTTGCCAACGAACAGATCACCGACATCAGGTTGCCCAAGGAAAAAAAGCGAAAATCCATTTGTGCTGGACCCAAGTTGCCGGCTAAATATCCACCTTTTTCTGGCATCCACTCGGTGAGCCAATCGGGAATCGAATCCGGGTAAATATTAAATTTATTAATGGCACTTTCACCAAATTCTTCCCCGTGATAGCGATAGATATTGTTCAGGCGTTTTAAGTCAAGCCAATAATATTCTCGAATATGATGATTCAGCATCATCAGGCGATGATTCACAATCTGAATAAAAACTTCTCCGCGACGATTGGGCAACAATAACTCGCGGGCCGATCGTAGAGCAGCATAAAACAATGCTTGAATTTCTAATGGATGCCCATAGACCCCCATCCGACGATCGATCATAAAAGCCCCATCTGGCACCAGCATGGTGGGATACATATCAAACCGATCTGCCAAACAGAGCTTCAGAATCAAAATAATGCCGTGCTGGAAGTTGGGTTGCTGTGCCAGTGCCAAATCTCCTGTCGCTTTAACATAAGCCCGAAGCAAAATGAGCCACCACAGACAGGAATCAACCGGGGTAACTCTGCCGATCGCATGTTCGCCAAAATCTGCGACCAGGTATTGTTTATCTTCCCAGGATTCCATCTTGAAACTGGCAGGCATCAGCCCCTGTCCAGCATTGAAGCAATCCATTTGCTTTTCGCTGCTTTGCAATGCTAGCGTCTCAATCAAAAAATTACGAACAATCTCAGGCTTCCCTTGAATGAGAAACAGCAATGCCGACGAGACAAAATCTCGCATAAAACACTGATCATAATTGAGAGCTTCTGAGTAAGGATCACGGGCTGCCACAGTTCCTACAGGTCGTCCTTGAAAATAAACAATGGAGGCTTCTAATAAATCCCATGCCTCTTTGGCAAGATAGCTTTCTGTTTGCATTGCGAACCTGAACCTTTCCCTAAATGGGTGCTGGAAAATCTTGTGTCAATTAGAGGCACGAAACAACTGAAACTGCCAGTTTTGGCAGCCAAATTGATTGAGAGAAAGATTCAGAAAGTGTGGAACACAGTCGTTATTCCAGCCAAATTCCTTTCACCTCAACCAAACAAGCTCGATCAGGCTTAGCGATGTATAGCCATAGTCATTTAAGTTAGGACAAAGGACTTAGGAGATTTCTAAGAGAAGATTTACCGCTTGGTAAGGGCGCACAACCGTACGCTCCTACATAAGGTGGTTGATCGTTGGGTAGATTTTTTCCTAGAAATCTCCTTAAGTCCCTTGTTGCCTCCAGACTGTGAAACGTCCCAACGATCGTACGACCGCTATATTTGCTTAGACCAAAAATTGCAATGTACGATGATCGTCTGGTTCCGTTTCAAATCGGTGATCGATTCTTGCAAAAGCTCACATAAATCGGCTTTCTAGAACATCAAAATACATTTGAAACCTTACTAGATAGCTGCAGCGGGAGTAATAGAGCCGTTCCAATCTCACGGATGGCTCATTCAATGACTGTGGTCAAGTTTGTCAAATAACGACAACTCACTTCTTGCTTGCTGTCTCTACAAGGCTCACAACGGAATCATGATTCACTGACACTGATTACAATTGGCATTTTATCAAGCGTTTGGGGTGGAAACTCCCCAAAAACTTCACCTGGTTGGCGTTCCATCTAATCAAAATGGATGGATGCTCCAGGTAGCCTGAATCTTTTGTGAGCGGGTTAAGCATTACAAGAGAATTCCTGGCGGAGATTCTCTCTAAGTAAATAGAATTTCGATAAACGTAAACTTGAGTTTGTAGATCCAGCGATAAGCTCTGAAATCAGCAGCGTCTACTGAACACCTGACAACTTGAAATGCACCCTAATAAATCATCTTTAGAGAAGTAAGGCATTCATTCATCGATTTGATGTGCTCCAAGCTGCTCTGGAACGAATGAATTCCGTAACGCTTCTCTAAAAAACAGCTTAATCGCTTAAAAAGCGAACTGAGGTAAAGTCTCCGTGAGGGTAAGCCTTGCAGGTGACATAAAACTGTAAAGATTGATTTTAGGCAAATTCATTGTCAAGGGGAATGTCCCCTAATCCTTAAAAAAGACTTTTGCTAAAGCGATCGGAGAAAATCTATGAGAAATGGCTGTTGGGTGGGAGGCGTGAGTTAAGAGTGGTTTTCGGGTGCCCATTGGCATTTGGATCTCCACGATCGCACTCAATAGGAAGGTAATCACAGCAGCTTGTAAGAGCTTTCCTAACATAATTAACCTCCCTCAAATAGATTTCTTCTACTGACTAGAATACGCCCCTCCAATGTAATCAGATTCGCCTGAAGCGTTCATCCAATCAGGTGATAAAAGGAACCTATTTCTCAACCATCTTTTTTGAGGAATGGCGATCTGCTTTGGCATCGGGCGTGGGTTCTTGCCGAAACGTGGCAATTAGCAAACAAACAATGCCGACATTAATAAAAACATCTGCCAGGTTAAATACGGGAAATTGAATCCAGCGAAAATCGAGAAAATCGACCACTCGGCCAGCAACGAAACGATCGATACCATTCCCCAAAGCTCCACCCAAAATAAACCCATAACCCGACTGTTCCCAGCGAGAAAGCGATGGCCCAAACCACGCCAAAATCATTAACCCGATACTCACTGCCAACGACAACCAGCGCAGCCATTCCCCCCCTTCTCTGAATAAGCTAAAGGCGGCACCTGTATTGGTGACGTAGGTAAAGTGGAAAATTCCTGGAATCACAGGAACCGTCTCTGGGGGCACTGTGAGATCGAAAGTGGTGACGATCCAAACTTTGGTCAGGCGATCGGCAGCCAGACTAAAAAGGGCAGCCAGCCAGAAGAAGCGATTCTTGAAACTCATAGGGATAGCTTATATTTCTTAAACTTTTAGCTTTAAGCAATGGCAGGTCGCAAAAAATAGTCAGTGGGCACCAAAGCAATTCACCATTTATAAAATCAATGAACGTGGGTTTCCATCAATTCTTTCCCTAGTAAAACATGAGGCGTCGCACGGCAGAGGACAAGACACTCACGCCACACACGATCGCCAATTGCCCGGGCAAAGGTTGGATAGAAAATGTTGTGATTGCCTGAAGTAGTGGCAAAGAACCCGTTTCAACCCATTTCAAGCTATGCGAGAGAACCAAATAACTGACCCCTACAGAATGAATTAATAGCAAGCCGCAAAGACAACTAAAAGCTAAAGATTCTAATCGAGGCCGTGTCTGAAATGCGAGGTGTCCACATAACCAGGCGCCTGGGATAAAGCCCAACAGATAACCAAAACTCGGTTCCCTCAAATAATCCAACCCGCCTCCCCTGGCAAAAATCTCAAACCAGGGAGTTAACCCCATTGCCAGGTAAGCAATTTGAGAAAGTGCCCCTGCATTTTTTCCACCTACGCAGCTAATCAACAACACTGCCCCTATCTGAGTTGTGACCCCCAAAGGATAAGTTGTAATCCGATGATCACCCCAGTACCAGGGAGGCAAGATAATCGATGCGGCAAGAAAGTTGCCACCGATCGTGAGCATCAAACCAATGAGTGCCCAGAGCAGTTCGTTAGGCGCGATCATTATCTGCGTGGATTTCAGTGCTGGCATTTTATCACCTGGTTTTGTAGCCCAGCCATGAGCCATCTAAATTACACCTTGACTGGTAATCTGGACTAGAACTCTTTTCTAATTGAGATTCACCTTTGCCCCTGATGCTCATCTCCATCCCGATTCCTTCAACAAGAGATGAAAACCTGGACCGTTCACATAGAAGCTTTGCCGCTGTCCCAAAATCCAAAAGACATTCAAGCCAATTAGTTTATCCTCTTTTTGAGGCTTTGCTTTGAAATATCAATATAGAGCTTCAGCACAATACAGCTTCAGCACAATACAGCTTCAGCCTCTCCCCAATTTTCCAAAAACCTTTGAGAACTTTGAGCAGCGAACTTTTATTGAATCCCTTGGTTCTTAATCCCTTTTATTCTGCTAAGTTACTGTCCGTACTGAAACCCATGTCTACTCTCATCGATCGCATTACCCAGATTTACACCCAACCGCTCCCAGATCTTCTCTTTCAGGCGCAACAAATTCATCGGCAGCATCACGATCCCCATGCTGTACAAATGTGTACCCTCAGCAACATTAAAACGGGTGGCTGTCCGGAAGATTGTGCCTACTGTTCTCAGAGTGTGCACAACCAGACGGATGTCTCACCCGAACCGTTGATGAGTGTTGAAACGGTTGTAGCTGAGGCAAAAGCCGCAAAGGCTGGAGGCGCGACCCGTTTTTGTATGGGAGCCGCGTGGCGTGAGGTCAAAGATGGACCTCAGTTCGATCGCATTCTAGAAATTGTGCGTCAGGTTGCCGAGCTAGAGATCGAAGTTTGTTGCACTTTGGGAATGCTGAAACCCCATCAAGCACAACGGCTCAAAGCAGCGGGCTTAACGGCTTACAATCACAATCTAGATACCTCCCCCAATTATTACGACAAAATCATCTCTACCCGCACTTATCAAGATCGTCTTGAAACCATTCAGGCAGTCAGTGCTGCCGGAATCTCAGTCTGCTGTGGCGGCATTTTGGGTATGGGAGAAACGATCCAAGATCGATTGGAACTGCTCGAAGCTCTTTCACACCTTGAGCCTCAGCCGGAATCTATCCCAATTAATTGTCTGGTACCAGTAGCAGGGACTCCTTTAGAAAAAACAGCTCCAGTTGAACCTTTGGAACTGGTGCGGATGGTTGCCACCACTCGGATTCTGTTTCCCAAAGCCATGGTTCGTCTTTCGGCGGGGCGTATGGAGATGAGTGACGAATTGCAAACCCTATGTTTACTGGCAGGAGCCAACTCTATCTTTACGGGAGCCAAGCTCTTAACGACCCCCAACCCAGCGCGATCGCACGACGAACAATTGCTCGATCAGCTGGGTATGGTCCCTAAACCACTTCGAGAACGGGTCTAAATTCAGAAAATGGCTCAAACCAAAGGTGTCTCTACCAATTGATATCTCTCAGGAAGCGTGCTTTCTCGGGAGTTCGGTTGTTACAATGCTTTACATGACCCTTCCATCGCCTAACCCATGAGCGCAAAGACTCTGCCTGCTGACGCAATTCGTTCTTCTGGTCGTCAAGCTTTTGATTCCACGCCTGCACCAAAAGGAGCTGTAAGGGGTGGCGAAAGCCCGACCTCAGCAAGGGCGAGTGAAATTGCCGTACCACCAGCAGATAAGCGGCTGAAGTCTGCTCACGTTTTGGAATCAGAGTTGGGAATTGAAACTCCTTGTTATGATCCCGAAGCGATCGCTACCTACTACCGCGATCGCTCCTTTCAGGTTTGGGCAAGGATCTTCAAAATCTTCTTTCCCTTTGCCTCTTTTATGGTGAGTTTATGGTGGGATCGCAAAACTGGCTCCATCGATCGCAACCAAAAACGGCGGGCAATCAAGCTACGAGAAATGTTGACTCGCCTGGGACCCGCCTTTATCAAAATTGGGCAAGCGCTCTCCACTCGTCCAGACCTGGTTCCTTCGCTCTATCTGGACGAGCTATCCCTGCTGCAAGACCAGCTCCCAGCTTTTCCTAACGAAGTTGCCTTTCAATTTATTGAAGAAGAACTGGGAGCACACCCGGACGAAATCTATGCAGAACTGACCGACGATCCGATCGCAGCCGCTTCCCTAGGACAGGTCTACCGAGGTCGGCTTAAGACAGGAGAAGAAGTTGCAGTCAAGGTTCAACGTCCCGATCTGGCTCAAAACATCGCTTTGGATATGTATATCCTGCGGCAACTGTCGGCTTTGGCAATGAGAAACCTCAAGCAAATTCGCAGTGACCTCGTTGGTATCATGGATGAGTTTGCCGCTCGCATTTTTGAGGAAATGGATTACAACCATGAAGGGCAAAATGCGGAGCGGTTCTCTCGCCTGTATGGTCACATTCAAGACATCTACGTTCCTCGCATCTACTGGGAATATACCGGACGTCGGGTTCTAACCATGGAGTGGATCAATGGGACGAAGCTCACCCAGCCAGAGACTATTCGCGCTCAAGGGGTCGATGCCAGTTACCTCATTGATGTAGGCGTCCAGTGTTCGTTGCGGCAACTTTTGGAATACGGCTTTTTTCATGCCGATCCCCATCCTGGCAACCTCCTGGCAACCCCAGATGGGAAACTGGCTTATTTAGATTTTGGCATGATGAGTGAAGTCAAGCCTTATCAGCGCTACGGCTTGATTGAGGCAGTCGTTCACATGGTCAATCGTGATTTTGCTGGGTTAGCCAATGACTACGTCAAGCTAGAATTTCTCACACCTGATACTGATTTGACGCCGATTGTCCCAGCATTAGCCAATGTGTTTGGCAATGCACTTGGGGCAAGTGTTGCAGAACTTAACTTTAAGAGCATTACTGATCAACTTTCAGCTTTGATGTACGAATATCCCTTTCGCGTGCCAGCCTACTATGCCCTCATCATTCGATCACTGGTCACCCTGGAAGGGATTGCAATCAATGTTGATCCCAACTTCAAAGTGCTGAGTAAGGCTTATCCTTACATTGCGAAGCGACTGCTCACCGATCCCTCCCCAGAACTCCGGACTTCTTTGCGAGATCTCTTATTCAAAGACGGGAATTTCCGCTGGAATCGCTTGGAAAATCTGCTTCGCAACGCCAAAGACAGCCAAGACTACGAGCTAAATCAAGTCCTAGAGCAAACTTTAGAGTTCTTATTGTCCGAACGGGGCGAACTGATTCGACTTAATCTAGTCAATGAAGTTGTGAAAGGGCTAGATCTGCTAGGACAAAATGCTCTTGGCAGCTTAACCTATAGCCTGCAAGAGTGGATAGGTGTTGCTGCCGTGAATCCGCCCACCCCTTCCCCAGAAAAACAAAAGAACTTAGAGCATATTCAAGGAATTTGGCAAATTCTGCAGGAAACTCGTGGCTTTGACCCGATTCAACTAGCAACCTTGTTGCCCCGCTATCTTTTCAAGCCCGAAACTCAGGACATGGGACAGCGAATCGTTGGCGGTTTGGCACAACGAGCAATTTCTCGGTTTATCCGTGAGTTTCTGATGCAGGACGAAGCCGAAATCCATTCCTTGACTGATCGAACAACGGACCGCACCTCCCAACTTCTACCTGTTTCGCAACGTTAAGGGATCTGTGGATTAATAGTTTACCAAGCAGTCAGGTTTTGACTGCGCTCAACCTCCAGTTATCGCGAATTGAGCGTAGCCGAAATCCAAACCGCTGGTATTTTATTTTCATGTAAGTCCCCAAGCTCCATTTTCTTTCCATATTTCCAATAGTTACCCGCTGGCTTCGGCTACGCCCAGCCAGCTTTTGCCCTGAGCGAAGTTGAAGGGAAATGGCAGAGGGTAAAATCTTCTCTGGAAATCTGCTAAACGCTCAAGTGTTCGTTCCATAAAAAAGCTGGGTTAAACGATTGTCTAACCCAACTAAAAACTATTTTGATCTTATGAAAGGCGAACGAACCTGCTAATTGAGGGTTTTTAGGGATCAGTTTGCAAAGTCTGGGGTTGGAGGAAAGTCATCATCTGCTGAACTCCGCGTTGAATGCGCCGAGTAACTGTCATGGGGCTAACCCCAATTCTTTCTGCAACTTCTTTACGAGATAAGTCATGGAGGAAAACAAACTCGATCGCCTTGCGAGTTTTTTCTTCTAACTGGCTCAGTGCCCTTTGCAACTGCTGCCGATCTTCTTCCAAATTTTGTAAAGCTTGATAGTGAGCGTCGGGCAAGGTGTCTCCCAAGGTCATGGGAGAATCAATCTGTTGACAAACAGTGGCATCCAGACTCAGGGGCGAACGGTTTTTGGTTGCCAGTTTACTCTCACGCCATTCGTAAACAGATACACCCAGTTGCTCAGCAATTTCGTTATCGGTTGGCTGGCGACCATAGGCTTCTGCCAGCATTTCTCGAACTTTTTGCCCTTCCTTGTTGAGTTGTTGCCAGCGTCGGGGAATCTTAACAGTACCGCCCCGATCTCGTAGAAAATGCAGCATCTCACCCCGAATGTAGGGAACCGCAAACGAACTAAAAGCACATCCTTGACTGGGATCAAACCGTTCAATTGCTCGGATCAAGCCAAGATAACCAATTTGTTCTAAGTCTTCATAAGGTTCAGCACATTGATGGCTGACCCGATGAGCAATCTTTCTCACCAAGCCTGCATTGAGCTGCACCAGTTGATTCCGGATCTTGACAGAGGGTTTTTGGTGATAGGAAATCAGCAGTTCCATACCACGAGAGCGAAGGGAAGGTTGGGTAGCCATCATCGTACAGGTACCTTTCATCAGATTTGAATTCATTTTCTGTAGAGACAGCCTTCAAAACCATCGTCGTTTCACGGTACTCATGAAAAGTCCTCCCAGGAGGACTCGGCAGAAACACGTAAGGCTGCCTGAGACTTTCCAGGCTACATGGACGCTTCCCCATGCCCAGAGCGAGATTGATTCTTGCGTAGAATACTGGTTCAATCCCAAAATTTGGGTCAAAATAGGCGTATGCAGCAGCCGTACCTGCTGGTGTTGATGTGTCTATTTGGGAGGAAGCCCCTGTGAGTAATACCAGTAACTTCCGTGTCGCCATACGGGATGCCAGAAGTCAGACATTGGTTGGACCAAACGTCATTGCCAATGCTCTACCCTATGTGGGGGGCGGGCTAATTTTGACTGCTCTGGCAACCTTTGGCGGATTGAATGTTTTAGCCAACAATCCCAGTTTGTTTTTCCCGACTTTTTGGGTTGCCTTTGTTGCTGAGCTAATTCTCTTTTTTGTTGCTTCCAATGTGGCATCGAAGGGCAACAATGGGGTTGCTTTACCCTTACTTGCAACTTATAGCTTGCTGTCAGGCTATACGCTGACTGGGCTGGTAGCCATGGCGCTGGGAACTCAAGGCGTAGGCTTTGCAGGAGTTGGTTTTGCTGCGCTGGGCTGCGGGATCACTTTTATTGTTGCTCGCCAGGTCGGTTCCAATCTGTCTGAACAAGATGGCATGGCGCTGAGTAAAACGATCGGTTTAGGGCTGATTGCTTTCCTGATTGTGATTGTGGGACAGTTTGTGCTGGCTCTGTTGGGTATCCATACACCCACCTGGATGGAGATCGCTATTTCTGGTGTCGGGGTATTTCTGTTTGCCGGAGCCGCTGTGGTCGATTTCTTCGTCCTACCACGCACCTATCAGGATGACCAGTATCTTTCGGCTGCTTTGTCGATGTACTTGACCTACATCAATCTGTTTATTTTTATTCTACGCCTGCTCATTGCGATTAATAGTCGCGATTAGGATGGGATTTCACCGGTTGGGTCATTCGTAGGACTTGCCCACATAGCCCTATGAATGACCCGATCGTTTTGAAATGTTTTGTCAATAGCTTGTTAATTAAAGATCAATAGATTCTATGGATGTTTTAGAGATTAAGCGCGAGGTCGAAGTGTTATCTGATCGCCTGGGTAAAACCCAGGACTATCTTTGACGTACCTGCATTAACTGCCAGAATTCAAGATTTAGAGCAGGTTGCAGCCCAACCACAATTTTGGGACGACCAGGCAAGCGCTCAGCAGACTCTACAAGAACTGAATGACCTAAAGGCTCATCTGGAGCAATTTGAACAGTGGCGATCTCATCTGGAGGATGCGAAGGCAGTATTGGAATTGCTGGAGTTGGAGGCAGATGAAAGCTTGCTTCAAGAAGCGGAAAACAATCTGACTTTACTGAACCAGGAATTGGGTCAATGGGAGCTGGAACGTTTATTGTCTGGCACCTATGACCAAAAAGGTGCAGTTCTCACAATTAACGCTGGAGCAGGTGGCACAGACGCGCAAGACTGGGCTGAAATGCTATTACGGATGTACACTCGCTGGGCAGAAGCACATCGCTATAAAGTGCACCTAGCAGAACTTTCAGAGGGAGATGAAGCTGGGATCAAATCTGTCACCCTGGAAGTGGATGGCCGTTACGCCTATGGTTATCTAAAAGCAGAAAAAGGTACTCACCGATTAGTTCGGTTTTCCCCTTTCAACGCGAATGGCAAACGGCAAACGAGTTTTGCTGGGGTGGAAGTGATGCCTTTGATTGACAATTCGGTGCAGTTAGAGATTCCGGAGAAAGATCTGGAGATAACTACTTCTCGAGCAGGTGGCAAAGGCGGGCAGAACGTCAATAAAGTGGAAACAGCCGTAAGGATTGTCCATATTCCAACCGGCTTGATGGTGCGTTGTACCCAAGAGCGATCGCAACTCCAAAACAAAGAGAAAGCGCTTGCGATTTTGAAGGCAAAACTTTTGATCGTTGCTCAAGAGCAGCGGGCTAAGGAAATTGCGGATATTCGGGGCGATATTGTGGAAGCAGCCTGGGGAAATCAGATCCGTAACTATTTCTTCCATCCCAACCAGATCGTCAAAGATTTGCGAACTGGGGTCGAGACGACTGATATCAACGAAGTCATGAATGGCGGGCTTGATCCATTCATTCAGGCGTATTTGCGGCAAGAAAATCAATTGGTGGAAGTATAAAAATATTGCAAATATCAAGTTCGCTCAGAGAATTTACAGGGACTTTTTAATTAAACTCAGCATCAGTTGCTAGATTAATAAGGGCTTTTGTGTTCATTATCCTTTTGAGGTTTAGGAGTGTGCGATTTCGTAGTTGATGTTGTGAATCGCGATCAGCAAGCCGTCGTCCTGCTTGGCAACCTTAAAATCGTTATGATTTGGACAGTCATTTCCTAATTTAGCCATGAATCAAATGCCATCGCCTGAGACTTCGGAAGAAAGGATTTCTGAAGTGATGACACCGAATCCTGTTGCAACTGAACCTCAACCTAGCTACGTCAAATTAGCGATGCGAAATATGGTGCGAAAGCGCGGTACATCTCTCAAGCATTTTGCTCTGACGACGCTCGGACTGCTGTCGATTTTGGTTGGGCTCGCTTATTTGACTCGTTAAGCTTCTATGAATAGCCTGAATCCTAATACATGCTTACAAGTTGAGATTTGTGTTCAGGATTGTTTTGAGGAGATGGGTCGTTGCTCGATTTCTCCTGAAATCTGGGAAAGCTGGTTTTATCAATGGCTAGAATTGCATCGTGCTGAGCTACCAGTTGCTTCCGGTTACGAGCTAAGCCTACGCTTGACCGATGATCCCGAAATTCAATCGCTCAATACGCAGTATCGCCATCAAGATCGTCCTACGGATGTTCTCGCTTTTGCGGCTCTGGAAGTAGATGCTCCAAAGCTTTCTTCTCAGACGAGCTTGTTACCCCTTTATTTGGGTGACATTGTTATCTCGGTAGATACTGCCGAAAGGCAGGCGCAGCAACAGGGACATTCCTTACAAACTGAACTTGCCTGGTTGTCGTCTCACGGGTTGTTGCATCTCTTGGGGTGGGATCATCCGGATGATGAGAGCTTGGTCTGCATGTTAAATCAGCAAGAAACTTTGCTAAAAGCGATTGGACTGACAATAAACGGGGAAACTCCCTCTTGAGCCTGTGCGTTACACCCTGTAATATTGTCCACTAACTGCATCCCTCCGAAAAGGAAGCGCTTTTGCCTGAAGTTTAAGTTAGCCGAATCGTCGCAACTTTGCTTTATCCCTCTCTTTTTTATCAGTGTTATGCCTCCGGATCTCTCTACTCAGACTCCTCCCACTCGGGCAAATAGCAACAAGGTAATTAAACTTGTCCAGCCAAATCGCGACCTCTCCTGGCAGGTTGCTCCCAGTTTGGTGATTAGCTTTCAATATGCCTGGAATGGACTCAGCTACGCTTTTCAAACTCAGCGAAATTTTAGAATTCATATTGGGGTCGGTGCTCTCGCACTTGGGTTGGGCTTTTTTTTGGGATTGACTTCGATCGAGATGGCGGTAATTGGGTTGACCATTGGAGCAGTGCTGGCTATGGAATTACTCAATACTGCGATTGAGTCAGTGGTTGACTTAACAGTCAAACAGGCATATCACGACTTGGCAAAAATTGCGAAAGACTGTGCTGCTGGTGCAGTATTGGTTTCATCGATGGCAGCAGTTTTAGTGGCAGGGTCACTGTTATTGCCCAAACTCTGGATATTGCTACAACCTACGCTTCAGGGATTTACGAATAGAGTGTAGGGTAAGAGTGTCGGGTTTGCAGAAGAAGGAGCGAATTCGGTTGATTCTTGTTATTGATAATTACGACAGCTTTACCTATAACCTGGTTCAGTATTTAGGAGAGTTGGGTTTAGAGTTTCCGGTAGCATCAGAAATTCAAGTTTATCGCAACGATCAAATTTCTCTGGAACAAATTCAGCAGCTTCATCCAGACGGAATTGTGATTTCTCCGGGACCTGGTCGTCCTGTAGATGCAGGCATTTCTACTGGCCTGATCCGAGAGTTGGGGGCAAGGCTACCAATTTTAGGCGTTTGTTTAGGACATCAAAGTATTGGGCAGGTTTTTGGGGGAGATGTGGTATCTGCCCCAACTTTAATGCATGGCAAAACTTCTCAAGTTCACCATACTGGCTCCGGAGTTTTTCAAGGTCTTGAAAATCCGTTTACCGCAACCCGCTATCATAGTTTGGTGATTGATCGGCAAACTTGCCCACCAGAGTTAGAGATCACTGCCTGGGTGGAAGATGGCACGATTATGGGAGTGCGGCATCGAGAGTATCCTCATATTGAAGGTGTACAGTTTCATCCAGAAAGTGTGTTAACTCATTCGGGCAAGCAATTGCTGAGGAACTTCCTGATAGCAATCAACCGTCATAAGCGTTGTTAGCAAACATCTCCTAGCGTTTGGCGGTGGATAATTTGCTGGCGGTGCTGAGTGAAGAGTAGAAAGTGATGGATAGGTCGATCGCACTGATCCCCTAGCCAAAGGCGAACTGCTACGGGTGATTTGCAAACAGCAATTTGCTGATAGCTCATGATGTGAGAGTGAGGAGATCGATGAAACGGCGACAGTTAATGCGCTACGCACGGGTGAGTTTACTGGCAGCAATGGGAATGGGATTTGCTGCCGAATTGCATCCTTCTCAGGCTCAGACTGGGAATTCTTTGACAGTTCGTTGGTTGGGGCACACAGCTTTTCTGTTTAGCGGCAGTGGACAAAAAATCTTGACCAACCCCTTTCGCAAGATTGGTTGCACCGCTAAATACCGTGCGCCAAAAGTGAATGCCAACCTGGTGATGATCAGTAGTCAACTGTTGGATGAGGGGGTTGTGGAAGGACTGCCCGGTGATCCCAAATTACTCTATGCTCCTGGCGTTTATCAGGTGGGTGGATTACAAATTCAGGGCATCAGTACAGATCACGATCGCGTCGGCGGACGACGATTTGGTAAGAATGTAGTTTGGAGTTGGACGCAAGCAGGCATTAAGATCTTGCATTTGGGTGGTTTAGCTGCACCCATTACATTAGAGCAAAAGATTTTGATGGGACGCCCTGATCTGTTACTGCTGCCAGTAGGGGGTGGCTCTAAAGCCTACAGCCCTCAAGAAGCCAAACAAGCGATTCAAGTATTAAGTCCAAAGTTAATTGTTCCGACGCAGTTTCGTACTCAGGCAGCAGATGCAGCAACTTGCGATATTGTGGCACTGGATGAATTTTTACAATTGATGGCAGGGACGCCAGTCAACCAATTATCGAATGATTCGTTTTCGTTGAAACCAAGTGACTTGCCAGCTACTCCAACCATTCTAGTGCCGAGCTATAAATTTTGATTTCTCAGCAAATTGATGCAACTTTAGCAGATCGCAGCTGGATAGGAAATCAAACGGCATCTTGCCCAAGATGTGAGCGGGACGCTTACACAATAGGTTTGAATTGGAAAATTCTTGAATAGAACTCTCTTAAGATCTGGAAATCTAAATTCAGGGCAAGAAATTTATGTCAAATCACAGTTGAGCCACAATACTTCTCGGTTGGTTCTCATCTAGTTGATGAAGCTATCTAGGTTTTAAGCCTGAGAGTCGGTTGCCTCTAAAGGATGCAGTCCTGTGGTATTGCTTCGTCCTCTCGTAAAAAACCTGACTCCGAGAAGTATTCGTTTCTGGATAAGTCTAGCTACCCATGCCAGGTAAAAAGCTCGTACTTAGGCGTTTAATTGCCTGATTTGCAACGTCGGCATAGCGCAGTTCGCCACACAAGATTTGACCGACACGATAAGTAGCAGAAGGACGTTTTACTGCAACTTTATATGCAATTCCAGGAACCCGATAAAACATGCTGGCTAGACGCTGTGCCCATACCATATCTGAACCCCATTCTTCGTTGATGATTTGGGTATAACGTGGTAATGCTGCCAGATCGCCTGAGAGGGCAAGGTCGATCGCATCTGCTGCTTTACATCCACTGAAGAGTGCTGGGCGCATCCCTTCTCCACTGAGTGGGTCAACGATGCAGGCAGCTTCTCCTGCCAAAACAGCGTGCTGTGTGTGCAGAGTCTGATCTCCTTCCCAGAGGCACAAAGGATGCCCGTGTTGTTGACTAGTCTTGAGCTCGATTCCGAACTGAGCGGCATATTCGGCTAAGGTATCCTTCAAATCGTGGGGATCACCTCCTCGAAAAGTACCAATTCCGATCGAATGCCCATCTGCTTTTGGAAAATTCCAAATATAGCCATTCTTGACCATACCGAATTCCAGGTGGGCAATCTGTCCGTTTTGCAAGTGAACAGGTGTTTCGGCTTCTAGCGCACCACCCATCCGAAATTTACGTTCTTTGAATCCCAGCCATTTTGCGATCGGGCCTTTAGCTCCATCAGCAGCGATGAGGTAGCGTCCGGTCAAGGAACCATTTGTAGTGTTGACCTGCCAGCGATCGCTACTGAATTCTATGCCCGTAACTTCCGTATTATCTTTAAGTACTGCGCCTTGTTTTTCTGCCTGCTGCACTAGGAAATGATCAAACACATCCCGCCGCACCATCCACATGGGTTCTCGGGTTTTGAGCACTGCATCAACCGGGTCACCCATTTTCCAGGTATAGCGGATGGTATTTATTTTGAGGGAAATTGCCGGAGAAAAATCAAAATCAAACCATTCGGCAACTTGAGGGGACAATCCGCCACCACAGGGTTTATACCGAGGCAACGGTTCTTTCTCTAGAAGCAGGACAGACCGTCCCCGCTTCGCCAGATGGTAGGCGGCAGCTCCGCCAGCCGGGCCTGCGCCGACAATGATGCAGTCATACATATTGTGAAATCTTACTCCTGAGACACCATAATTCCCTGCCCTATTCTTCCCTATCTCATGGGAAGGAGTTATTTCCGAGCAAATCTGCACAAAAGAATTTGAGCAACTTCCCCCTTTGTAGAGGGATGACGTAGATAGCGTCAAGAGGGGCTAATTTATTGAGCCTCATGAAAGGAATTATTGGCAAAAGGTGGAGACTGTACCCTTGCTGAAGACACTATCCCTGATTCCCGCCTGAATTGTGGTGGCATTGCGCCATAAAGCAGCGCTTTCGATAGAGAAGCAAGTGTATTTTCGGTACTGCTGCTGCTTTATCTCTTCCTGATTCATTATGAATTCACCAGTTTCACGGAATGCGAAGCTTCCGTGCAGATTCTAGAATGATGCATGAAAGTTTTATGAAGTTGGTTTATTACATTTTGGTATCTACCTAATGATTGAGGCTGGAACAATGTGGGAAATTTGTGTGCGTTACGGAAACGGAGATGAGCAGGTTTTGAAGACTTATCGGAGTCGTGAGGTGGCATTAAGGCAAATTGATGCGCTTTATGCTCATGGCTATCCCTTGCATGTTGCCTACATTGTCCGATCGGCAAAATCTTTGGAGTGTTCTAAAACGGGTTATAGCTCTGATCAAGGATGGAGTCGCCTAGAGCTTGCCTACTGAGGTGATTACTGATTTCGCAGAAATTGGCACTATTTTGTTTAAATATCGCTGTAGTTTTATGTGTCTGCTTGAATTAGGAAAATAATGTTGTGAGTCCACAGCTCACAATATTATTTTTGATAGATGACTTGTGCGAGATTTACTACATACGAGATTTTCTCCATTTTTGCTGATTTGGGAAGAGTATCGCAGCGCTAGATAATAAATTGCTAGATAATCGATTTTTAGAATCTAGCAATTTGTGTATTTTCGCTTATGAAAGTAGCTTCTCAGTTGACCTCGTTGCCATTGCTCCCACCATGGAAACTGCGAGAGCAGACATTTGTCTGGGGGACGCGCACTTTTATGATGGGGATTTTGAATGTTACACCTGATAGTTTTAGTGATGGCGGTCAGTTTCAAACGATCGCAACGGCACTTTGTCAAGCAAAGCATTTAGTTGACTCTGGGGCAGACATTTTAGATATTGGTGGGCAGTCAACCCGTCCGCAGGCAATGCAAATTCCCTTACAAGAGGAATTAGAGCGGGTGGTGCCCGTAATCCAAGCTGTGCGACAGGAATTAGATATTCCAATTTCAGTAGATACGACTCGTGCAGTAGTGGCAAAGGCTGCGATCGCTGCTGGGGCAGATCTGGTGAATGATATTTCAGGGGCAACCTTTGACTCTGAAATGTTGGCGACTGTGGCAGTATTGCAAGTCCCGATCGTGTTAATGCACCTACGGGGCACCCCCCAAACCATGCAACAACTCACCGATTATCAGGACTTAATCGGTGAGATTTACCAATTTCTGGAAACCCAAATTGCAGCCGCGATCGCGGCTGGCATTCCAAAAACGCAAATCGCGATCGATCCCGGCATTGGGTTTGCCAAAAACTATGAACAAAACCTAGAAATTTTGCGTCGGTTGCCCACCTTGCGAACCTTGGGTTGTCCCATCTTAGTAGGACCCTCACGCAAAAGCTTTATCGGGCAAGTCTTGAACCAACCTGATCCACAACAACGAGTTTGGGGAACCGCAGCAGCGTGCTGCGCTGCTATTGCATCTGGGGCAGACATTCTTCGAGTCCACGATTTACCTCAAATGCATGACGTTGGTCGGGTTGCAGATGTGTTCTGGCGCTAATTGGGATTTGCCCCGTTGCCATCACCATGAGGAGAAGGTTCGACATGCAGCAGATCGCTAATTGCCTCAGTTAAATGGCTGGGATTCATAAAGACGACTTTCGAGTTTTGGCTTTCTCCAATCTTGAAGCTGGCGTCTACATACTTTTGGGCAATCAGATATTGCAGCACATCTTTAGGATTTTGGTGCCCTTGCAAGGCTCTGGAAATGAGTTCGATCGCTGCCACGGTGCCATTGGCTTCAGCGATCGCGGCTTGTCTTTTACCTTCTGCTTCTTTAATCGCTGCTTGCTTTTTACTCTCAGCAGCACGTTCTGCCTCTAGAGATTTTCGTAAATCTTCGTCTTTGACCGTAATGTTCTGGATTTCCACCCGTGTTACCTTAACTCCCCAAGTGGCTGTCGCTTCGTCTAACTGCTGGAGTAGGGCATGGTTAATTTCATTTCGAGAAGCATACGTGTTGGCTAGTTCAATACCACCAATTTCAGAACGAAGGGCAGTCAAAACTAGGTTTTCTAGTGCTTCGTAAATGTTATCCACAGCGTAGTGAGTTCGCTCTAGCTCCAGGATGCGCCAGAAGGTCACCGCATCTACTTTGAGGGCAACATTGTCTTTGGTAATGGCTTCCTGCTCTTTCGTATCCAGCACTTGCTCTTTGAGGGTGTCTTCCACGACCACTGAATCGATCAATGGCACAATAAAATTCAGTCCGGGACTCAGTTTACGGTTAAACTTGCCCAGGCGTTCGACCAACGCTTCATTCCCCTGATTAATAATTTTTGTCGAGCCAACCGTATAGCCGAGCGCAACTAATACTAGCGCAGCCAGGGGACCAAGCAATGAGTCCATAAATGTGCACTCCCAAATAAACAGACGAGCAGATAATCAACAGATAGCATCAGTTTAGCTGCGCTTCTGAGTTGCGATCCAAAATTATTGAGAATTTGAGCGATTGCAAACCGAAAATTTGAACGATCGAATCTGGACATTCTGAATCGGTTGGGCTTCGAGTTATATTTCTTAACTCTTGTCTTCTGCCGACTCACGGTAGATTTTATTGGCGATTGTGCGATAGTGGGTAGTTTTGTTCTACTTTGGGGCAATACCCCATTTTGTTGAGGTTCTGAACGATCGAATTGCTACTTTTGAGGCAAAAAAGATTCTTTACAATCGAAAACATAAAATTTACATTAGGTGCATTATTAATTTGGAAGAAGTTTAGGATGAGTGGTGAGAATCAAAGCTCGCTCAGTGCAGATAGGAGAAATTTTGGAAAGGCGCGATTTTCAGTCACCTTTTAGGTTTGACCCATTCATTTAATATTTCAGGAAGGTCAAGTGAGTCGTTTGGATTTTACTCAAGCAGAGCAACTTAAAGAAATTGGAGCTTACCTGGGGCAAGTTAGGCTACAGCAAGCAATTTCGCTGGAAGAAGTTGCTACTCGAACCTTTATTCCACTTCGTCTTCTCAAGGCTCTGGAAGCAGGGCAGGCAGATCCATTGCCTGAGCCTGTCTTCATTCAGGGATTTATTCGTCGTTATGCAGATTTGTTGGGTTTGGATGGGGCTGCGCTGTCGAAAGCTTTTCCAGCAAATCCGCTACCCGTTATCGTCGAACCTGATTCGCCTGAAGGCATGACAGTAACCGAGAGGGAACGTCCAGCAGTTGATATTCCCTTTTTCAAGATTTTTTTGATGGTACTGGCAGCAGCGGTATTGGGGGTGGCTGTTTACTTCATCAGTTCGTTGCGAAGTCAACCCAGAGTGGCCGACAGGGAGCCATCCAATTCCTCGGAGAAGGTGGATGCAGGCAATGCTCAGGATTCACCTCCATTAGTTCAATCTTCCGAGAAACCTACCTCGGTCATTAATGCAGAACCTCGACCTTCAGTCAGTCCTTCGGTTCTAAAAACGGCGAGCACGCCTTCACCAACACCTGTCAGTACTCCAACCGATGCACCCATTCAAGTGGCGATGGAAATCACTTCACCTTCTTGGGTAGAAGTAACCGTTGATGGTAAGTCAGAATTTGTTGGAAAGCTCGAGAAAGGTGCCCAAAAAACTTGGACTGCGAAGCAAAAGGTGGTGGTTTTTACAGGCAACGCGGGTGGGGTAAAGGTTGCTTTTAATCAGGGTGCACCTGAGGTGATGGGTAAGTCAGGGACACTTGCTGAAAAGACTTTTAGCTTAGAAAAGCCTGAAGCGGAGAAACCTGAAGCTGGGAACGGCAATTAAGAAAGGTGGGTTTGGCGCTAACTGCGCTGGACGGTTGCAACAATCCGATCGAGGCAGTTGGGACGGTAAAGTCCGGCTGGATATTGATCAATATGTTGAAAGATAGCAACGGGGGGGACGACCCGACAGGTAAAAAATTCGACAGCCGCTTTACCATCCGAAAAAATTCTGACTTTGGGAGAAAGGTCGGCAGGAACCTCGCCACGCCAATTCCAGGTCACCTGTGGGGGAGTTTCCTGGATAATGCGATGGTGCGTCCAATCGCAATGTCTTCCCAGTGCGCCAAATTCTTGCAGCTCTCGCAAAAGGATCGAAGCAATCACAAAAGAAGGGGCTGAGCGATCGCCCTCAATTGCCTCCATGAAATTTTCGAGTGCACCTTCGGGGTGGGGTGGGTAGTCGTAGTCACCACTGTTTGCCAAAGCTTTTTCGAGATTTGCAGTGGTACTGAGAGGTTCTGGCAATGCCCAAATGGCACCCATTCCATCTTCCTTAAATCGATGCAGATAGCTGACTAATCGCAAATTAGATTTCAGCTGCACACCCGGTAATTTAGTGATGGCTGCACCCGGATTGCTGGAACTCAGAAACCATTGCCCCTCTGTATTGGGAACATGGGAGGTTTCTTCTGGCAGTGTACCAATATTAAATAATCCTCCTAAATCAGCTAAGGACTCTGGTTCGGGAGGTTCGTCTGTCTCATTAAACGATATCCAAGTCTTCGGGTGATTCTCCGAATCTGGAAGTGCCAGGATAGTTTTGATGTATTTTCTAACTTTTTGAATCGCGTCAAAAGAAACTTTCTGAATTGACATTAACAACACTCAGTGTTTTAAGAAGGAAAAGCATTAACCATTAGGAATGTGTTCTGGATAAAAAGTGACTTGTACATATGCAGAAAAACATTAACCGACTTTTGTCAATCTGTAATCAAGAGTAAAAAATTTTATTTGTTGACTCATTGCAGAAAACCAGAAGAAAAAGAAGACATCTGAGGGGCAATATCACCCGTGCCGATAACAACGAGCGAATTTGGACTGCAATAGGAGAACAGAACGTCAACTTATGATATTTCGACTGGAAAACCTTATGTCACATCCAGGTAGAGAAAAGGTTTACCAAAGACAATCTCAGGATTGGGATCTGAGGCTATGTCACCAGCATGACATGTTTCTTGAAGGCAAGTGGAATCAAACTTAAACACTAGTTAAGTGCAATTGATTCACTCAGCAATCAAAACAGCGGATTCCCTCTCTCAATTTTGCAAGCTTATATCGATATTTCCGGAGAAGCTTGCAAAATTGGACTAAAGTTGAAATTTATCTTGAAAATAAAAATTTATCTAGTCAGGTTAAAAACTAATTTTAACGCGTGGGATTGATGATGGAAGTGCAGAAACGCTACCAACGACCGCCGTCTCCGCCCCCATCACTGCCCCCGCCTCCAAAGTTTCCGCCACCTCCATCTCCAGAGTTTCCACTACTTCCGCCTGGATCAAATCCTATTTCTGATAGAGAAAGATAGGGAATTAGCTCCTCAAACTCTTGATGATAATCACAACAGCGACATTGTTCTTTGACGTAACGCTTGCCAGGTATCTGGGGCAGAGGTTCTTGCAACAGTTCTCTGTGGGAATTATGGAATGGGATTTACCTTGCCTACGAAGAAGTGTCCCACGCTCCGATCTGGAATCTGGATTTTGTTGAATGGAGCCAGGAGGATTTTGAAAACCATGCCAGTTTTTTACTTTTCCAGGCGGACCGCATACCACTGAAAATATTGTCCTGGACCCAAATCCAATTCACAGGCAGTATCCAAAAGGTATTGTGCCTGTTCAGCGATCGCCGAAATTTTTTGTAAATCTCTGGGCAAGTCGGACTGCAAAGGTTCCAAAACTTCCGTCAGTTTTTGTAGCATTTCTTCTGCCGTCAAAAATTGTTCTGGCTGATTGGGTTCTAGTAGTACAAAGGTGTTGTGCTCGTAAAAGCGGGGATCTGACATGGGAATAGGCGATAGGGTGGGAAAGGTTGTCGGAAAAGGGAAAGAGGTCAGCAGGCGATCGGCTTTTTAGACTCTACCGCCTAGCAGGCAAGCGATCGGGAATAGCAAATATTCCAGAAAAAACAGTTTCCAAATGAATTGATAAAAGTCAGCGATCGCGGTTTGGCTTTGCAAATTGACTCGCAGGCTGCGTAACCCCAAAACACCGAGCAATAACAGATGAGTCGTGACTAAAAAAGGAAGGTTGACAGCGGGAGACAGCCAGATACTCGCCAGCCCCATACCCAAGTAGCAACTGGTTAATACCCATCGGGAGAGATTAAAAACGGCTTGCTGTCCCAGTGTCAAAGTGAGCGTGGTGATGTTGTATTGCCGATCGCCCTCAGTGTCAGGCATGTCTTTGAAAATGGCGATTGCAAACGTAAACACTAGAATAAACGCGGTCAATGCCCAAACCTGCGGCAGGATGGGCAAACCGTTATGAAAATGGAGAAACAGTCCCAAATTGACGATCGCCCCTCGCACCGTGAAAATGCAGAGCGATGCCCACAACGGAAAGCGCTTCAAGCGAATGGGAGGAAGCGAATAGGCCGTGCCAATCATGAGACTGATCCCCACCGTGGCTAGCAAAAATTTCCCTTGCCAGAAGGCGATGAGGAGTGCCAGCGCTCCCGTTATTGCCACGATCGTCCAGGCCTGATGTTTAGAAAATTCACCCGATGCCAGCGGTAAATGGGGTTTATTGATTCGGTCGATCGCGACATCCTCAATCTGATTTAGCCCCACAATGTAAACATTGCCGCAGAGACAGGCGAACAGCGTCGGGATCAGGCATGAAAAGGAAGGGCTTGCCAAAGAACGAGTCTCTGCTAAGGCAATCAAAAAGACGCCAGTCACACTCAAACTAGTGCCGATGATGGTGTGGGGCCGCGAGAATTTCCAGAAAGCAGATAGCCAAGGGAAAAGGTGCCCCCATGCACGGATTCGATCGGGGGAACCGGATGCCGCAGAGGTTTTTGATGAAAGGCGGCTCATTCGTATTTCCTCCCACACAACACACCGAACCGGATTAACCCTTGCTGATAGCCGCGTCGCATCAGATTGAGGGAAAGGGCTGCCTGGATCGTTGTCCAGCCCGATCGCAGGAGTCCAACGATCGCAAGCGGGTTAAAAGCAGAGTCAATGACCACATCCCAAAAGGGAGCAACCGCAGTAGACCAATCAGCAGTGCGAATATTTTTTAGAGGTAGATCTTTGGCAATTTGCTCGTATTCTGGCAAAGAGATGACATAGGGTAGGCAGTAGACCCGATAGATGTCTGCCAGATGCCGTTGTTCATCTTCTGTCAAAGGCTGGAGATGGGTAGGGCGATGACACCAGGTTGCCATAATGAAGGTACCTCCAGGTTTGAGGACTCGGCAACATTCTTGCAAAAACTGGGCTTTGTCGGGCATATGTTCACCGCTTTCTAAAGACCAGACCAGATCAAAAGATCCATCGGCAAAGGGCATTGCCAGCGCATTGGCAACCTGAAAGCTGGCGTTGGGTAAGGTGGAGTTTGCCATGCCAAAGGTGGTTGCCCGCTCAGTTGCGCGATTTGCCTGAACGGGGCTTAGGGTAATGCCGATCGCGGTTGCGCCAAATTTTTGTGCCAAATACAGCGAACTGCCCCCGATGCCGCAGCCCACATCCAAAATTTGCTCAGCCTGTTGCACTTCTGCCCAGTGAAGTAATTCTTCAATCAAGTCAATTTGAGCTTGTCGTCGGTCTTTGCGTTCAGTGCCCTCTGCGCCATAGTAGCCATGGTGCATGTGTTCGCCCCAGACCTTTTCCCATAAATCGGAAGAGGCATCATAAAATTGCTGAATTTGTTGGTACAGCGTTGAAGTCATCAAAATTCCCATGATTACGCTTGCGAATCTTTCAGAATTGTAAAGGTGGAGTCCTGCGTAGGGACTTCTTCCTTGGGGGCATTTTTATCACTCTGTGATCGTAGAATTTCGTAATTACGATCGCATAATACTGATCAGCTTCCTTACTTTTCTGCTCTCATGACCGTTTCTCGTTCGATTTGTCTAGGCTTTTTGGCTGTGATTGCCGTGGGTACACTCCTTCTCATGTTGCCACTTTCAACGACTGAGCAGGGTTGGGACTGGAATACTGTGATTGTGGCTTTATTTACTGCAACTTCGGCTGTCTGTGTAACGGGACATGCGGTTGTAGACACAGGGACTTATTTTTCTGGGCCAGGCCAATTTTTTATTGTGGCGCTGGTTCAGATAGGGGGGTTAGGCTATATGACGGCTACTACATTTTTATTGCTGCTGTTGGGACGCAAGTTTAAGCTCCGGGATAAGATTGCAGTTCAGCAAGCCCTCGATCGCGGGGAAATGCAGGGAGCCAAACAGGTGATTCGTTCGATTATTGCAACCACCTTAATCTTTGAAATTACAGGAATTTTTTTATTGCTGGTCGTGTTTGTTCCAGATTATGGTTGGGGGCATGGGTTGTGGTTGTCCATATTTCACAGTGTAAGTGCCTGGAATAATGCTGGATTTAGCCTATTTCCTAAAAACTTGATCGGCTATCAATCTTCTTTATTGCTGAATCTAGTCATTACGGGACTGATTGTCTTAGGTGGAATTGGTTATGAGGTCATTTTCGAGCTTTATCTGTGGTCTCGCGATCGCCTGTTTAAGTTCCCAGAGCGCGTTTGCTTTTCTCTCAATTTCAAAGTGGCAGTGAGTACGACCCTGATGTTGTTAGGCATCGGGACACTTGCCTTCTTTTTTGTGGAGCTGCCAAATCCCCATACCTTAGGATCAATGGACATGGGAACCCGTTGGCTAGCTGCCTGGTTTCAAGCAGTAACTCCGCGAACGGCAGGGTTTAACACGATCGAAATCGGTAAAATGACCACTGCGGGTCTGTTTATTACAATCGCCCTGATGTTTATTGGGGGGAGTCCGGGGGGGACCGCTGGGGGGATAAAAACCACCACGTTGCGCGTATTGACCAGTTGTACAAAAACCATTTTGCAAGGGAAAGAAGAGGTTCATCTGTACGAACGCGAAGTCCCCATCTCTCTAATTCTGAAAGCTGTTGGAGTGTTGGTAGGGTCTTTTGCCACAGTAATTATCATGACCATCTTGATTTCCCTATCCGATCGACACTTCGACTTCATTCGTCTCTTATTTGAAGTGGTCTCGGCGTTCGGTACTGTAGGGCTTTCTACCGGCATTACAGCAGAACTGAGTTTGTTTGCAAAACTGGTTCTAGTAGTCACGATGTACATCGGTCGGGTTGGGGTTCTCTTGCTAATGGCGAGTATTTTGGGCGATCCTAAACCGAGTTCCGTTCGCTACCCAGAAGAAAATCTCTTGGTCGGCTGAATGGAGGGGCAGGGTTGTTGATACGCTAAGAGGATAGTTTAAAAGTCCTTTTGCAAGTAGCAACAGACACGATCCTCTTAAATCCTCCTATCTCCTGCGACGAGACCTCGCCAAACAATAGCGGGACTTTGAGGCTGATTCCCCCTTTTTTTCTAGCGCAGCGGTGCGCTAGCATCAGGATTTTGGGAATTGCTGAGTGCTCAACATCACAGCGAACACTGTTTCAAACAATCTCTAAGAAAATCCTGAGAAATCTGGTATCAAGGCAGGTGCCATTCATCCGTAGAACTTTAATAACAAGCCCGGAGTTAATGTGTGAATTTGTCGTCTCTTAGTTTCTTTCGTAGCTTACGGCAAGACAATAAGCATTTTGCAGTGATTGGTTTGGGGCGTTTTGGGCGAGCCGTATGTGCCACCCTGCACCAAATGGGATACGAGGTGATGGGAGTTGACTCAGATGATAAAAGAGTTGCCCAGGCTTTGACAGATAATATTGCCGTGCGGGCAGTTCAACTCGACTCGACCGAACCCGCATCACTCCGAGAGGCAGGGATTTTTGAGATGGATACGGTGATTGTAGCGATCGGCAACTATGTTGAGGAAAGCGTCATTACCACCCTTAATTTGAAAGAAGCTGGGGTCTCTCATGTCGTTGCCAAAGCCTCTTCCCAAATTCATGAAAAGCTATTGCGAAAAGTAGGGGCAGACCATGTGGTATTTCCAGAACATGAAATGGGATGCACCTTAGCACGAACGTTGACCCGACCGAACATTTTGGAACGGTTTGAACTAGATCCGGACAACAGCATTGTGGAAGTATTGGTGCCTGAAGAATTTCATGGCAAAACGATTGCAGAACTGAAACTGCGCTCCAACTATGGGCTGAACCTGTTGGCAGTGAGCCAGGATGGCAGGTTTGAAATCAATCCCACTGCCGGAAGACCGTTACAAAAAGGCTCTGTAATGGTGGTGATTGGTTGTAATAAAAATATTGATCGCCTACCGATTTAGGAAAAGGTTTGAGTGTTTTGATATTGGGCATCTCCTGGATTTCTAGAATTGCCCTTGTTTCAATGCGTTGAATTATTGAGGTGATTTTGCAAGAATCACAATGCGATTATCGACCCAGTCAATTTCACGTGGGTAGAGCCATAGGGGTGAGGCAGCAGAACTGCGATCGAAGGCAATTTTATAAGAGGTAGACTGTTGTAATAGAGAATTGAAAAACTGTTGCATCGTGGGATAGAGCTGCTGTTTCAGCGCGTCTTTAGTGAACCGCTCGTAATAGAGAGAACCTATGGCAACATAATCTGGATTGCGTTGTTGTAATTGCTCGATCGTATACCATTGCAAGTTTTCTTTTTCTTGTGCTTCAGTTCCTTCTTTTAAGGTCACCATGGACAACATCCAGGGATCATCTTTGAAGATTTCTAAAAATAATTTCCTACGTCCGGATATATTGGGCATTCGCACATCTTTAACGTTGACACCAGATATCTCACTCCAGCCCACCGTATAAGGCGTAGACTCAATCAGGCTCTTGGCAGGAACAGTAGCTTTAAACCAATCTCGCGAAGCCATGCGAGAGTCTTCCAGAAAACGACTACCGACATGAAAACTCGCGATCGAATTATAGACAACTAGTAAGGTTAAACCAGTCACTAAGAGCGTTTGTTTTTTCTCCAATTTTTGCCACAGAGCACCTGAAATCATCATCCAAAAGGGAACGATCGGCATAACAAATCGCACTTCTAAACGGGGAAAATCACCAAATTTGTAGTAGTACAACAAAAAGGCTGATAGCAATAACAAAATCCCTTTTTTGGTATTTTCACTCGTTATATCTTTGGCAGTAAGAAGGAAGTAGAAAGAGAACAAAAAGGCAATTCCAAAAATAATAGAAACAGGAAAGCCAATAATTTCTGGAAAAAGGGCAAAAAATTTGAGGTAGCTATGAGTGGTAGCAGGTGTGCCATCGTATACCGGAGTCACTTTGTAGTTGTACCAAAACCAGGCAATAAATTTTTGAAAAGTGATAATGGCAAACGGATTTCCGAATAGGAAGCCGACCACAATCATGGCTAATCCCAGAATCAGCTTTTTGCTCAAAATTGCGGCACGCCAGGTTGCCCACGATCGCGGTTTCTCGATGAGTAAATGAGCTGCCAAGATTGCGATCCCCAGTCCTAATCCGTTGTACTTAGTTGCAGTAGCAAGTCCGGTAAAAAAACCAGCCAAAAGATAGCTGCGAATATTACCTTGTAAAGCAATACTTTGAGCAAAAAAGAACGCAATCAACATGCAAAACACCAAGGGGGTATCAGCCGTTAAATAATGCGCTTCGACAATGAACCCAGCGCTGGTGGCGTAAACCAGCGCCACGATGCGGGCAGAAAATCGTCCAAAAAAGCGATCGGTAATCCGAAAGACTAGGGCGATCGATCCCAAAAACATGAGAATGACTAAAAACCTGGACCAGAGCAACCTGGTCATTTGTAAATCGGGTACGGTGCCCGAAAATTTCTGAATAACTTTCTCTAAAATTTGAAAAGGATAAACGGATAAGAAATAGTGAAAATAAGTTACAAGCGGAGGTTTCTGAAAATTCGTCGGTTCAAAGGGCAAAGCTCCTCGTCGGAAGAGATTACGGAAAGCCATCTGATCCGGGTTCCACTCTTCTGACCAACCCCAGTAAATGCCATGTAGAACGAAGACAAATCCCAGAATCAGGGCGATCGCAAGAAAGATATCAATTTTGTTTAGTTTGAATTGACTCAAGATGCCGTTTGGAAACGGTTTAGACTCTGTTGTGCCCGTCATACGATTGCGTTGGGAATGGGTTAAGCAGTCAGTTCACGCATCTGGCGATCGCCATTCAACCTAGCATAATCACCTAACCGGAACTGAAATTGCAGTCTGAGATTTCATGCAAACTTCAAGCCCAATCGGTACTTTACCGGATTCGGTCTGTGAATCTTTGCAATAATAAGCCTTGGCTGTGAGCAATTATAAAGCGGTTTAATTCGTATCCTGCGATGTCAAATCGTTGTCCTAAAGAAAAAATGGCTGTGGTCTACTAATCAAACGATTCTTGGCAGGACGCGACCCATGAGCTTATCGCTATATTTTCTACGCCACGGAGAAACCATTTACAGCCGCAGTGGTGGGTTTTGTGGGGAACTGGACCCCGAACTCACGCCATGTGGGCATCAAATGGCAGAGGCTTTTGCTGCCACCTATAGCACGCAGCCTTGGACTGCGGTGTTTGCTAGTCCAATGCAACGAACGATCGCCACTGCCACGCCTTTATGCCAAGCAATTGGCATGGAAATGCAACTGCGAGATGGCTTAAAGGAAATTAACTATGGTGCATGGGAGGGACAGACCCAAGAATTTGTGAAACAGCATTATCTTGACGAATACATTCGTTGGATGACGGAGCCTGCCTGGAATGCTCCCACAGGCGGTGAAACCGCGGTTCAGATTGCCAGTCGATCGGCGTTGGTCATTGCAGAAATTGAGCAAAAATACACCAGTGGCAATGTTCTGGTGGTATCCCATAAGGCAACGATTCGGATTATGCTCTGTAGCTTGTTAGGCATTGATTTGGGACGCTATCGCGATCGCATCAATGCCCTAGCAGGCTCCGTGAGTATCGTCAAGTTTGGCGAACATGGTCCCTTGTTGGAAGTTTTGGGCGATCGTCACTACATGGGCGACTCCTTACGCAATTTGCCAGGAACATAGAGCGAGAAAAGAAGTGAAACACAATTCAGCGGCGCTGCAAAAATCGATTACGCTAAAAAATCCTTTGTAAAAAAATCTGTTGTAACTGACATTACCCCAACCATGACGCAAAGCACTGCAAACTAGCTTTTTCGGATGAAAAATGATTTCTTTTCGTGGTTCAAGAAACTTCAAGCTTTGCCCTGCAAGTCATGCGCAGTTTTTCTGCACGTCTGCACCGTCTCAAAACGTCGAATCTCAGTTGAAAAAATAGAGACAAAAAAGGAGGAGATAGATTACCGCAGGAATGCTCCTCCAGCATTTCTCTCTCCTCATTTCCTCCAACGGAGGAATCAATTTGCTCCAATTGCCGATCAATAGGCAATTGATTTTTACAAACCAGAGCCTGATACAAACAATGGTCTAGAGAGCGCCAATGTTAGAAAGTCCTAAAATGGCACCCGCTCCCAAAATGTGACCAAAACTGGCTGCTCCCAGTAAACCGGGTAAGCCAAAACCACCAAACAGTTCGGGGGAAGGCAGAGCAGGGTCTGCATTGGGGATTTTAACGGTGTATTTCGCGAACGCGATTGCGATGATGTTGGAAATAATCATCACAATCGCGACTGTGGGGCTCCAATCAGAGGCTCTGGCAGCCACAGCCAGTAAGGGTGAAGTCAACAATTGAGTTTCTCCTTTGACTTATTAACGCTTGATAGCTTAGTGAGAATTCTTACCAAAAAAAATGAGTCCACAGGTTGATCCTGCATTAATAGTTAACATTTGCATGTCTGAGTAGTTTGAACATCTAAAAATCTAGTTCACCTAAGTAGGTAGCCCTAATTAATTGGAAGAAAGGGGTTTGGGGCTGCGCCCCCAGGCAAGAGGTTTTAACCCCCTCCACCCCCAAACACATCTTCAATAATTTAATTTAGCCCCGCTACTTATTCTGATAGGAATTTCTGATAGGAATTGCAAGTGATGAAAATTCTGGTACTAAATGCTGGATCGAGTAGCCAAAAAAGCTGCTTGTACGAGTTGGGGGATAGTTTACCTGAGACGGCTCCACCTCCTCTGTGGGAAGCCCAGATCGACTGGAGCTATCAGGCTGGCAAAGCCGAATTGCAGGTCAAGACAGTCCAGGGACAGCGCATGGAAGCGACGTTGACACCAGCATCCCGCTCTGAAATGACGGTACAACTATTGCAGACGCTCTGGCAGGGCACGACCCAAGTTATTGAGCAGCCTAACGAAATTGATCTGGTCGGACATCGAGTGGTCCACGGCGGGCAAGCTTATCAGCAAAGTACAATCATTACTCCAGACGTAAAAGCTGCGATCGCCCAACTAGCGGATTTTGCGCCCATCCACAATCCAGTGAATTTAGAAGGCATTGAGGCGATCGAGCAAATTTTAGGAACTGTGCCTCAAGTCGCAGTTTTTGATACCGCTTTCCATGCCCAAATGCCCGCAGCAGCTACCGTTTATCCGGTGCCTTATGACTGGCTGGAACAGGGAATTCGTCGCTATGGCTTCCATGGCATCAGCCATCAGTATTGTGCCTACCGCGCAGCCCAGCTCTTGGGGCAAGATTTGCAAAATTTGCGCCTCATCACCTGTCACTTGGGCAATGGTTGTTCCCTGGCTGCCATCCGTCAAGGGCAAAGTATCGATACCACCATGGGATTTACGCCTCTGGAAGGATTAATGATGGGAAATCGATCGGGTTCGATTGATCCGGGTATTTTGATTCACCTGTTGCGACAGGGCGAACTCACAGTTGATCAGATCGACGATCGATTGAACCGTCACTCTGGACTGTTGGGTATCTCTGGCGTTTCTAACGATGTGCGGCAAATTGAGTCGGCGATCGCTGCCGGGAATGCACGTGCCCAACTCGCGCTCGATGTTTACATTCATCGTTTGCGATCGTACATAGGAGCGATGCTTGCCAGCCTGGGTGGACTTGATGTGCTGGTCTTTACAGGGGGTGTGGGGGAAAATGCGGCGACAATTCGCGCGGCTGCTTGTGAACCCTTCGCCTTTTTGGGACTTCACCTTGATTTCGCCAAAAATTCTGTCCATCCTATCGATCAAGACATTGCGACTCCAGATTCAACCGTGCGGGTACTGGTCATTCATACCCAAGAAGATTGGACGATCGCTGGCGAAAGTTGGCAACTCTTTCAGAGTCAGTACCATCAGCGGTGATCAATTCTTCCAGGCTTATCTATCCAGGCTTTCACCCGCTTTAATCCAAATGAATGATATAGGAACTGTGATTTCAGCCAGGTGAGAGATGAACTTTTGATAGAAATCCCGCTTTCGAGAATTGGTTAAGAGGAGATTAAGGTACTCTGGAAGTTTACAGTGTACCTCAATGGAAATCTGGACCCAACCCCATCGTGTTAGGAGGTAGAAGAGTGAACCGTGATATGCATGATTTTCTATATCCCCGTGCTCGCTACCAGGGACCGTTCAAGCCAGAGCATTTAGTTTTTAATGCCAACTTGCAAGAATTTGCCCAGCGCGTCGGTTACATTTCTAACCTGCAAACCGCGGGCAAAATTTCTCCAGAGGAGTCTTATCAGCAAATCAAGTCTCTATGGAAACAAGTTAAAAAAAGTAAAAAGCTGCTCGAAATTGGTAACGAGAACAGGTAAAGTCGCAACCCTTTATAAAATTCTTCAGTTTTGCCAGCGATCGCTGATTTTCTCCTACAATTCATGCCAGTTCCGTGGAGATACCCACTGTGAGATCACTCGTTCGTTTGGGACTGGCACTGCTCATCATGCTGTTTGGTGTAGTGAGCTATTGTAGCAACACGGTCGATAATCCGATTACTGGAGAAAAACAACGGGTGCAGCTTTCAGCCAAGCAGGAAGTTGCGCTGGGTTTACAAGCCCGACAGAAGATGGCAGCCCAATATGGGGGGCTATATCCCGACAACACATTGCAACAGTATATTGATCAAGTGGGTGGGCAGCTTGTCCAGCACTCTTCCGTCTCGCAATCGCCCTATCCTTTCGAGTTTCATCTGCTGCGCGATCCCCAAACAATTAATGCTTTTGCCCTGCCTGGAGGTCAGGTGTTCGTTACTGCTGGCTTACTTCGGCAACTTTCTTCCGAAGCGCAATTAGCAGGTGTATTGGGGCATGAAATCGGTCATGTGGTTGCCCGCCATGGCGCAGAACACTTGGCAAAGCAACAACTCGGTACTGCGATCGTCACCGCGGTGGGTGTTGCAGCTAGTAATGATGATGATGGGGGACGACGAGCCGCTGTGCTAGCTCAAGCTGTCAATCAACTCGTAAGTCTTCGCTATGGACGCGAAGACGAATTGGAGAGCGATCGCCTGGGCTTCCGCTTTATGACAGAAGCCGACTACGACCCCAGAGGCATTTTGGAATTAATGAAAATCTTAGGAGCATCCCGACAAGGCGGCGCCCCCCCGGAATTTTTTAGTACCCATCCGAATCCGGCTAATCGACTTGCCTTGCTCCAGGAAATGATTCAGAAAGCTTATCCCAATGGGGTGCCCAGTAATCTGAAAGATGGGCGGGAGCAGTTCGCACAGGTCGTCAATGGTCGATTTTAAAGGACAGGGACAAAGAAGTGATGGCGGAATGGGTGCAGAAGAGAGATCAAGTTTAATAGTTCAAAGCCGTTGACCTAGACCTCAGTGGGGGATGTTGCTCGCTTGCTGTTGATTACCAATATCCATTGATTTCCCCTCTGAATTCGATCGCTGACTGCTCATTACAAATCCTGTGAATACTTCTAGCACGCTGAAGTCGCAATTTGCGATCGAACAACAATATCAACGCATTCGCAAAGAATTAGTTGGTGGCGCACTTTCATTAGGAGCAGTTTTTTTCTTGGGCACGACCTGGTATCACGTGATTGAAGGTTGGCGCTGGATAGATGCTGCTTATATGACCGTCATTACCCTGGCAACCGTGGGTTTCTTGGAGGTTCACGAACTGGGCGATCGGGGGCGTTTATTTACCATTACTCTGATTTTGTTGGGGGTGGTGAGTATTGGTTATATTGTCAATCGGTTTACCGAAGCCCTGATTCAGGGATACTTTCAGGCAGGTATTCGGCAACAGCAACAACAACGATTGATGGAATCTCTCTCTGAACACTACATCATCTGTGGCTTTGGGCGTATGGGCCGTCAAACTGCTCTGGAGTTTAAGTCGGAAGGCGTGCCGTTTGTAGTCAGCGATTCTGACCTTGAACCCATCCAGTTTGCCCAACAATTGGGCTATCCCTGTTTGCAAGGGGATGCCACCCTCGATGGCACCTTACTACGACTGGGAGTAGAGCGGGCAACTTGCATCATTGCAGCCTTGCCCTCTGATGCTGAAAACCTCTATACCGTGCTCTCCGCTAAGACGTTGAATCCGGCGATCCGGGCAATTTCGCGTGCCAGTAATGAAGAAGCCGTGCAAAAACTCCAACGGGCTGGAGCGGATGCGGTGATTTCGCCTTACATTACTGGAGGAAAACGCATGGCAGCAGCGGCTTTGCGTCCCCAGGTGATGGATTTTGTGGATGGCATTCTTTCCGGATCTGACCGTACTTTCTATATGGAAGAGTTTGAAATTGATACCCATAACTGTCCACATATTGGGGAGTCTTTGCGAGAAGCCCGATTGCGATCGCGATCGGGGGCTTTAGTTCTGGCTATTCGTAGAACCAACGGACAACTCATTAGCGGTCCAACCGCAGATTCACACTTGCTATCGGGGGATCACCTGATCTGTATGGGCACCGCCGAACAACTCCAACGGCTCAACCAAATTCTCTGTCCGATGCGTACCGATGCGCCTCGTCCGCCCCGCCAAGGTTAGTTCATGATGACTGTTCCGAACTCCTGCTCCTGTCCATCCTTAACATGGGTGATACTGAGTCGCTTTGTCAGTCAGATTGTTAAGAAATCCTTGCTTTTCCTTTCGATGGAGGTGTAATCCCTTCAAAAGTTGCTGAGAAAGCGACGAAGGACTATCGTAAAGTTATATGAAATCGTTTTCAGAATACGCACCATGACCAGCCGGATTCTGTATGTTCGCCTTCCCTGTAATCCCATCTTTCCGATCGGGGTTGTGTATTTAGCCGATCATGTTCACAAGCTTTTCCCTCAGGTAGAGCAGCGGATTTTTGATCTGGGCACCGTACCGCCGTTAGATTTTGCCGCGGCACTCGATGCTTGCATTGATGAGTTCAAGCCAACCTTGACGGTATTTTCTTGGCGAGACATTCAGATTTATGCTCCGGTGGGGGGGCGAGGGGGCAATCCGCTGCAATATACGTTTGAGTTTTTTTACGCCTCGAATCTGCTCACCAAACTGCGGGGTGCCTTCGGCTTGGTTCGTATTGCCGCTAGCTATTATGGAGAACTTTGGCGCAACTTAGGCTTAATTAAACGTGGGGCAAAACGCGCTAAGAAATATCACGCCAAAGCGCGAGTAATTGTGGGTGGAGGAGCGGTAAGCGTCTTTTATGAGCAGTTGAACAAAAGTTTGCCGCAAGGGACGATCGTTTCAGTGGGTGAAGGTGAAGCGCTCCTCGAGAAATTTTTGAGAGGACAAGCCTTTGATGATGAGCGATGTTATGTGGTTGGTGAAACTTCGCCGCGCGATCACATGGTCAATGAGGTGCCCACCCCGATCGAGAAAACCGCTTGCAACTACGACTATGTTCAGTCTATCTGGCATGACTTTGACTATTATCTACAGGCTCAAGATTTTTACGTCGGCGTCCAAACCAAACGTGGCTGTCCCCATAACTGTTGCTACTGCGTCTATACGGTGATCGAAGGTAAACAGGTACGGATTAACCCTGCGGATGAGGTGGTAGCAGAGATGCGCCAACTGTACGATCGCGGTATTCGCAACTTCTGGTTTACCGACGCCCAGCTCATTCCCGCCCGGAAATACATGGATAGTGTTGCGGACTTGCTTCAGAGAATTCTGGTAGCAGGCATGACGGACATTCACTGGGCAGCCTACATTCGAGCCGATAATCTGACCCCTCAGCTGTGCGATCTGATGGTCAAAACGGGAATGAATTATTTTGAGATTGGTATTACCAGTGGCTCTCAGGAACTCGTCCGCAAAATGCGGATGGGCTATAACCTGAGAACTGTGTTGGAAAACTGTCGGGATTTGAAAGCAGCGGGTTTCAATGATCTGGTTTCTGTGAATTACTCCTTTAATGTAATTGACGAAACGGTGGAAACTATTCGCCAGACGATCGCCTATCACCGCGAACTGGAGAAAATCTTTGGAGCAGACAAAGTAGAGCCAGCTATCTTTTTTATTGGCTTGCAACCCCACACGCACCTGGAGGAATATGCCTTCAAACATGGCATTTTGCGTCCGGGCTACGATCCTATGAACATTAAGCCCTGGACAGTGCGTAAGTTGCTATGGAATCCAGAACCTTTGGGATCTTTTTTCGGTGAAGTCTGCTTGCAAGCCTGGCAGCAAAATCCCCATGATTTTGGTCGAGAAGTGATGACAATTTTGGAAGCCAGATTGGGACAGGCTGACTTGGAATCAGCGCTTACTGCTCCGATCTCGCCTGAGAAAAAAATCCCTGCTTTATCGTTCTAGCTTGCTTTTAAAACCCGCTTAGCCCTTTAATTCGTACTTTAAGAAAATCATGTTGGAAGGTTCGATTTTACAAACGCTGGGTCAGTCACACCAACCCGGGCAACCCGGCAAAAGACCGCTCAACTTCGGGGTCTACTACAAAAATACATTGGTGGCACTGTGTCATGCCCTAGAAGATGCGGTTTTGTCTTCTAGCAGTTCTCCTCTGATGGTTACTGCCTTTCAGCGGGGCAAGTGGTACTTACAGGAAGCAGAACGCTATGCAGAAATTGCCCAATGTGCTCGTCAGATTGTGATTTTGGCATCGCCGGATACGGGCTTTGTCGAACATCCAACCAGCCAAATGCCAAATGTTAGTTTGGTTGGGCTTGAACCTGGTGATCCAGTTGCCCAGGAGTGGCATTTGATGATTTTGTCACCCAGTTATGCGGCAATGGTGTTATGTCAAGAGTTGTCTGCGGCAGACTACGGCACACAGAAATTACCCACCGAAGATCGGGAACGCAAATTCTACGGGTTCTGGACCTTTGAGGCAAACCTGGTGCAAGAAACGATGGAACTGGCGATCGCCCATGTGGGTCGCTATGACCCTGAACTGCAAGCCCAGTTGACCGAACAACTCCAAGCGATCGCGACCGAGGCACAGACGGCAGTACAAGACGAGCTAGGACCAGTTGTGACCCGCGTGATCGATTATCTCCAGCATAGCCAACAGGATCTCAACCTACCTTTGCGATCTCAGCGTGCAGTTTCTCTCGGTCAGCCTATCCTGGATAACAACTTGGTTTCTAATGAAATTCAGGCATGTCTTCGCATGGCACAGTTGACCGACCAGGCAGATACGCTTAACCCCAATGCTGCAGCGGAAGTGGCAGCGCTGACAGAAGCTATTAGCCAGTTGCTTGATTTACCTGTCTGGCAAGTGAACCGCCTGCGTCTGGCGGGGCTGTTACATCGTTTGGCTCCCTTGCAACGCGATGAAAGCCGACTGAGCGCCGGTGTCGCACGCTATTCTGATACAGACACAGATGAACCTCCCAGTTGCCCACTGGTGCCGGGCGCGCAAGTGTTGCGAACCATGTCCCGCTTACGGGCGATCGCGACTATCATTACGCATCAGACAGAATGGTGGAATGGGAGTGGACAGCCCGCAGGTTTGGCTGGGGATGAAATTCCATTAGAGTCAAGAATATTAGGTTTGGTGGTTGCCTTCCAGCAAAACGTGACGCAATGCCGTGTCGTCGAAGGTAAACCCATTGATGTGGCTTTAACCGAAGCCCTGAGCGTTTGTCAGACCCAGCAAGGGGTTCACTGGGACCCAAAACTTGTTGATACTCTAGAACTGCTGGTAAATGGCTTGTGTCAGGGGTTGAGTTTACCAGCCGGTTCGCCCAAAATTGCGGCGGGGATGTGGTTACTAGATTCTCATTGTGAAGAAGATTTACTAGGTTTTTATACCGAAAAAAGTGGGGTAACCATTAATCGACCCTGATTTCTGGCGAGTCGGAATGGATTCTCTCGATCGCCTCCCCCCAAAATGCGTCTTCTCAGCAATGGTTACTTCAAGAATTGGACTGTTTAAACATTGGACTTTCGGCGATGGAGGACAGACAATTGATTGAAAGACATTAACCCCTTGAATCGATAGACTGTGACGCTTACATTTAGCGTCTAAAATCACTCCTCTGAACTTTCGTAAAAGACCGACTCCCAAAACTGATGGACATTGCCGCAATACGTTCAGGAAAGCTCAAGCATCTTGCAGGGGCAGATTTGGAAGACGAAGATTTCTCCAATCTTTCCCTACAAGGCGCAAATTTTTCAGGTGCTCGACTGACTGGAGCCGATTTTACCGGCGCTAATTTGTGTGGTGCTTGTTTTGATGGGGCAAAGCTCATTAGCTGCCGTTTAGTCGGTGTCGATTTGCGGGCGAGTTTAATAGGCGCAAATTTGATGCAGGCTGACTTGACCGAAGCCGATCTGCGTGGCAGCAACTTGCGTGGGGCAAATTTGATGCGATCGACCCTGACGCGTGCCACCTTTGCCGGAGCCTTTCTCAGTGGTGCCAATTTAATGGGAGTCAATTTACAAGGTGTTGATCTGCGGGGGGCGGATCTGCGGGGGGCAAATCTCAGTAATGCCAATTTGCAAGGGGCGGATTTGCGCCAGGCAGACTTGCAAGGTGCACTCTTGAGTGAAGCCAATCTGGAAGAAGCCGACTTGCAAGGAGCCAATCTGGCAGGGGCAAACCTCACGGGTGCCAATCTCCTCTGTGCTGATTTGGACGATGCAAATTTAGAAGGGATTACTCTGGCAGGCACCTGTTTAACGGGGACTTCTCTAGCACCCTTAACAACCCCTCTGGATCTCAAAATTCCTTTAAAAATGGCTGAGGTCGATCGGGCTTCACTCCCCGATGCGTCCTCTGAGATCGGATAAAAAACTAATCTGCTCAGGTTTGTATTACAGCCGTTTTAATTTGTCCGCATCTCTATGGCTTGGCATATTGCCGCATCAAGAGCGCAATCGTTCCCATAAATAGCAATCCCGTGACGCTGGATAAAGGGTTTTTATCAATACCCGTTAACCACTCCGGCACTCGCTGGGTGTACTGCACCAACTGGCCGACATCGATAACGTAGTAAACCCAGACCAATCCAGCGTGCAAACCGATCGGCAGTCCCAAAAGTCCGCGTTTGGGATGCCTGGGATGGTGGCTCGATCGCTTTGCCCAGACCATTGCTATGCCAAAAAGTAATAAGGTAGGCAGAGCAAACACCATGCGGAGAGCGTCCTCCAGCGGTTTAATCAGATGCATTAGCGCAAAAATGCTGCTATTTAACCAAAGGACGCTCTGGGATGAATAATCTCGCTGCAGCTCATCTAATAGCCAACCGCGAAAGAGTAGCTCTTCTACAAAGCCAATCAGCAACGCCATCAGCAACCCTTCGAGCAGGATGCGGGGTAAGGGCAGGGTCGGAGATTTCCACACCAGCCAGCCCAATGTCTCCTGTAATCCGAACAAAGCCACCAGGCTGCATGAGCTAAACCCCAGTCCTAAGAGCAAATTTTGTCCATTCTGCCAGGTACACCGCAATCCATAGCTTTGCAGCAAGCCCGATTCGCAGTAAACATATCGCCCCCAAATTTGCACTAAGACGATAAATTCGATGTAGAGCAGTGCCATCGTCACAATGCTGACCAGGTTGCGATAGCTGACTAACCCGTAAATTGGTGCAGCCAGCGGTGCCCAGATCAGCAGCAGAGCCATTGCAAACGCAGCAATTCGCAGCGGTGCAGGACAACGTCTGAGAACAGAAAATTGTTGAACGTTCAAGTCGGTTAAATCACGAACAGAGATTGCAGTGAACAAGCAACAGGTCAGCCTTATTCATCAGGCTCGATCGTGCTAGACAAACCATGCGTTTTTAGCGTTTCACAATAAAACTCAGCATGTTCTTGAGCACAAGTGATGACGAGCGCCAATCCATTGGTGTGGGCTTCCATCATAATGTTGACTGCCTGCGGTTGGGTCAAGCTAGGCACAGTCGTCATCAACACCTGAACCACATATTCCATTGGATTGTAATCATCGTTATGCAGCAAAACCCGATAACGCGGGGCTAACTTACGTGTGGTTGAACGCTGTTCGATAGTTTCGACAGACACAGCTATATCCTCTTCATAAACAGCTAGTGACTCTCAACAGGGTTAAGAGACCCATTGAATCGTCTGGACGTTTAACAGTCTGGACGTTGAATAATCTGGACTCGTTGTCTGGACAAAAGTCTACAGGATTCTTCAGGCACAAGTCAGACCTATCAGTGCCGATTTATTGCCCTGATTCAAACAAATTGCAGTGAGGTCAGAAAATTTCGAGCTTGACTTCACAATGCTTAATATCTTATCTCACCAGAGTCTGGTTTTACCATTTTCTTATGCGCTCGATCGAGATTAGCAAAGACAAACCGATACAATCAGAAGGGATATCTTGCACTAACAGATGAGCTTTTCATCCTCCCTCTTTCCTGTGAATTGGGCGAATCAGTTTAAACCGACCGAAATTGTTTGTTTGGATAACCACGATCTACAGTTGTACGCAGAAGTGATTCAAGTCGTGGTAGAACGCCAAACTTGCTGGGTACGTCCGTTATTTTTGGTGGCTTCTAGTGCAGCAGATGGCATATCCACCGAAGGCGAGAGTTCAAAGGTCGAAACGCGAACCTTTTACGACTTGCGTCAAGGTGCCGATTTGCTTTTGCCCACTGTTCTTTTTCGCTCCGCTCTAGATACGGAAGTGGTGCCGTTACTGAGCCAACTGCCTCATAAAATTTCTGCTAGAGAGTCTGAAGCAGGACGGCAGGCACATCAGCAGCTTCGCCAGTTAGTCTGTCAGATTTGCAAAATCCATCCCGATCTTTTTTAGCAGTAGCGAATTCCAGCCTCTGCCATACGTTGAATAGCGGCTTTCATGCGATCGTTCGACACAGTTAAAGCAATGCGAAAGAATCCTTCTCCCGATGATCCGTAGCCATTGCCGGGAGGCACGATGATGCCACATTTTTCTAACAACAGAGTGGCAAACTCCAGAGATGTGTAACCGGGGGGAACAGGTGTCCAAACATAAAGGGTGGCTTTGGGGGCTGCCATTTGCCAGCCCAGTGATCGCAACCCCTCTACGATCGTATCGCGTCGCTGTTGGTAAATAGCGGTCAGCTTTTGCAGTTCTGTCTCTGGGGTGGTGAAACCCGCGATCGCGGCTCTTTGGACTGCCTTAAACACGCCAGAGTCCACGTTTGACTTTACCTGTGCCAAACCTTGTACTCCATGGGCATTACCAACCACAAAGCCAATGCGCCAACCCGTCATATTGTAGGACTTGGACAAACTGTGAAATTCGATTGCAACATCCAGGGCACCCGGTATTTGTAAAATGCTGGGCGGCTTATAGCCGTCATAGCCAATTTCTGCGTAGGCATGATCGTGACAGAGCAAAATTTCGTAATGGCGACAATATTCCACGAGTTCTGCAAAAAAATCCAACGGTGCCACGGCTCCGGTTGGGTTGCTAGGATAGTTAACCCATAACAGTTTGGCTTGTTGGGCAATGGTTTCAGGAATGGCACTGAGGTCGGGCAAAAAGTGGCGCTTTGCCAGAAGGGGCATGGGATAAGGTTCTCCCCCTGCAAAAATGGTAGACGATCGATAAACCGGATACCCTGGATCAGGGATCAACACAAAGTCACCATTTTCGACAAATGCCAAAAAAATATTGTGGATCGCTTCTTTGGAGCCGATCGAAGAGATAACCTGGGTATCGGGATTCAGTCCTGTGACACCAAAACGTCGCTCCATCCATTGCACTGCTGCCTGCCGAAAGGCTGGTATTCCCTGGTAAGGAGGATAGGTGTGGTTGGCTGGATCGGCTATAGCGGTGTGCATCGCAGCAACCACAGGCGCCAGGGTAGGCTGATCGGGGTCTCCAACCCCCAAGTTAATCACATCGACGCCTTGGGCAACAAGTTCACAGCGCTTTCGTTCAATGCTGGCAAACAGGTAAGGTGGAATTTTTTCGAGACGTTTGGCAAATTGCATGGCGATCGGCAGAACCCCATTCGGGTGGAAATCATGAGGACAGTTTACCCCTAAGGGCGTAGGCTAAATTCCCGATCTGATTGCCGTTCCGTGGTTTTTATCGCATACTTGCCCCATACTTTTACTCTGCAATGATTTTGCGCTCAGCATGAAGTTACTGTTCATCCGCCACGCTCAATCTACCGGTAATCAGGAAAAACGTATGCAGGGTCACGGGGAGTTTGAATTATCGGATCATGGCAGAGTGCAAGCAGAACGACTGGCGCAGGCACTCTTGGCAGAAGCATGGTGGCCCTCCCATGTTTACAGTAGTCCCCTCAAACGAGCAGCCCAAACTACAGAAATTTTGATAACCCATTTTCTGGCAACGCCCTTACCTGCGGCGGTGAGTGACTTGATTGATGGGGCTGCCGATTCCCCCATCCCGATCTCCGAAAGTGATGCTCAAAAAATTACTGTCCAGTATGCCGATGAACTCAAAGAGTTCCAAAATGGGATTTTTCAAGGGCTGACCTGGGCAGAGGCTAAAGTTCGCTATCCTGATTTATGCAATGTGCTGGAGGCATCTCCAGACTGGATTCAAATTCCAGCAGCAGAGTCTTTACAATCGGCACGCGATCGCGCCCGCCAGTTTATCCATACCCTGATTGAGCGCCATCACAATACCGATCGCATTTGGATCGTGACCCATAGCTGGATTTTGCAACACCTGATTGCAGAATTGATGGAATGCCAGCGTTCCTGGCGTTTACGGGCACGCAATACCGCATTATTTGAATTTTGGCTCGATCGAGATCGCTGGTATCAAACTAACTCAAACTACTTCAATACAGACCTCTGGCAAGTGCGGCGATTCAACGATTGTCGCCATTTAACTGAATGAGATCTCAAAAAGGAGCGTTTGAACTCTGGTTCTTAGGCTTTGGATCTGAGACTTTGGACTATGCTGCCCCCCTCACAGAAGAGATCTGGGACGAGTATGAGCTAACTCCAACCGGGACAGAAAACGATTGTCAGCAAAAAATGTGGAACATTTTTTATGCTAAAAACGCGCCACTTTTCACACTTTGCGACATAATTTCTGTTGAATCAACAACAATTTAGTTTAATCTTTAGGTTCACAGCGATGCTGCCATGTCTCAAGTATCGTAATTAGGCATCGGTCTTGTAACGATCGTAAAAAGTTAGCGTTTCAGATCATTCAATTGTTTTCAATTGTTTAAGAAGCAATGGTGAATCCAGCAAACGACATTGCCAGACAGGCTCGCGAAGGCAGCGTCGCGGCAATCATCCAGGTGCTGAATGACAAGCTTGCCGATTCTGGCGTCCGCACCCGCGCCATGCTGGCAGAGGGTGTTTTGCAACTGCTGTGCGAAGCGCCAGAAGCAGAGCAGCTTGAACAAACATCCATGGTCGATCGCATTCGGAAGATTTTAGAGACACTGGCTCCACGTAATATTCGTCGAGTCAAGATTAATAGCCGCATTGTGCGGGAGCAACAACTGCTTTGGCTAGAAGAAATTAGCCGTGATCCAGAAAATCAGTTGCTCTGGTCCGAAGAAATTACCCTAGCAAAACCTAGTTTTTTGCAGCGACTCCAAGCGGACCTGGCTTACCGTAAAAAATATCCTAATAAAGAATTACGTCCTCAAATAAGCACTGGACGATCGTCCCGTCGGAGTAAATTCTTTTGGCTTGGGATGATGGGAGGAGCCAGCCTCAGTCTAGTGCTTTTGGCAGCGGGTTGGATGTTTCGAGAACTGTGGTTAGATTCTGGCAAAGACAATTTATCGGTGCCTCAATCGACCCACGCGGGCGATCGTTCACCCTCAACCCAAGTTAGCCCCAAAGCTTCCCCCTCACCTATCCGGGTTCCTTCAGTTCCTTCTTCTGATCCCTTTGTTACCGCAGTCAGAATTGCTGAACAAACCGCAACGACAGGACAAAACGCCAAAACTTCGGCTGAATGGCTTGCCCTCGCAGCCGAATGGCAAAAGGCTTCAGACCTGATGAATTCAGTGTCAGCTAACGACAAGCGCTATGCCACTGCCCAAGACCGGGCTGCCCGCTATCGTCAAAACAGTGAAGCGGCTTTGCAAGAAGCTCAAGCTAGACGCTAAAACTGAGAGATACAGAATGATAGGAATTAGCTCGTCCTATTTCTTAAAGGATGTAGAACATAACGCACCGAAGTCATGGTTCATCTCAGTTTCATGTCCATCTATTGGCTCAGATTCTAACGCTTGAGAGATTCTACTCAATACTGACCCCGCGAAATGTCTTCGCTTTCGATCGAGCCGCTAACGGTGCTTCTTGAGCTGCTCGCTCCTGTTGGTGATGGGGCTGAAAATATTTTTGCCAGAGCGCGGGAGCGTTAAGGGTTTCTCCACCATGTTTGGTCAAGCGTTGCCGTACTTTGCACAAGACAGGCGTATTTACACAGGCACCCGCTACAATAATTTGCCCCTTGGTTAACGCGGGTAGCTCTTTGAGCAAATCTCTTCCAGCCGCTTCCACCCCATATTTCAAGCTCTCTTGATCCACTGGATTCACAATCCGCATGATGAACTGGCTCATACACTGAGACAGTACATCCGAGTCCAATTTGCCAGGGCGTTGGGTGATCAGCCCGACCCCTAAACCAAACTTGCGCCCCTCGCTCAAAATCGTTCGCAACACTGCTTTGCAGCGGGAAGGCTCATGGGCTGGGGCGAATCGGTGTGCTTCTTCCAATAAAATAAATACCGGAAAGGGAAGATAATTTTCATCCTCTGGAGAAATCAGCTCTTTTTGGGTATTCATGCGGGCATGGTTTGCCTGTCGTAACACCGCTGCACAAATCACCTGCTGCTCTTCCTGGCTCACTTCGTTCATTTGCAACACGGTGACCTGCCCAGGGCAAAACAGATCTTTGGGGGCGCAGTGTTCAAAGGCATGGAAATAGGGAGATCGCGCCAGTTTTTCCAACTTCCACTCTAATGCTGGAGCCGATGAACCTGCTTTTTCGTTCCCCTCATCATCAGTTTGTTTGTCCGCTTCATATACAGCAGCGATTAAATCTTGCACATCCCAGCGATAATCCCCTCGCTTGTGGCGTTTGATTAAGGCATAAGCTTTGTTCAAAATGGATTGCTGACGATCGCTCATTTCTGGCAATAGCGTCAAAATATCAGCATAATCCAATGAGGAAACCCGAATTCGTACATGCTCCGGCGTGAGTACTTTAACTTCAGGAGCATAGCCATCTTCCGTCTGAAACGCGGGATGCCCCCGCATCTCCGCCAGCGTGCCATATTCACCGTGGGGGTCAAAAATCAACACTGCCGCTCGATTGTGGGGTAACAACAGTTCTTCTACAAGTACCCCAGCGGTATAAGACTTGCCCGACCCCGTCCCTGCCAAGATTGCCATATGAGTGCTGACCAACTCTTTCACATCCAGAGCGATCGGCACTTCCGCTTCCTCTCGCAACAACAGAGAACCAATATGAGCCGCACCAATTTCCCCTGGTTGGCGACGGTTCAAGATCTGCTTCAACATTTGATCGTCAGCCAAACAAACTTTCGCCCCAGGATCAGGGGTTTTGCGTGGGTTCATGAATCCCAGATTCGGGTCAAAATAGCCGATAACATCTACGGTGACTTCGTAGATTTCTGGTTTGGCGTATGTAAATCCAACTAGCGCTGCGATCGTCTCTGGGCTAATTTCAGTATCCGCAAAAATACGATCAGGCAAATGATCAATTAATCGCCGAGCTGTAATCTTGCCAAGAATCGGCAATATCCCACGAGACATTTGGCGCTCAGCTAAAGTACTCTTTACTTCGTAGTAGACAAACTCACCAATCTTGACATACTGGTTATCCGCAGTGATAAACACATACTGGTTTCCCTCATCACCAGGACCTTTCACTGTGCCAATCACCTGGGTAGAGGGCAAATGGGGCAAAACAGGAGAAACGGAAGTCATACAAATAGTCCAGCTTTCCCAGCAGAGATGAGGTCCTGGATACAGGGTACACGGTAGGCTGTAATATCGCCATGTTTCCCCGCTTGAAAATTCCCCCAAAATTGAAGCATTGAAGAATGAGCACAAACTCCACTTTAGGCAGAAAGACGCAAGTCGTGTTCCAGAACTATCAACAACTTATCTAGAACAGGAACAGAATTTTAATAAATCCTGACCTGACCAAAATCTATTTCAATCCTTGAACCGTAGGGAGATCACGGATACATCAAGAATCTTGTACCGTGTAAGGTTGTAATAGATAAACCCAGTTTATAGAAGAATCCAGCCCACCCAAAAATTATCTCAATTCTTCAGGTGGATTCCGCGAAAAATTTCCTTAACTTGGGAATCCTTAGCGTGTTTTGGGAATGCTTGAGGTCAGAAGTTCCTGATGTCAGAATTCGAAATTACAAATTGCAAGCTACAAGCCAAAAATCACAGTTGAAACATGTAAATCGGGGTTTTGCAATTGCTCACAAATCGATGCCAAAAACAGTGGAAGGAGGACGGTGGTACATCTGAGTACCTAACCATAGACGAATTAGCGATCGCACCTTCTATTAGGGCGCAATACCCCTTTTGTAAATTTATTAAGGTGAAAAATCACTCGGCACTATCCCAATGGCAGCAGGAAAACGGCTTCTATCTGTGGCAACGGATTGTCCAAATTGCTCTAGATGGTTCTGATTCAAAAAACAGGCTTCTTCGCATTGCATCAACATTAGGCAAAGCCTTCTATGCAGACTCTTGCCTGATCACGATCGGACATACTTACCTCACAACGCCTCAGTCAGCTTGCTGGACGAGTGCCCGTAAGCCTCTGCTGGTTGAGGATGACGCCTTACTCCTCAAGCATCCAACGATCGATGCCGTCTTGCGATCTTCGGCTTTCGTGAAGGTTTGTGATGCTCAGGCTGAGTTAGGTCATACATGGAACTTTGAACGAGTAAGAGCAATCATGGGGACATCGCTTCAATTGCAGGATCAGACCGATGGTTCATTGATATTACTGAAATCGGAACCTCACACCTGGACAGATTTTGAATGTGCAGGACTACAAGCCATATCGGATCAAGTGTCTGTGGCAGTCACTCAGTTTTACTGGCAGCAACAGCAACGCCAGTCCCACTATCAAGGAGTGGTTAATCAGCTTACAATGGCGATTCGCAACTCGGTTGGGTTAAACCAAATCCTGAAGCAGGCAATCGATGGCACAGCACAGGCACTCCAAGTCGATCGTGGGATGATTCTACGGCTGAAATATTGGGACCCCCTCTTCAATCGACATACATCCCCTGAAACAATCCCGACCGCCAAAGCAACGATTGTCTACAAATGGACGGGTGAAGAAAGTTCCGAAGTGGTTGAATTATCGGACGAAGAGACTGATCCTGCCCAATCAACCGCTCATGCCCTCGATCAGACATTCTGGCTTGCCGACTGTTCCCTATGCCAGCAGGTTTTTCTAGATTCTGCTAAGCCAATTGTGATTACAGAACCGAAAGATTTATTAGCCTATGGAGCGCTCTCAGCAGTTGCCCCAGTGTTTGAAATGGATGTCATGTCTGCATTACTTCTGGTACCTTTGCAAAGCCAGCATAGTATTTTGGGCTTCCTTGTTTTTCAACATCGACAAACCCGATCGTGGCAACCTGAAGAGCAAGAACTGGTTGATCTCGTAGGTGCCCAGATCAGCACTGCTATCATTCAGTCAGAAACTTTACGACAAGTGCAAGCTCTGGTTGATAAACGCACTGCCCAACTCAAACAAAGCCTTGAATTGCAAGCAAAGCTCTACGAAAAAACCCGCCAGCAAATTGACCAACTCCGTCATCTCAATCAGCTCAAAGATGACTTTATTGATACCGTCAGTCACGAGTTGAGAACACCACTGACCAGTATGATGTTGGCAATTCGGATGCTACGCGAAAGTGGACTATCCTCTCAGAAAAGTGCCCAATATCTCGATATTCTAGAACAGCAGTGTGCTCAGGAAACCAGTTTGGTCAACGATCTGCTGGCATTACAAGAGCTGGAGTCACGCCACGTTTCCATGCAATTGCAATCCGTCGATCTGAAAGCGCTGATTCAAGAACTCGCCCAAGTCTTCCAACAACGCTGGGCAGAAAAAGGATTGACTCTAGATATTTCCTGTCCTGCTGAACCTTTCTTCATTCAAACCGATCTCAATAGCCTCAGAAGTATCCTGCAAGAACTCTTAACCAATGCAGGCAAGTATTCTGAACCCAACACGGTGGTGCAACTTCAGGCAAACCGACAGGAAAAAACTGGAAATTTTATTGAAATGAGTTTAACCAATATAGGACGAGGGATCTCGCCTCAAGAACTGCCCCATATTTTTGAGAAGTTTCGTCGCGGGCAGGGCGCAACCCAAAGTGCCATCCAGGGCACGGGATTGGGGTTGGCACTGGTGAAAAGCTTGGTGCAGAATTTGAATGGGACGATTGGTGTCACTAGCAATCAATCCAAAGAAATACAAGGGTATGAAACCTGTTTCACGCTGACTTTGCCGCAATGTCCAGATACTCCTCGATAAAGAGCAAGGGCGAGAATCGTGAGTTTGAGCGATTTTTTGTAGAACTTAGTAACGGCTTTGCTTGCACAAAGCAAACCCCTGGTAAAATCTTGGTCTGGATAAAGGTTGAGTTATGACAAACGTCCAAAAACTCGATTCAAAAACACCTTCGCTCGAGATCGATGCGGATATGGTTGATCTGGAAGAGGGCGATGGTGTTGCGATCGATCCAGAACTGCTCCAAGAAGTCGAGGTGACGACTCAGCAGCTAGAAGGGCGGCAGCGACAAATTGATGCCAAAATCCAGATCCCCCATCCTGTTGAACCCATTTGGAACGTATTAACTGACTACGAAGCCCTAGCAGACTTTATTCCTAACCTGGCGAAGAGTGAGCGATTAACGTGTCCAGAGGGTGGCATTCGCCTGGAACAAGTTGGGACACAACGGGTGCTCCGCTTCAATTTTTCAGCCCGTGTCGTTTTGGATATGGAGGAGCGATTTCCAGAAGAGATTCGCTTTAATATGGTTGAGGGAGATTTCAAGGCATTCTCAGGTTGCTGGTGTCTGCAACCTCTGGCATCAGATGATTCCTGCCTTACCAACCTTTGTTATACCGTGGTGATTTTGCCTAAACGGTTCATGCCGATTTCGATGATTGAACGTCGTTTACAAAAAGATATGGCAGTGAATTTATTAGCAATTCGGCAACGCGTCTCAGAGATCGCAGACTGCTAACAACAAGGTTTTGTCTGAATCGATGATAAAAAAGTGATTCCCTAACCTGATCAAGGCTAATTCGAGTCCTATCGACAATAAGCTGGGAGAAAGATTATGAGTCTCGAAGATAAAATCAAAGCGACTGCCAAGGAGATTGAAGGCAAGCTGGAATCAGCAGCAGGGAGCCTCACAGGTGATCAGCAAATGAAAGTATCGGGAGAAGCGAAACAAGTTCAAGCGGCGGGGATGAATGCAGCTGCAGAGATCAAGGACAAAGCGCAAGACCTGGTCGGTGAGTTGAAGAACAAGGCAAAAGATGTCCTGGATCAGGCAAGAAAGAAGTTGGACTAGAAAGTACCCTGGTGCTCTGGAGCTGAGGAATGAACTTACAGCAGTCTTCAGACGAGACAGTCACAGTTATCGGGGATGGGTGAATGAGTATGGCTCATACCAGTAAACATGGCTGTAAATCATGAAGAATGACGGGATGAGGAGAATTTTCCCACATCCCGTTTTTTAATTGATATGCTGTGCCAATGGAGAATTAGACAAGAGCGGAGAAATGGAGGCAGCCTGGTTACGCCTGTTGCTGGGAGGTGTGCAGAAGTTGGGTGAGGTTGGCGATCGTCGCAATTAGCTCTTCTGGCTCAACGGGCTTTGATAAACGCATCTGAAATCCTGATCGCAAAACTTTGCGGTGTTCGGTTGTGAGGGTTGGCGGAGTTAGGGCGATCGCCACCCACGGATTTTCTGCTTTTCCCCCTGCGGTCTGAATTTGCTGAATCAAGCGGTAACCCATTTGATGGGGCAGTTCTGCATCGACGAGTAAAACTGCTGGTTGAACTTGATGCAATAACAGCATTGCCTGACTGATATCCGTAGCCACACGGACTCTTGCCTGGCGAGACTGCAAAACTGTCTGTAGAGATTGCTGCAAACCGGTGTCCTGAGTCAACAACAGAACTGGCAAACCTTGAAGGCTCAAAAAACTCTGCTGAAATGCAGGTAAGCGCTGTTTGCCCCACTCGCACATCAGTTCGACAATCGGTCGCAAGGTTTCGCCCATCGGTGTGAGTGAGTACTCAACCCGTGGGGGCGATTCTTTGTAGATGGTGCGATCGAGCAGTCCATCAGCTTGGAGTTCGCGCAATTGTTGAGTCAGCACTTTGGACGTGATTCCCGAAATCAATTGTTTCAGTTCACTAAAGCTTCTGCGATCGTACCTGAGCCACCAGAGGATTACCCCTTTCCATTTGCCCCCAATCACCTCGATCGTGACTTCTATGGGGCAACCATATCGGCGGGATGGGGATGTCATCTTGTTATCAGTATCCATTTGGTAACGATTGTCTACCTGTGATATTTCTACTGGCACAACCGAGGAATAACCGCATGTCTAGCTTGCCTCCTTTATTTGCAAATGTGCCAGTGGAACAGGTGCCAATTCGGCTGATTGCCGAGTTTCCACCCAACACGTTTTTGGAAAGTATTGCGATCGATCCCAGCAATACTCTATTCGTAACCAGCCATTTTGAGGGTAAGGTTTTTCGGATTGCGCCAGATGGCAAGTCAGAGATTTATGCGGCGATCGCTGGAAAAGCAACCGGACTGGTTCTGACACCCGAGGGTAACCTACTCCTGACTGGATGGGATGAGCAGAATGTTTGTACAGTGTTTCAGATCACGACGGATGGTACGGTCAGTATCCTAGTACAGATACCAGACGCGATTTTTCTCAATGGCATCACCCCTCTGACAGCAACCTCCTACCTAATTGCAGATTCTTATCGGGGGGCAATTTGGCAATTGGAGGTAATAGAGCCGAAAGTCAGCGTCTGGTTAGAGCATTCTTTGTTGGCAAGATCGAGTCCGGACAAAGAATTACCCGCTGTCAACGGACTCAAACGGTGGGGGAAATCATTATATGCTTCCAACACTGAAAAACAACTTGTGATTAGAATTCCGATCTCAGACGATTTTCAGCCTGGTGAGCCGGACATTTTTATTTCTCGGGTAAATCTGGATGACTTTGCGTTCGATCTCGATGGCAATCTCTATGGCACTACTCACGTTTTTAATAGTGTGGTGAAAATCTCGCCAGAGGGACAAGTGACTATCCTGGCGCAGGCAGAAGCGGGCATGGTGGGCAGTACGGCGCTAGCATTTGGGCAGGCAGTAGACGATCGTACCGGAGTCTATGTCGTGACTAATGGTGGCATGTCATTGCCATTACCCAGTGGGCTTGAAGCCGCCAAAGTGGTGCGGTTAGAAGTGGGTGTAGCGGGTTTACCACTAATTGTGAAGAATTGAGGTCACCGATGGCATTCTCCAACGATGAAGATTTGCCCGTTACAGTGGATGTGATGCAACGGGTTAAACCGGGCTGTGAAGCAGAATTTGAGGAAGTTCTGTCAAATTTGATTGCTACTGCCAAAACCTTTGAAGGGTATTTGGGCGCAAATGTTTTTCGATCGCAAGAAGCAGGCAATTCAGCCTATCGGATTGTGTTTAAGTTCGATCGTCTCAGCCACTTGCATCGCTGGGAAAATTCACCCATCCGGCAGCAGTGGCTGGCTCGTGCGGAACGATTAACCGTTGGGACAAGAACTTTTCATGTCGTGACTGGGTTGGAAACCTGGTTTACGCTGGTGACTCAACAGGCGATCTTACCACCGCCGCGTTACAAGATGGTCATTGTAACCTTTCTGGCAATTTTCCCGGTCTTAAATCTATTGAATTGGGCACTGCGACCGTTGCTCGGCGATTTGCCTGGGTTGCTGCGTAGTTTTGTGGTCACACTGCTACTGATGCTGATTTCTACCTATGTGGTGATGCCTCGACTGACTCGGTTATTGGCTAGATGGCTGTACCCCAAAGCATAGTGGTGAAGCACTTGGGATATCGAAATTTCAATCAGAATATTGATGTATCGCTATTTTGTTTGAAATCGGTATCATTGATAGGGTTTCGAATGCGTATGAATTCATGGAGCAAGACTTTCGAGCACTAGCAACTCAATACAAACAGGCGCTTCTGGAAGATGTTTTGCCCTTCTGGCAAAAGCACTCGATCGACTGGGAACAGGGCGGCTATTTCACCTGTCTTGATCGGGCTGGCAACATCTTCGACACCGACAAATTTATCTGGTTGCAAAACCGTCAGGTATGGATTTTCTCCATGCTTTACACCCAATTGGAAAGGCGCGAAGACTGGCTCAAAATTGCCGCTAACGGCGCCAACTTTTTGGCACAGCATGGCAGAGATGTGGAGGGCAACTGGTACTTTGCTTTGACCCGCGACGGTCAACCGCTGGTGCAACCCTACAACATCTTTTCCGACTGCTTTGCGGCGATGGCGTTTAGTAAGTATGCGCTGGCATCGGGCGAAGATTGGGCGAAGGAGGTCGCGCTCCAAGCTTATCAAAATGTGTTGCGTCGAAAAGACAACCCCAAAGGCAAATACACCAAAGCTTATCCCGGCACACGGGCGTTGAAATCTCTAGCAGTGCCGATGATTCTTGCGAATCTATCTTTGGAGATGAACTGGCTGTTGCCGGGTGAGCAACTAGAGCAAATTTTGGATGCAACGGTGCAGGAAGTGATGACCGATTTTCTCGATCCAGCGCGAGGGTTGATGTACGAGGCGGTTGCTTCCGATGGTTCCCTTGTAGATTGTTTTGATGGACGATTGATCAATCCGGGGCACGGTATTGAGGCGATGTGGTTCATTATGGAGATTGCCGATCTCTACCAAGACCCTGCAACTATCCAGCAAGCAGTAGACGTGGTACTCAATATTCTTGACTTTGCCTGGGATCAGGAATATGGCGGTTTATTCTACTTTATGGATGCGGACGGGCACCCCCCCCAACAATTGGAATGGGATCAAAAACTCTGGTGGGTGCATTTAGAATCGTTAGTGGCGCTGGCGCTGGGCTATCGACTGACTGGGCGGCAGGCGTGTTGGGATTGGTACCAGAAGTTGCATGAGTACGCCTGGTCACATTTTACCGATCCAGACTATGGAGAATGGTTTGGTTACCTAAATCGGCGAGGTGAGGTCTTGTTAAATCTCAAAGGCGGTAAATGGAAAGGCTGTTTTCATGTACCGCGGGCGCTCTTTCTTTGCTGGCGAGAATTCGCTGCATTGAGTGGAGAATAAATTTTTATTTTTTTAACATTTGTGCTGCTTTTCTAGGAATCTACCCCAAGTTCTGGGTAGCCTGAAGAATATCGCGTTCCTCCCCACCGCTTATGCATGTCGCCCAGAGTCGATTCAAACGCAGCGACTATCTTTCGAGAAAGGCAGATTACCAGAACTGGCACAGACGGCAGAGTAAACAACATATTTTGCGATCGCAACTCGGTTTTAACGATCCCGCTCCTTCGCGCCCAAAACCCTGTCAGGGGTGTATGCATTACCACGGTTCCTCTTACGGACACAACCGCATTATTTTGATTTGTGGGTTTCATCCCTATGGTTGGCAAGGGGGGAAGATTTGTCCAGATTGGGCCGCAGGTGAGTGATGAGTTGAGGCACAAAATTAATACCCTTAACATTTCTCTATCGGGACGCAAGGCTTTGCGTCCCGACTTTGCATTCCGACCCTGAATCAATTCCCGATCGGATTCAAACCAGGTTCCTAAATAAACGAGAAGAAGAAGAAGTTGCTCGACAAGGTTCCTCCAACCCCACCATCAGAAACCGTAAATTTGAAGAAATCATTCCCCAATGGAGTAGTGATGAGTTCGTAACTGATGAGACCCTGGTCAATGTCTTGCTGAGTAAAGGTACTCCCAGTAGCCAGAGCAACCCCTGCCTTCTTCAGTACCCCATAGGTTGGAGCCTGGTTGATCGTGTAGGTGACTTGAACTGGAGTGTTGTCCACATCGCTGTATTGCAACACGTTGTTGTTGATAGCAACGGGGGCAAAGAGCACCGCAGGAATGGTCAGTTCCTGGTTAGCAACCAACAGGGGTGCATCGTTCACTGGATTAATGGTGATGGAGAAGGTGCGGTTGTTGAGCGGTGGTGTAGTGCCATCAGTAACGTTGAACCGGAAGAAATCGCTGATGTTTTCGTCGCCATTGTGGACGTAGGTAATCCGACCCAGGCTGATATCTTCCTGGGTAAAGGTATCGTTAATCGCCAGAGCAACACCGTTCTTCTTCAAGATGCCATTGGCAGGTAAAACCGTTAAGGTATAGACGATCGCCGAAGCGGGCGTATCCGGATCGGTGACCTTCAAGAAGCTATCACTAATGTTGAGTGCGCCCCCTTCATCAATGATTAACGGGATGTTGGTTGTCAGCACAGGTGGGTCGGGCTGAGGTGTGACATTGATAGTGAAGGCAGTCGTGCCAATGTTGCCCCCTGATCCGTCGGTCAGGGTAAAGGTAAAGTTGTCGATCGTGGTCTCGCTACCATTATGGAAGTAGGAGAGACGTCCTGCATCAATATCTGCCTGGGTAAAGGTACTGCCGTTTGTCAAAGTCGTGGTACCCAACCGCAAACTGCCATTGAGCGGTCCACGGGTCAGGGTGTAGACCAGTTGTGCCGTAGTGTTGTCGGGATCAATCGCTTTCAAGAACGCTGAGGTAATGGAAATATTGCCGTTCTCGTTGACCGTGACGGGGAGATTGAGCAGGGTAGGCACATCGTTTACTGGAGAAACGGTGATGCTAAAAGGTGTGGCGGGAATACTGCTCCCGGCAGAATCACTAACGGTGAAGACAAAGCCATCGCTGGTATTTTCGCCACCCAGATGCAGATAGTTTATTAATCCGGCATCAATGTCTGCCTGGGTAAAGGTATCGCCTGAGTTGAGAATGGTCGTTCCGCGCCGCAAACTGCCATTGCTGGGAGCGGATTGTAAGGTGTAGGTAATTTGACCAGGGGCATCTTCCGCATCAGTGACTTTCAGGAGACTACCCGTAATCTTGAGCGATTTTCCTTCAACAACAAACAGGGGATTGTTGTTAACTAAAAGGGGCGGATCATTGTCTGGGGCGACGACGATCGCGATCGTATCCAGGTCGCTCTTCGCTCCGCCACTGCCCGTATTGCCCTGATCATTGACATTGATGCTCAGTGTATCGTTACCAAAGAAGTTAAGCACGCCTCGGTATGTCAGGTTATTCAGTGCGGTATTAATATCCGTCAGGTTACCGGTGAAGGTGAGCACGCTATCGTCGGTGCCATCTCCAGCCGTGAAAGTTAAACCATTAATCGAACTGAGAGTAATCACCCCATGGGTGACTGAAAGGGTAACTTTCACCGCACTCAGCCCAGCATCCACATCGGCAATGCTGATACCGCCAATGATTAGGTCAAGGTCTTCCAGGATATTTTGCGGTCCGGCGGGGACAGTGATAATTGGGGCATCATTGGTAGGAGTTACCGTGACAGCGATCGTCTTGGTATCGCTGAGAGGACCGCCCACGCCTGTATTGCCCTGGTCATCGATCGCCAGGGTAATCGTATCGGCTCCATTGAAATCTTGATTGCCCCGATAGCGCAAGTTGGTCAAGGCAGCCTTAATATTCGCCAACGTGCCCGTAAAGGTCATGCTGCCATCTGCCGTGCCATCGCCCACGGTAAAGGTGAGACCTGTTAGCGCGCTCAGTGTCAAAACACCGTTTGCCGCAGACAGGGTGACGACAAGTTGCCCGGCAGCTGAATCCACATCATTGACATTAATGCCACTAATCACCAAATCTGTGTCTTCTGCCACGGTCTTGGCGCCTGGCACCGTAATCACAGGTGCGTCATCCACCGCGTTGATGGTGATGTTGAGGGTATCGCTGTCAGTCTTGGCTCCGCCCGCTCCAGTGCTGCCCAGATCGCTCACACTCAAATTTAGGGTATCTGTGCCATTAAAGTTGGCATCGCCGCGATAGGTGAGGTCGTTGAGAGCCGTGTTGATGTTTGCCAGCGTGCCCGTGAAGGTCATACTCTTGCTGCCATTGCTGCCAGCCGTGAAGGTCAGCCCGGTGACGGAACTGAGGTTAATGAGGCCCTGGGCAACGGACAAGCTGACCCGCAGCGTACCAGAAAGGGCATCGATATCGGTAATGCTAATGCCGCTAAGGATGGCGATCGCATCCTCATCGACCGTAACTCCGCCAGTGGGCACCACGATCGCCGGAGCATCATTCACGGCGGTGACATTGACATTAATTGTTTTGCTGGTGGAAAGGGGTGCTCCGCCTGTGTTGCCCTGATCATCCACACTGAGATTGATGATATCTGCGCCATTAAAGTCCAGATTGCCTTGATAGGTCAGTCCTGCGAGAGCTGCTTGAATATCACTCAAACTCCCTGTGAAAGTCATACTGCTATCGCTGGTGCCGTCCCCAGTGGTAAAGGTCAAGCCAGTCAGTGAACTGAGGGTGAGTTGTCCATTGGCAGCCGTTAGGGTAACCAGCAGTTGCCCACTGCCTGCATCAATGTCAGCGAGGGTGATGCCTGCCAGGGAAATTGGGGTATCTTCAGCAACTGTGACTGAAGCGGGTGTGGTAAGTACGGGCGCATCATTCACTGAATTAATGGTGAGGTTGATGACCTTCTGGTCGATTTGGGCGGCTCCGCCTGTGTTGCCGCGATCGTTAACTCCGATCGTTAGCGTATCCGCCCCGTTGTAATTGGCTTTGCCCCGGTAAATTAGGTTATTGAGTGCTGTGTTAATATCCGCTAACGTGCCCCGGAAAACGAGATTGCTGTCAGCAGTGCCGTCCCCAGTGATGAAGCTCAAGCCATTAAAAGAACTGAGGGTGAGAACGCCCTGAGCCACACTCAAACTGACTTCCAGAATGCCATTGCCAGCATCCGCATCACTGATGCTAATGCCCGAAATGGTCAGATTGGTGTCTTCGTTGATGGATTGATCAATGGGAACCGTGATGATGGGTGGGTCATTGATGGGATTGATTGTCACAGCGATAGTTTTGCTAGCCGTTAGCGCACTCCCGCCCGTATTACCCAGATCATCGATCGTAATGGTGATGGTATCAGTACCGTTGTAGTTGGCTTTGCCGCGATAGACCAGGGTTGCCAGTGCGGCTGTAATCGCCGCCAGGGTTCCTGTGAAGGTCATGGTTTCGTCCGCAGCACCATCGCCAGTCGTGAATGTGAGGTTGGCTGGATTCAGCGTCAATAAACCATTCGTCGCAGCTAAGGTGACTTGTACCGGATTGGAATTAGCATCCACATCCGCGATCGTAATTCCTGCCAAGGGCAGATCCGTATCCTCATTCACCACCTGAGCTGCTGGCACAGTCAGGGTAGGCGCATCGTTCACAGGCGTGATGGTCAGCAAAATGCTCTTCGTATCGGTTAAACCGGGACCGCCTCCCGTAAAGCCACCATCGTTGACATTGATTGTGAGCGTGTCAGCACCGTTAAAGTTCAATCCACCTTTGTAAGAGAGGGTGTTGAACGCGGCATTGAGCGCGGTCAGTGAACCACTCACTGTCACCGAGGCGCTGCCATTATTCGTGATAGTGAGACCCAGGGCAGAACCCAGCGTTAGTGTCCCATTGGTCACGCTCAAAGTAACGGTCAGTGGGTTCGTGCCCGCATCATCGGCGATGCTGATGCCACTGAAGGTGAGGCTGGTGTCTTCTGCTACAGACTGCGCTCCTGGCACAGTCAACACGGGGGCATCATTTACTGGCGTAATGGCAAAGGTAAAGGTTTTGTTGGCAAGCGTGGTGGTGCCATCAGACAAATCGAAGAGGAAGCTATCGGTCAGCGTTTCGGTGCCATCATGTTGATATCGAACAGCGCCACTGTCTAACTCTGCCTGAGTAAAGGTGGCTCCTGCACCTAAGACAGTCGTGTTGCGGTATAGGGTGCCGTGGATGGGAGCAGTCTTGATGGTATAAAGCAGTTGAGCGGGACTGCTGTCTGGGTCGGTTGCCACCAAAAATCCTTGCAGCGGCACGGGATTGGGGTTTCCTTCCAGAACGGCTAATGGCGTATTAGTCGTGATAATAGGGGGATCGTCGATTGAGGTAATCGTAATCCCAAAGGTGAAAGGACCGATTGGTGTTGGAATTACACCATCTGTGATATTGAAGCTGAAGCTGTCATTGATTGCCTGGTTGCCATTGTGGGCATAGGAGAGACCGTTGGTATCAATGTCTGCTTGCGTAAATGTGCTACCGAGAATCAGCGCAATCACTCCAGTGGGTGTTCTCAAGAACAAGGTGCCGTGATCTGGCAAATCGGTAACGATATAGGTTCGCTGTAGAACCGAATTATCCGGATCGGTGATGTTGAGTTGAGCGTTGGTAATCACTTTGGTTTGCCGCTCAACGATCGTAAAGCCCGTATTGAGACTCAAGACGGGAACATCATTGACTGGGTTAATGGTGATATTGAAGGTTGTGTCCGGAATGGTACCACCTGCCCCATCGGTTACCGAGAAGACAAAGCTATCGCTGGTTGCTTCGTTCCCGTCATTGAGATATGCGACTTTGCCCGCCAGCAGATCTGCTTTGGTAAAGCTGCCGCCTGCTGCCAGGGCAACTCCGTTCACCAATAAACTGCCCCTGGTGGGAATCGTCTTGACGATATAACGGATTTGATTGTCTGAGTTATCAACGTCGGTTACAGGTAGGTTGACCCCACTTAAGACAAAAGCTGGAGCACCTTCATTGACGGTGATGGGAACGATCGTGCCTAAGACGGGCGGATCGTTGACCGGAGTAATGGTGATGTTGAAGGTAACCGGTCCAACCGGGGTGGTAACAATGCCATCAGAAACGGTGAACTGGAATTTGTCGCTAATGGCTTCAGTGCCATCGTTGAGATAGCTCAGTCGTCCAGCATCAATATCTGCCTGGGTAAAGGTTTGCCCAATCGTGAGTTGAGTGCCATTGAGGCGCAGGATACCTTTTGTTGGTAATACAGACAGCGTATAGGTGACCTGATCGGGAGGATTGTTGGCATCGCTAAACTGGAGTAGGGTGTTGGCGATCGTCGTCGCAGGCGCACCTTCATCTACAGTTAGCCCCAAATTGTTGACCACAACCGGAATGCTATTAGCAGACAGTTGCAGTGTGTAGTTCGTATTCTGTCCAGTAGCAGCTTGAGCTACTCGGATAAAATAGGTACCCGCAGTTAAAGTTCGCACCAGCGTCTCATTCGCATTACCCGCATTGGTGCCTACCGCAGGGGGAGTGAGGGGATTCCCTGAGCCGTCCAAAATCTGAATATCTGCATTTTGAGCCAAATCTTTTAAGACCAGACTGACATCAGCAGGTCCTGTCAGCGTGAACTGATAGAAATCGATCGGATCGACATCTCCCACGAAATCACGATAGGAGCCGCTGCCGTTTAAATTACCGATGACGAAAGGAGCAGTCGTGGGGGCATTGTCAGCAATGTCAAAGAGACCAGGTTGTTGCGATCGGCTGAGGGGCGCAACCAGTTGCCAATCCGGGGCGGGCACCTGCTGTAAAGTCGTACTAATTGCTAAAGCCGTTCCATTCATTTGCCAGATAGCATTGTTGCCTGTAGCGTAGTTACGCCAGACAATATCTGGTTGCCCATCACCGGTATAATCTCCTACACCAGCAATTTGCCAGTTAGTATCGGTTTGTGCAGGTAGATTCAGGGTTCCCGTAGGGGTATTGCCGTTCATACTCCAGAGTACGTTGACTCCGGTGGTATAGTTGCGCCAAACAATATCAGCTTGCCCGTCTTGCGTAAAGTCAGCTGCTCCCTGAATCCGCCAACTAGGATCAACAGTGGGACCATTGAGCGGCAGTGTGTTGACGGCAGTGGTGCCATTCATCTGCCAGATGACCGTTGCTCCCGTTGCCTGATTGCGCCAAACGATATCGGTTTGCCCATCCTTGGTAAAATCACCCGTTGCCTGGATTCGCCAATTTGGATCGGTGACAGAGGGTAAGGCAATGTTAGCGGTTACCACCGTGCCATTGACTTGCCAGATAAGGTTTGCGCCAGTGGACAGGTTGCGCCAGAGAATGTCAGATTGCCCATCTCCGTTAAAATCTCCAGTCGTTTCGATGCGCCAGTTGGGGTCGGGAACCGCAGAGGGGAGGTCCAGGGTTGCGGTTGGCACAGTGCCTGACATCTGCCATGCCACATTTTTACCCGTTGTATAGTTGCGCCAGAGCAGGTCATTTTTGATACTGGATAATGCTCGTATATTCAGGCTGTAGTTTGTACTGGCACCTATCGCAGGGGTTACCCGGATGTAATAGACTCCAGCATTGAGAATTGTATTGATCGATTCTGCCAGGGTGCCTAGATTAGTGGAACTCTGGGTGGCACCACCAATGACCACTGCTGCGCCTGAACTGTCAAGCAGTTCAACATTGGCGTCGCCACTCAAGTTGGTCAAAGAGAGACTAAAACTGCTTCGAGAACTCAATCGAAAACGATAGTAATCCAATGGATCTGCGGAACTGACAGCATCTGAAAAGGTTTGCGATGCAAAAGTTAGATTGAGTGCTCTAGCAGTATTTAGCGTATTCCCAGCATTATCAGCCATAGCTATTACTCGTACGTAGGCGAAGATAGAATTCCCCACGATATTGCCATAGCGATCAAGTGAAAATACTGAATTCTAAAAATTTCACGGAAATTGAGGGCGGCCTGATGCAATTTATACAGAAGCTTGCTGACGCTGATAAAGCGACCAGTAAAGTCCTTTTTGTTGAAGAAGTTCATCATGAGTGCCGCGTTCAGCCAGCACACCTTTCTCCAAAACTACGATGAGGTTGGCACGCTTCAAGGGAGCAAAGCGGTGAGAAATCAGAAAAACCGTACGATTCTGGGAAACTTTTTGAAGATTCTGTAAAACCTGCTGCTCAGTCTCGCTATCGAGGGCGCTGGTCGCCTCATCCAAAATCAAGATGGGCGCATTGGAGAGAAACAACCGTGCCAGGGCAATGCGCTGCCGCTGTCCTCCAGATAGGGCAGTACCTCGTTCCCCCACATTAGTCTCGTAACCATGGGTCAGTTCGCTAATAAAATCATGTGCCGCTGCCATCCGGGCTGCCTCTACCACTTGTTCCGCAGTAATGTCGGGATCGCCGAGGGTAATGTTTTCCAGCACAGTGCCGTTGAACAGAAAGTCCTCTTGCAGGACCACTCCCATTTGCTGACGCAGGGAAGCAAGATCGGAACTTTTAATATCAAACCCATCCACGAGGATGCGTCCCGATTCGACCTGATAAAGGCGTTGTAGCAGTTTAGACAGGGTACTTTTTCCAGAGCCGCTACGCCCCACAACACCCACCAGCATTCCTGGTTCCACATTAAAGGAAATGCCGCGTAGGACAGGTTCTTGTTGAGGATGGTAGCGAAAGAATACCTGGTCGAAGACAGTTTGACCTTTGAGGGGGGGTAATACCAGCCCTGATCCGGCTTCGGCTTCGGGAGCAACGTTCAGGATATCGCCGATGCGATCGACCGACAACAACACCTGCTGAAGGGTTTGCCAAAGTTGTACCAGTCGCAGCAACGGACCTGTGACTCGACCCGAAAGCATCTGAAACGCCACCAACTGACCCACCGACAACTTTTGATCAATCACTAGCTTTGCCCCAAACCAGAGGATCAGCAGGTAAGAAAGATTGGTCAAAAAGTCACCGATGTTGTTACTGATATTGGAGGTGGTGGAGGCTTTGAAGCCAGTGCGAATATAGCGAGCAAAGAGACCTTCCCAGCGCTCCCGAGAAACTTTTTCAGCAGTGTGGGCTTTGACTGCGTGAATTCCTGTAATGGTTTCTACCAGGAAGGATTGACTATCAGCACTGCGGTTAAAGGTTTCATTCAGCCAGTTACGCAGAATGGGGGTGGAAACCAGGGTCAAAATCGCAAATAGAGGTAATACGGCAAGAGCTACCCAGGTGAGGGGGATACTGTAGTAGAACATCAGTGCCAGGTAAACGACCGCAAAGATGCTGTCCAGCACCACGGTAAGGGCAGTACCGGTCAAAAATTGGCGGATATTCTCTAGCTCGTGAACTCGTGCTACCGTGTCGCCGACCCGACGCGACTCGAAATATGCTAGTGGCAACCGCATCAGATGACGGAATACCTGAGCCGAGAGGCTGAGATCCAGACGTCGAGCGGTATGGGTAAAAATAAACAACCGCAATATACCGAGAAAGGCTTCAAAGAAGGCAACAGATAGCAAGGCGATCGCCATCACATCTAGCGTAGAGAGGCTACCATGCACCATCACCCGGTCAATCACTACTTGGGTAATGACCGGCGTTGCCAGCCCCAACAATTGCAAGGTCAAAGAGGCTAGTAGGACTTCGCCCAGCAAGCGACGATATCGCCAAACGGCTGGCAAAAACCAAGTCAGGTTAAAGCGATCTTGGGTTTGGATTGGTTCAACTTGCCACAGGTTGCCATCCCAGCCAGGCGCTACCACCGATCGCGGTAGCGCTTCGCAAGTTTGGGTGGGGTTAGTAGGATCGCCAATAATCAGTCGATCGCCCTTGCAACCATAGACCACCATCCAACGTTCCTGTTGCCAGTGCAGCAGGGCTGGAAAATTCAACTGGCGCAATTCTGCCCAACTGGTTTCAATATGCCGTAGTTGCATCCCCACTTTTTCAGCGGCTTCGGTCACATCAGCGGGGCGTTGCCCCCGCAACTGACGCTGCACCCACTCCAGTTGGGCAGAAATTTGCAAATGATAAGCTGCCATGGTTAGGCAGGCGGCAGCCGTATTAACGCTTGCCACAAAGGGAAACCCTAAAATGGGCTTGGGGCTGTTTTCGGTTTGAGGTTGGTAGCGCAATCGCTGCACTGCCCAAAACTGCTCGATTTCCGAAGAAGATAAAGTCGCCCAGAGATCAGGTCGCCAATGCATCACCACGACATTGTCACTCGAAGCCCTGGCTTTCCAATAGCCCGATAACTCGAGTAACGGACCTAGCCAATCTCCCGCTTTGAGCATGGTCGATTGTCCCTCTTCAGGCACCAACCGAACTTTGCCAGATAGGACTAATACCTGACTATCTGGCGAATCAGTAGACCAAATGACTTGTCCTAGCGTGTAGCGACGAGTTTCAGCTTGTTGTTTAAACTGAACCTGTTGCTCAGAACTGAGGAAGCAGAGCGGTGGAGCATCCCAAGGAATGGCTATGGCGTTATCGTCGGTAATCATTCATTTACCTGTAATTTGACGGTCATTTTTTGTAACTTTTCAGCAATCCAGCGTTCAAACAACTCATTTTGTAACGCTTGCTTGAGTTTCGGATCTTCTAACGAAGCGGGGAGTAGTTGTTCTACCCGGAACAATCCCCAGTTTTTCTCAATTTCAACTGGTCCTACTAAATCGCCCGCAACGGCTGCATCGACCAAGGCCCTAAGAGTGTCCGGCATCGTTCCTCGGCTAACCGGACCCATCATGCCATTGGCTACTCGATCTTCCGCGATCGAATACTGCTGCGCCAAATTTTCAAACTTGGCTCCTTCATCAATTTGGCTTCTGAGTTCTTCAGCCAATTCTTTGCTGTCTACGACAATGCGCGACACAACGACCCGATCCAAAAAAAGTTTGCGCTCAATAAAATATTCTTGCAACTTGGATTCGGAAAGCTGAGTTTTGAGTTTTTCTAACTTAAACCCATTTACAATCTGACTGTGGAACGCGTTGTAGTCTAGTCCATTCCGGGTCAGCCACTCTTGAAAGGCTTTGGGCTCAGTTAATTTTTGTTGTAATCGAAAATTAATCACTGCTTGCTCAATGACTGCTGAGCTGATATCGATATCTTCGCGCGTTTGCAGTTCTTGCTCCAAAACGTACTGGCGCAGAATATCGCTTAAAAAGGATTGCAGCTTACCCGAAGATTGCAGATATTTCAAACACTGGGAAAGGGAAAGGGGTTGTTCGTCAACCGTGAGAAAGGGGGTCGCTGCCATATTCAATCCAAATTAACCTATGTGGAACTACTGTTATCTTGCCCAGAACATCCAAGATTGATTCTAGTCTTACAGAGCTTTCAGAGATTTCAAGGAAAAATTTGCCCTGCTTAATATCTTTTGGGCAATTTTTATTCGGACGGAGTGAATTTTTTGCGCTTCGATCATTTGGTTGGTCATCCTAGCAAACCTGATTCTCTTTCAACAGGGCAGATGGCTCAAATTTCACCTCGGTTCGTAAGCTCGTTTTCTCGGTGCACCAGGTCACAGTTTAAGCGGTTCTTATCTCACCGATGAAAGGGATGTTCATCACTTCATGAATGAAAAACATGCTGGATGATCAATCCCGTTAGTCCTCAAAGGAAATCGTCATGAAACTCTCGTATCGTGGTGTTCGTTACGACTATAAATCTATCAATGCAGAAATTTTAAGCAGCAGAACGATTGATCAATATGAGGGGATTTCTACGGATCTGAAAACTTCCAGAGAAGAGCATTTGTCCGATACTCTGGTAAGACTGAAGTATCGTGGGATCGTCTACATTGGGTTTTGTGAATTTTAATCCAAGTTTAGTATTTTCCAAGGAGGCGCAAAACCTGACGCTCCTGAGTACCTATCAATATTTTTTGTAGGTATGAAAAGCCGCACGCCCTGCGGTGAAAAAATGGTTGGATTGAATTCAGGTTTCTCAGTCTTGCGATCCGATAGTCAAGCTTTGCGTCCCTACGATTGCGCTGTTCTTTCAGGAGCTACCTCATTTCTGGCTTAGCTTAGGGTGAAGGTATGACTTGGGCTAAAGAATCGGTAATCAGCGCTAATTCAATGCGTTGGTCGGTTAGCGGTTTAATCTCAACTCGAATCTGGGGACCAAAAAAGCTGGTTAGCTTAGCTTGCTTTTGTTGCCAATTTTCCAGTGAGATGAAAGGTGAGGCAAACTCCAGAATTAACCCATAGTTACCTGCAATATTCTCTTCTCGCAGTCCACTCAACAAAGGCCGTTCTTCATCGGTAGGACTGAGACCCAGACGTTTTAATGCTTCATCTAAATGTGCCGATTGCCCATAGCGATAGCGGGTCACGTCTTTCCGAATCTGATTTTGTGTCTCTGTGGCTTGCTGATTTCGGAGTGCCAAAACTTCTGGAGCAGTGGGTTGAGTGATGGGAACAGGCTTCAGTTCAGAGGCTTTGAGCGCCAGACCTCCCAGTAAGAGCGGAATGCCATAGAAGAAGCCAACTAAGTTGAGTGTTGGTTCTCTAAAGACGTAAGCGCCGAAGCCTAAAAGCGTTAGGATGCCACCTACCCATAGACCCAGTGTTCCCAGAGAAGTTTGACGTAACATAAGAGATAGTAGAGGTGAATCTGAGATCGATCGCTATTGCTTAGTCTCGCTGATCTTGGTGCTTCTGGATAGCCCCGAAAAGCTGACAATCCGCAACATAGACGATTTTTGACTGCCAGAGATGGGCTTTTGAGCCAAGGTCAAAAATGGATTGGGTGGACTTTGGGATAGAGGAGTGAATGGATATGATGGCGAATAACTCTTACTTTCAAGCACAGGTATGACTCAGTGAAGCAATCGTTGAATTTGTTCTCAATTTGCGATCGAGTGGGTCGGTGGGGGAAGCATTTAGCGATTTGGCTGAAGTGCGACGGAACCGACGAAAAGCCCTTATACTAACTTGATGTAGTAAATGCGACTACGATTTTTCGGTATGTTGGGGTTGTCTGCTACCGTATTTCTATCTGGTTTTCATAATGTTAAAAGACGACAGTCATACCACTCAGAATGGTTCGCTGCTTGATCAGATAGATTCGCTCAAGCGAGAAGATGAGACACTCTACAATATTCTTGCTGTGGACGTTTGGGCATTGGCAAAAACGATGGACGAGTTTCAGCCAGGGTTTTGGGCAGCTTTTATGAAAAATCGAGAGAAAGCGTTAAAGCGATTTATCGATGAGGTGATTAAGACGAAGCCTGCCGATACGAAGCGCCCTCCTTTTTTGCGTTAGATCGTTCAAGCTGCGGTTACAAACCGGTTCTGGTTTGTCGTTAGGAGCGACCGAACGAATGATTTGCTCGAGATCGCACATTTTTCAGGCTTGCAAATTACCATCGCAGTTGCTTCAAGTGATACCTACGAGGGCTGGGCTTGCCCTCCAGGTCAGAGAATTCATGGGTTTAATGGGTGGTTTGCGGTGGAAATCAGAGATTCTCGATCGCCAAAGACGGAACCGGATCGGCTAACTCGAACCCAAATACGCGCGAGTAGAAAAATAGTTCCCCATCTAGCGCACTTTTAATATTTTCAGCTTTGCGGAAACCGTGCTGTTCTCCCTGAAACAGGACATAAGCAACGGGTAATTTCTTCGATCGTAAAGCATTCACCATCAGCTCTGACTGGCTTGGGGGGACAACTTTATCTTCATCCCCCTGAAAGAAGATCACGGGACAGGACAGGAGATCGGTAGCATAAATGGGCGATCGCTCCCTATAAAGATCTTCCTGTTCAGGATAGGGACCAATCAGGCTATCCAGATAACGCGACTCAAACTTATGGGTATCGGTTGCCAGTGCCGCCAGATCACTGACCCCATAGTAGCTCGCACCGGCTTTGAAGGTATCGCGAAAAGTGAGGGCACAGAGCGTCGTATAGCCCCCCGCACTGCCTCCCGAAATTACCAGACGATCGCCATCCACACTGCCTAACGCCACCAGATACTTCGCTCCATTGGCACAGTCATCCACATCTACAATGCCCCATTGTCCTTTCAAGCGTTCTCGATAAGCACGTCCATAGCCTGTACTACCGCCATAGTTGACATCCAGGACCCCAATGCCGCGACTCGTCCAGTACTGGATACTCAAGCTAAAAGCCGCAGAGGTGGCTGCGGTCGGTCCACCATGGCTTTTGACCAACAAAGGAGGACGTTCATTTTCAGGGGCAGTAAACGCTCCATTCTTAGGTGGATAGAAATAGCCATAAGCGGTAAGTCCGTTTTCGGTTGGAAAGGCAATCGCCTCTGGCACCGAAAGATACGCTTCATCAATGACTAACTCACTCGCACGGCGCAACACTTCTAAAGTTTGAGTTGCCAAATCGACACGGACGATCGCCCCTGGCTGAATCGGCGACCCCGCACCCAACACCAACACTCCGGGCGCGGCTTGAATGCTGCCACTGCGAAAATAGGGCAACGACAGTGGCGAGAGTTTCCCCGTCGCCGTATCCAGGCTCGCGATGTGGCTTTCTCCAGCTTCGGTATAGGTACAGAGGATCTGTCCGCTCGATTCAAAAGCATACGTTGTCATGCCAAACACCCATTGAGGCAAGCCAAACTCTGCTTCCATCGGACATACAGGTTCCAACCAGCCATAGGCTTCGGCATCCGAATCATCGGGTCTCCCCTGCCCACCCTTAAACAGTGGGGGTTCCGGCAACCAGCGATAGAGATTCCACCAACCCGATCGATCGGAAATTAAATACAACACTCCATCCGGCGACCACTCTGGCTGAAAGATCGACTCTTCCAACCCGCCTGCCACCTGATGCACCTCGCCCAAAGAGCCATCTGCCAGCACATCTGCCACCCAAAGCTCAGTCCCATCCCAAGGCATCAAGGGATGATTCCAGCAAATCCAGGCAAGTTGTTTGCCATCCGGGCTGAGGCGGGGGGAGGCATAAAAATCTTTGCCAGTTGCCAGAATGGCTTGTTCGCTTCCATCTGCCAGATTAATGCTGACCAGGGTATTGATAATTTCTGACTCGGTTAGGGTGTGATCTTCACGCACACAAATGAAACGGTTGCGATCGCGATCGACCAATCCATCGGCATAGCGGTAGGCAACCTCCGGCGTAAGTGGCTCAGGTGCCTGCCCAGGAATTTGGCGATAGAGCCGTTGGTTGGCAAAGTTAGAAAAATAAACTGTGCCATCGACCACTAAAAATGCGCCCCCCCCATACTCATGCGCTCGCGTCCGCACATTAAACGGTGCTGGTGTAACATCCCTGATCTGTCCGTCTGGGGTTCGCTGCACAATGACATTCCGTCCGCCTTCATTAGGGCGAGATTCGCTCCAGTAGATGTCTTCACCATCTAAAACTACGGTTCCCAGACCGACGCTTCCAGCCACAATCAGCTCAGAAGTAATAGGTGATTTCCAGGAACCGTAAGGTGCTACTTGAAGTTCAGAGATAGCCATCAACTTTGAAGGTTTGAAGAACAACTGTTCAAGTTTACTGTCCAAATTGACTGGTGTGTATGGGGTCAGAACAAGTCGTCTCAATCAGCATTTTTATCTATCCTCAAACCAAATTGGCTGGGGAATATGGGCTTAGAACCAGTTATTTGAATCCGCAATTTTACCTATTCTCAAACGGTTTCTAAGAAATTATGTGAGGATTTTTGCTATCATCGCGGTTTACGTGTTAGGTTAAGCCCTGAGCTTTGAAATTCGGCTGACAGCATTGCTCTGTAATGACAAGCATTTCTCCGAATCTTTAATCTCTTATCCTGTTTGTTGGTTCCGGAGGAATATCCATGTCGATTTACGTTGGTAACTTGTCTTACGAAGTTACGCAAGAGGACTTGAGCAATGTTTTTGCTGAGTACGGTACTGTAAAACGAGTCCAACTTCCCACCGATCGCGAAACTGGGCGGATGCGTGGTTTTGGGTTTGTTGAAATGGAGGAAGAAGCTCAAGAAGAAGCTGCGATCGCTGCCCTGGATGGGGCGGAATGGATGGGGCGTGACCTCAAAGTCAATAAAGCCAAACCCCGTGAGGAAAGAAGTCCCGGGGGGGGTGGTAACCGTCGGAACAATCGGGATGGATTCTCTCGCCGCTATTAAATCGAGCGATCGAGTTTTCACAATCATCAATGGATAGGTGGGTAAAGTAGATCAGTCTACTTTACCCTCCAAATTTTCGTGTTAAGAATAGGAGTTAGCGCTGGCAGTGTCCCCCTGACTCCTAATATCTTTGATAAATCAAGAAATTGATGATTTCAGGTTTGTGTTTCAGAACCTTGTTGTGCTCAGAGTCCAGTCCATCCGTACCCAAGGAAAAGCCGCATGACCCAAATCACCGTTGGCGAAAACGAAGGCATCGATTCGGCGCTTCGTCGGTTCAAACGTCAAGTTTCTAGAGCCGGAATTTTTTCGGATATTAAGCGTTTGCGTCATTTTGAAACTCCGATTGAAAAGCGCAAGCGCAAAGAAATCGCCAGACGACGTAAAAAGCGGTTTAATCACTAATCGATTGCAACCTGTTCAAACCCTATTTGGCCGCCTTACCAATGGATGTCCATGAATTTCAGAGCCGTTATGCAGCGGGGCAACGAAACTTCAGCGGAATTAATTTGATGGGAGCAAAATTGCGGAATGTAAATCTCAAAAATGTAAATTTGAGTGGCGCAAATTTGACCAAGGCAAATCTAAGTCATGCCAGCCTAAGTAGCGCCGATCTCCGCAACGCAATTCTCCTGCATGTTGATTTTAGTGAAGCCAATCTGACAGGGGCAGATCTGACAGGAGCCAATTTGGTGGGGTCGAAGTTGACCAATACCAAATTGAACGATGCCAACCTGACTCAGGCTAACCTTACAGATGTTAACCTGAACGAGGCTCAATTTCGTCGTGTTACGATGCCTGATGGAACTCGACAACAGTTCTCTCAACACAAATAAACCCATTGGGGTGACTACGAAAGAATTGTAAAAAATTGATTGAAACCAGGTGTGATACGCGAGATTTATCACACCTGATTTTTTATTGGACTCTATGAATCCCACTTTTATGAGGGCAAAAATCGAGCATCAGATTGTGTTTTTGCACCATGAAGATGTACCAACTTATAAAAAAGGGGGATCGGTGGTGCGAAATAGTTATTTTTGGGCACTCCGCTCGATCGCGGCGCGAGCAGTGCGAAATCAGGACTGGGAGTTTGAGGCAGAAGTCTGGGTTGCCCTACAACGAATGCTTTTATCTTTTGCGGAATCAGGCTATTTGGGTTTGCACGAAACTCTACTCGAGTTTCCAATCGAACAAGGAGAAATCCCACTCGTCCTCCAACCGATTTCAACCTGGCAGTAGGGCAGAAAGCCACTCCGAAAAACCAGGAAACTGGAGAAGCGGAGGGATAAGACGTAAAATACGGGTTACGCCGACTGATTCTTCATCTGATTTGAAATGGGAATTGCGATCGATTTTGGCACCAGCAATACAGTCGTTGCTCGCTGGAACCGAGCAACTCAGCAATCGGAAACATTGTCTCTGCCCGGTTTTTCGCTGCGCTCTGGGCAGAACCCTCCTCTGATCCCCAGTCTGGTCTATGTAGAAGATGCCACAACGGGCAAAGTCGTGACCGGACAACAGGTACGCGATCGGGGACTGGATCTGAGCAGTGATCCCCGTTTTTTCCGTAACTTCAAGCGGGGGATTGGGTCATCAGTTCAGGGCTTTTTGCCTGAAGTGGATAGGAAAACCGTTTCTTTTGAGCAAGTTGGACAATGGTTTCTCAGCCAGATCATTACCGCCATTCCAGAAGCCTCGGAATCGCTGATCTTTACGGTGCCTGTCGATAGTTTCGAGGCATATCGCCACTGGTTGGGACAGGTGTGCCAGTCGCTGCGGGTGGAGCAGGTGAGGATGCTGGATGAGCCAACTGCAGCCGCGCTGGGCTACGGATTGGCAGACCGAGAAACCTTACTGGTCATTGACTTTGGCGGTGGGACACTTGATCTGTCGCTGGTTCGGTTAGGCAGTCATGCGACACAACAAAAACCGCTGGGCTTTGTGCTGAAATGGGGACAAAAGTCTTTTGCAGAAAAATCGGGGCAGAAGCCGAAAGTTGCCAGAGTGCTGGCAAAAGCGGGACAAAATCTGGGGGGTTCGGATATCGACCATTGGTTGGTGGACTATTTTGTCCAAACGCAGGGGCTCACGCCTTCTCCTCTCATCACCCGACTGGCAGAGCGGTTAAAAATTCAGCTTTCACTGCAACCTCAGGCAGCAGAAGTTTACTTTAACGACGAGACGTTGGATAGCTATGAACTGAAGCTTGATCGTCCCCAATTTGAAGCCCTGCTCACAGACCATCTGTTTTTTGAAACCCTGGATGACATGATGATGCAGGTGCTGCAACAAGCCCGCCGACAGGGGTTGGAAGTTGCCGATATTGATGCGGTGTTACTGGTTGGCGGCACGGCACAAATTCCGTCAGTGCAGACCTGGGTTCAGCAATATTTTGAGCCTGCCAAAATTCGCTGCGAACGCCCGTTTGAGGCGATCGCTCAGGGGGCATTGCAAGTGAGCCAGGGAGTTGAGCTAAAGGATTTTCTTTACCACGGCTACGGTATTCGCTATTGGGATCGACGCAATCACTGCCACAACTGGCATGCTTTGATCAAACCAGGACAACCCTATCCCATGAACGAACCGATCGAACTGGTGCTGGGTGCGTCGATCGAAAATCAACCCAGTATTGAGTTGGTCTTAGGCGAACTAGGCACCGCCGCAGAGCAGACGGAAGTTTACTTTGATGGAGATCGGCTCGTGACCCGACGGCTGTCGGGACCTCAAGCCCAAGTGCAAGCTCTCAACGATCGCGATGGCGCCAGAAGCATTGCCCAACTGGCTCCTCCAGGACATCCTGGCAGCGATCGCATCAAAGTTCAGTTTTTGGTGGATGATCAGCGGTTTTTGCGGATCACGGTAGAAGATTTGTTAACCCATCAGACGTTGTTAGAAAACCGGGTAGTGGTGCAGTTAAGTTAACAGATTTGGGATTCGCAATTTGGGATTGATGATTTGGGAACATGAAAATAATCCGCCATGAACGTTCGAGTAGGGTAAAAATGGGTCATCGGCTAAATTCCCGAATGCGCAATTCTGGTTGCGGATTATTCGTGACTGGATGGCTATCGGCGATCGCAACTGCAACTGTGTGGTTGCCCAACACTGCGCCTGCTTGGGCACAAAGTTTAGCCCACGCCTCCCCTCAGTTTTTGGCACAGGCTACTGGTTCGATAATTTGTCCAGCCCAGTTAGGCGCCGCAATTTCTGCCATTGTGGAGCGTCCCCAATTTGCCCGCTCTCGTTGGGGCATTGTAGTACAACCTCTATCGGTCAAGGGAACCAGCCCCCCACTCTACACCCGCGATGCTCGGTACTATTTCGTACCTGCTTCCAACGCTAAACTGCTGAGCACCGCTGCGATTCTTTATCGTCTCAAATCGCAATACCGCATTCGTACATCGGTTTATCGAGTGGCAGATCCGACCGGACAAATCGTGCTACGCGTCGTGGGACGCGGCGATCCCAGCCTCACCAACGCAGCGTTGAAACTGCTAGCCCAACAACTGAGCCAACAGGGCATTCGTCGCATAGATCGTTTGCTTGGCGACGATAGCTACTTTAACGGGGCAGAAGTGAATCCCAATTGGGAATGGGGCGACCTTCAAGGCGGCTATGGCGCAACGGTCAACGGATTAATGGTGAACCAAAATGCGATCGACCTGCAAATTGTGCCCCAAGGCTTGGGACAACCCTTGCAAGTCCGTTGGGAAAATCCCAGCGAGGCAGCTGGTTGGCAAATCATCAATACCGCTCGCACCGTTGCAGCAACAGAACCCGAGTTTCTCGACGTAGGGCGTGACCTGAGCAAACCCATTTTGCGGGTACAGGGGCAACTTCGGGTCGGATCTGCCGCAGAACCCGTTGCCGTTTCCATCTCCGACCCGGCGCAAAACTTTCTGCAACAGTTTCGCACCGCGCTCGCAGCCGAAAAAATCACCGTTGCTCAAGCAGAAGTAACCACCCGCCCTGCCAGTCAATCCGAACCCGAAATCGCCTTTGTGCAATCCCCCCCCTTAGCAACATTGCTGGCAGAAACCAACCAGGAAAGCAATAATCTCTATGCAGAGGCGCTGTTACGGACTCTCGGCAAGGTGTCTGTCAACGCCAGCAATAGTTCGCCGCTAGAGCTGGGATTAAGCAATGTTAAAGCCACACTAGCGGGATTGGGGGTAGATGGGAGCGGCTTCATTTTGGTGGATGCGTCGGGGTTGGCGCGACAAGATCGGGTGAGCCCGGACGCGATCGTCCAAACCCTCCAGGTCATGTCCAAAGTACCAGAATCTTCCATTTACCGAGCATCTTTGGCAGTAGCAGGCAAAAGCGGGACGCTCCGCGATCGGTTTATCGGCACCCCTGTGCAGGGAATTCTTCAGGGGAAGACGGGCACCATTCAAGGAGCCGTGTCCTTATCGGGCTATTTAACACCCGCCAATTACTCACCACTGGTGTTCAGTATTCTGGTGAACCAGTCTGATGCCTCGTTTTCAACCTTGCGAGGCGCGATCGATGACATCGTTCTGGTCTTGGCGCGCCTGAAACCCTGTTAGAAACCGAAAGAGGCGATGATTTTAGCAATCATCGCCTCTGAATCCATGCGCGTAGTGAATGAGTTCGCTCTTAGGGCTGTCCAGCAGCGCTACCGTCCATCCCAAACAGGACTTTGCCTCAGCACGCACAGAATCGAACAACTGCCAGAATCAGTCGATCGCTTAGTGCAAACCGAGCCAGTTCAGTACACCTTGTCCAGTCAAAAACTCGATCAACAAAGCCATCGAAAAACCGACCATAGCAGCCCGCCCATTCAAGCGTTCTGCATATCCGTTAAAACCAAATTTGGGTTCTACAGACTTGGGAGCAACAGTGGGTTGAGATTGCGTCATAGTGGAATTCCTCTGAATGAGTGTTGCAAGTATCCGCAATGTCGCAACGCTAGAACTGATGACTCAATGGCAGAGACCGCTGCCTTCAGCCATTTTGCTCCGCCTTGTTACATTTCTTTACTATTCCATTGTAGGGATGCTGAAGGCTGTGTCAACCGGTTCCGTCCGACTTCCTACCATTTGCGCACATAAATCTGGGTGAAGTAGGTGGCTCCTCGGTGGTCTTGCGCAACACCCACGCCTGTCAATGTGTAGCGTCGTTCTTCCATATTTTGTCGATGTCCAGGGCTGCGCATCCAGCCATTGAAGGCACGCGCTGCCGGATCATTTTGGCTAAAGATGTAGGCGACATTTTCTCCCACTCGCCGCACTAAAACACCTCGCAGGGCGATCGCTCGTGCCCGTCGCTTTAAGCCATCGTGCCCCACAGGTACTCGCCCCTCTGCCATCGCACGGCTGTGTTTCCGTGCCTCAGCACTGACTCGGGCGTCCAGTTTGAGCAACGGTAGTTGCCGCGAACGTCGATATTCATTGACTTGCAAAAAAATTGCCTGCTCCAACGTTTCGGGAGTAGGCTGCACTCGAGGCGAAGCCATTGGGCTTGCTTGGGGAGTAGCAACGATCGGCGATTCTGGATGGCCTGCCTGTGCCATTAGCAGCAGCCCTGGCAGCACAAAACTACTGAAACCCAAAAAATAACGGTTCAGGCTCAATTGCTTCATTTTAGGAAAATTGAGGAAGAAGTAATGGGGAATTTACAATGACAAGCAATCCCCAGTTACTTCGACTGCTGGCACGATAGTGCAAGTTCCCATGCCAGCTTAAAGCGCCAACCGCTTAGCAACGGTTTGTACATCCTTATCTCCCCGCCCAGAGCAGTTGATGACAATCCGAGGATTACCCGTCAGTTGGGGACACAGGGTTTCCAGATAGGCGATCGCGTGGGCAGTTTCCAGTGCCGGAATAATGCCTTCGAGTTGGGAGATTTGTTGAAATGCATCCAGGGCCTGTTGATCGGTCACACTGTAGTACTCGGCGCGACCCAAATCCTTCAAGTAGCTGTGTTCGGGGCCAACACCGGGATAATCCAACCCAGCACTGATAGAGTGGGCTTCTACAACCTGACCATCCTCATCTTGCAGCAGGTAGCTCATTGCACCATGCAGGACCCCAATACGCCCCTGAGTGAGTGTGGCTGCATGACGCTCGGACATGACCCCTTCTCCTGCCGCTTCGATGCCAATTAGACGCACACTAGGTTCGTCGATGAATTCATTGAATAGCCCGATCGCATTCGACCCCCCACCGACACAAGCCAGCAAAATATCAGGCAACCCGCCCCACTTTTCTAGACATTGCGCACGAGTCTCTTGGCCAATAATGGTCTGAAATTCGCGCACAATCATAGGGTAAGGATGAGGACCTGCGACCGATCCCAAAATGTAATGGGTAGTTTCGACATTCGTTACCCAGTCGCGAATCGCTTCCGAAGTAGCATCTTTTAACGTGCCAGTGCCCGCCTCCACTGGACGCACTTCAGCTCCCATCAGCCGCATCCGAAAGACATTCAGGGCTTGCCGTTCCATGTCGTGCACACCCATGTAAATAACACAGCTCAAGCCAAAACGGGCACAAACCGTAGCAGTTGCCACGCCATGCTGTCCTGCCCCGGTTTCGGCGATAATGCGCTGTTTGCCCATACGTCTTGCCAGCAGCACTTGTCCCAGGGAATTGTTGATTTTGTGCGCACCCGTATGGTTCAAGTCTTCGCGTTTGAGATAAATTTCGACACCTGTGCCATCAGAGCGGCTATAGCAGGCGGTGAGTCGTTCTGCAAAGTAAAGCGGACTGGGTCTACCCACATAGTCTCGCAACAGCCCACGCAATTCTTGCTGAAATTCTGGATCGTGCCAGTACTGCTGAAAAGCGGACTCCAACTCACTGAGTGCAGGCATGAGGGTTTCAGGCACATACTTACCGCCAAATCGCCCAAACCGCCCCAAGGCATCGGGTCGAGATGAGGTGCGATCGCTGATGGACGGTTGCAGGTTGGAGGAGAGCGGTGTTGTGGTCACAGGTCAGACGCAGAAATGGGACAGATCTTAATTATAAGTCTCGGCTTGAAGGCGAACAGTCTTCCGCTTCTCTGTTCTGTCACAAATTCCGCAAATCCTCGCTCAAATGCTTAGCCCCGACTTCGTCCGATTCTGCCAAAAACAGCGGCTTGATCATGCGGCTCAGCCCCCCGGATCGGGTCATCTGATGAAAGCGATCGCTGGTTTTGTTGCAAATCACCCGATACCCATTACGCTCAAATAACTTACGAGCACGCACATTGGCATAAGTCACATCTAGACACATTGCCTGGCAATGGGCATTCGCTGCCAACCGTTCTGCATGAGCTAATAAATAGTGACCGATCCCCTGATTGCGAAATTCTGGCAAAACGCTCAGGCTCAGGATGTAATAGTCATGGGGGAAAACATCTTGCTTAATTCGGCTCAGATCTGCCAGGTTGACCAAAATTCGGGGCAACTTACGTAGGGGCAACAACCTTGCCATGACAGACTGCATTCTTTCCTCTGCCTGCCGCTTCACTTTGCCAGAATAGCTCAGGATCAGCCCGACAGGTCGTCCTTCCACTTCCACCACCTGCGTGTATTCGTAGCTAAAGGCATGTCCCGGATAGACAAAAGCCTGCTGAAAAATCTTTCGGGATTCTTCCGGAGTGGAGGCAAAAACATAACCGAAGAGTGCGGGACCCGACGCAAAAACAGCAGACGCTCCCCAATCGACATCAGCAGCAGTTGCCGGACGCAAAACTAAATTTTGTGTAGAAGGTTGGGGTTGCATACCTCGTCATTCTAAAGGGGAGCAGAAATTTTTGCCGAGAACACTATAAGTGACTTTAGACTTTGATTGCTAACGCTAAACTGTCAGCAGTCAATCTCGCTCATTTTTTGGACTTTCTAATTTTTGGACTTCCGACTCTCAACCCTGGACGATAACATCCCAGACGCTTGAGCCTCAAACAAGAGACGTCACTCGTCTCAGGTCTCGTGTTGTTGCCTTGTGTTATTAGTCTAAACTCCAAATAATGAGAGTTTAAGTTCCAATTGTCCAGGCTGATTCGGTCAAACAGTCACAAGTTATGGTGTTGCCAAACTATACAGTGCGAGAAAGCGATCGGGCAAAGCACGTCAACCTCAAGATTTCTCGATTGGGGAAGCTCGAAGTCATTGTGCCCAGGGGATTTGACCAGCGACGTATTCCTGGCATCTTACAACGCAAACAAGACTGGATTCACAAAGCCACCCAGCGAATTGAGCAACAACGATCGCTTGCCTCAGCCACACCTGCCGAAATCCTACCCAAACAGATTTCCTTATTGGCGATCAGCGAAACGCTACGAGTGGCCTATTGCAACGGTTCCAGATTGCGGGTCAGTACTTTTGAAAAGGGCAATAACCTGACCGTCTGGGCAAATGAAGGTCAACCAGAAATTTGCCAGGAGATTCTTCGTCGCTGGTTAGGTCGCAAAGCCGAGGAGCATTTAATTCCCTGGCTGCGATCGGTGAGTGGCGAAATTGATTTACCCTTCACCAGCGCTTCAGTGCGAGGGCAAAAAACCCTGTGGGGGAGTTGCTCTCGCCGTAAAACCATTAGCCTCAACTACAAGCTATTATTCTTGCCCGATCCCCTGGTTCGCTATGTCTTTGTGCATGAACTTTGCCACACCGTGCATCTCAATCATTCCAAAGATTTTTGGTATCTGGTGGGTGAGTATGAACCAGACTACAAAAATCTGGATAAAGAACTGAATCACGCCCAACGATATGTACCATTGTGGGCTGAGCCATGGCAGGGGTAGAGGATTGAAGAAGTGGAGAGGTGGAGAAGTAAATGTCTAGAGGAGAATGGGGGAATTGTGTGGATTGCGAATTGAAGGCTGCGGGCTGATACACTCTGTTTCCAGGGAATTGTTCCTGATTAATCCAGCTTTTGCAGAATGACCCAATGGTAGACATCTGCTTCTGTAAGGCAGAATGGGAGCGTTTGGCTTTTGCTGGCAAATTTTATGAATCGTCATTTTCTGTCCGCACCGTTTTCTTCACAGCGGGTTGATCGATGGGTGGGTCGGTTGAATTGGGGTGGGGTGCTGCTGGGAGCGATCGCGGGAGTCCTGTTAGGAGGCATTAAACCAGAGTCTGCGATCGCCGCAGAGCGAGTTTATTTGTCTTATGAATTTTTTGAGCGATCAGTTGCCGTTGACGATCTCGAAACCTATGCCAGGACAGGTCAAATTAGTGATGACCTGTATGTCTACACCCAATATGCTGATCCCAAGACACTAGAGCAATTGCGTAGCATTTTGCTAGAGCCAGCAAATCTTGACCAGGTAGCGGTTTCTCAGTTTCTTTATACCCCCCAGGGCAAGATTTTGTTGGAACGATTGGGAGAGGTGATTCAATCCGAATCTCACCAGACAGGTTTTTATGCCATTCGAGCTGCATTGATTCTGGCGGCGTCCGATCGTCGAGAGGGCTTAACCCTGCTCAATGTGTTGAAGAAATTTCCAACTCGGGCGATCCGAATCGATATCCAACGTGGGCTAAAGGTTGCCAAAGATCTGGAGCAAGCCATCAATCAGACGAATCGAGCAACGGCTGAAATTATTCGTCGCTCTGACTTGGAAGCCAGCTTGGGCGAACGTTTCATAAGCAATCCGTTTCTCTTTGAAAGCACAGGTTCCTGGCAACAAATCACCCTCAATTTATCTGATCCAAATCGGTCAACATCTGCGCTCAAAGCCTCTGGACGTAATTTCCCAGTCGATATTTATATCCCACAAAATAAAATTACGCGATCGGGGCAGCTCATTGCAGCCCCCGTCATCGTGATTTCGCACGGGTTGGGATCAGACCGCAAAACCTTTCAGTACTTAGCACAATATTTGGTTGCGCATGGATTTGCAGTTGCAGTACCGGAGCATCCCGGTAGCAATGCCCAACAAATCCAGGCATTGCTGAATGGTATTGTCAACGAAGCCGCAGAACCCGGCGAGTTCGCCAATCGCCCCCTCGATATCACATACTTGTTAAATGAGCTAGAGCATCGCTCTCAAACTGATCCCCAATTAAAGGGACGCCTGAACCTGAAAAAAGTCGGTGTACTGGGGCAATCCTTTGGAGGCTATACAGCCTTAACAATTGCCGGAGCACCCATCAATTTTCTAGGGTTACAAAAAGATTGCCTCGCCCAGAGCGCCTCTTTGAACCTTTCGTTGTTGCTGCAATGTCGTGCCCTGGGGTTGCCCTCCGAAAATGCCACGTTCAGTGATCCCCGGGTAAAAGCCATCATTGCCATTAATCCAGTAGATAGTAGTATTTTGGGCAAAGAAGGACTCAGTCAAATCCAAGTCCCAACGATGATTGTGGCAGGAAGTGCGGACACGGTTGCCCCAGCCTTGCCTGAGCAGATTCGTCCCTTTACCTGGCTCACCACGCCCGATCGCTACCTGGTTCTGATCGATCAGGGAACTCACTTCTCAACTCTCGAAGATTCGGGTGGAGAAAATCAACGCATTGCCTTTCCCCCTGAAATTACCGGTCCTCAACCCGCGATCGCCCGCCGTTATATGAACCTTCTGAGCCTGGTATTTTTCCAAACCTATCTTGCCGATCGCCCTGACTACCGTCCTTACTTGAGTGCTGCCTACGCCCAAAGCATCAGTCAAAATCCGCTTAAACTCAGCCTCATTAAGAATTTGACTGAAGAAGAACTGGAACAAGCAGTCAACAGTTCTGGGCGACCCTAAGGAGATAAACGGCACGTGGATGGTTTTCTCAATCTGAACAAACCCGCTGGCTTGACTTCTCACGATTGTGTCGCCAAGCTCAGGCGATTGTTGCGACTGAAGCGAGTGGGACATGCCGGTACGCTTGATCCGGCTGCAACGGGAGTCTTGCCTATCGCAATCGGTAAAGCGACACGCTTACTCCAATTTCTGCGCCACGACAAAGCCTATCGAGCAACCCTACGGTTGGGGATTTGCACCACGACGGATGATTTAGAAGGCGAAATTCTCCAAACTCGATCAGCGGCAGGACTTACCCTAGAAGATATTCTGAGTGCACTTGCCACTTTTAAGGGCACGATTCAGCAAATTCCACCAAACTACAGCGCAGTTCAGGTCCAAGGGCAACGGCTATACGATTTGGCGCGGCAGGGTAAGGAAATTGCGGTTGAGCCAAGAACGGTGGAGGTTTTTCAGATTGACGTGCTGGATTGGCGATCGGGAGAACAAGCCGAACTCGATCTGGCGATCTCCTGTGGACCTGGCACCTATATCCGCGCGATCGCTCGGGATTTGGGGCAAATGCTGCAAACCGGCGGCACCCTGACTACCCTGCTCCGCACTCAGAGCAGCGGCTTTCTTCTCAAAGACAGCTTCACCTTAGAAGCCTTGGACACGCAACTGCAACAGGCAGCATTTCATCCTATTCCGCCAGAAGTTGCCGTCGCCCATTTGCCCATCCTTTGCCTCAACGCGGAAACTGCTCGTCGTTGGTGCTGTGGACAACGAATTTTTTGGTCCGATGCCCCTCTGTCTGAAATCGTCCGCGTTCATCATGAATCGGGACAATTCCTGGGAATCAGCCGTGCAGTCGCGATTGAAACTGGCTTTGTCCTCAGCCCTGAGATGGTATTTGAGCCGGGCTGAAAGGAGAGAAACAAGAATATTTTCACTCGAATGAACACAATCACTTATTCGTTTGCCAAATAGCCTGCTGCAACAGAATGTTCAAGAATTTCCTGCACCATTTTCCAAAGCACAGGAGTACCCTCCTGAACAGGGAGCATGCGTTGCTGGACACGATCGCGAGTAATGCCGTGTAGCCGCCAAGTGCCCCCCTGCGTTTGCCAATTGTGCAATAGCGGTTGCAGGCGATCGAGCGCATTGGCAAACTGAGCATCGGGAGTGGTATGGGCTTCAAATTCTTCCCACAGGCTGCGTAGCTCAAGTCCTTGGTTAGCTGGCAACAAACCAAACAGGCGATCGGCTGCCTGTTGTTCACGAGTTGCTTTGTTCTGGTTACCCTGTACGTCGTAGCAAAAGGTATCGCCAGCATCCACTTCAACGAGATCATGCACCAGCATCATTTTAATCACTCGCAGCATATCAACAGGGTGCGGCACATATTCTGCTAGTAAAATCGCCATAATTGCTAAATGCCAGGAATGCTCAGCACTATTTTCCTGCCGCGATCCATCTATCAGCAAAGTTTGACGTAGCACCCCCTTCAACTGATCAATTTCCAGAATAAATTGAATTTGCTGGGCTAGCTTGCTGCCCTGTTCCAAAGCTTTCATGAATTGCTTTTCCCCTCTTTTCCGCATTGTGGACGACTGAGCAATCTCCGAGCCCCATTGAAACATGCTTTAAAATTTGCGGCGCAGGGACAAGATTTGTCGGATTTGTCCTGGTAACAAAACGCACGGAGCAAAATGTTTAGTTTAATGGAAGAGCGCAGCAGACATAGCGATCCTATTTGGATTGTGAGAAAAGTTTTTACAGAGACTTTTCTCACAACGCATCTCAACGCTCACAAATCTTAGGATGCTATCAGGAGAAAAGACCTTGAGAAATCAGCAATTACAAAGTTTGCAAACCACGATCGCAGCCGTGCTCGTGACGATCGTTGCCATCATCGGTCTCAATTCCTTCGTCATCATTAACCCCGGCGAGGCAGGGGTCATCAGCATTTTGGGCAAAGCCCAGGATGGAGCCTTACTCGAAGGCATCCACCTCAAACCCCCTCTGGTTTCCAGAGTTGATGTGTATGATGTCACCGTGCAAAAGTTTGAAGTGCCTGCCCAAAGCTCCACCCGTGACCTGCAAGATCTTACTGCCAGTTTTGCTATCAACTTTCGGCTTGATCCCATGCAAGTAGTCGAAATTCGGCGGAAACAGGGCAGCTTGCAGAATATTGTCTCCAAGATTATTGCACCCCAAACGCAAGAATCCTTCAAAATCGCCGCGGCTCGCCGCACCGTCGAAGAAGCCATTACCAAGCGGGATGAGCTGAAACAGGACTTTGATGCTGCCCTGGGAGAACGATTGGATAAGTACGGCATCATTGTGCTCGATACCAGCGTGGTTGACCTGGCATTTTCGCCCGAATTCTCCAAAGCGGTTGAGGAGAAGCAAATTGCCGAGCAACGAGCACAGCGAGCAGTCTATGTGGCGCAAGAGGCTGAACAAGAAGCCGAGGCAACCGTGAACCGAGCAAAAGGGCAGGCAGAGTCACAGCGGCTCTTACGCGAGACCCTGACCACGGAACTTTTGCAAAAACAAGCGATCGAAAAATGGGATGGTCATTTTCCTCAAGTATTGGGCGGAAATGGGGCGTTGCCTTTCATAAATTTAGAAACTGAGAAATTTCAACCCAAATAATGGATCGAAGGTGTTGACAGAAGCATCTCGCATTCGTTAACCTTATGAAGGTCTGAATGATGAAGGACTGAACACCAAGCCCCCATCGTCTAGAGGCCTAGGACACCTCCCTTTCACGGAGGCGACGGGGATTCGAATTCCCCTGGGGGTATGCTTCTTAGGTAACTAAAAATAGACTTCGGTCTTGCTAAAAGCCTCCTGATCCAGGAGGCTTTTGTATATCAGAGAGTATCAGGTTTGTAATATGGCTATTCATCTGGTTCAGATTCCTGTTCAAATTAGCTATGGCTGAATCAGCGTTTGCTATCCCAAACCAAGAGCGCTGAGAGAGGCGTAAAGAAAAAGGCACTGCTCAACGACATTCCCTTGAAATAGCAGTAGAGGATTAGAACCTCTAGGAAATCAAGATTTCCTAGAGGTTCCACTAACGGGACTGGCGGGATTCGAACCCTCGACCTATCGCTTAGGAGGCGATCGCTCTATCCAGCTGAGCTACAGCCCCAGTACACAGCGATCATAAGCTAATGTGCTTTGAAGTAGTCGGATCTGAAGTTTTTTTTGAAAATAATTTAATAAGTTGCAATAGAGCCGTCTTCTCCCTTGAATATGACGCTCTGTCTTCTGAATGATGAGTCAGTGCCAAAACGCTTGCACGATAGCGGTAATGCCAATCACTGCTTTAGAATTACTCACCAATTTTATCCTGCACTCCTCGAACGATCCGAGACAATTCACTCTTCTCATCCACCGAAACGCGACTGGGAGAACCGCTAATAATCCGCTCAAAGTTACGGAACGAATCTTTAATTTCGGGTCCGCGTTCGCTGATTGTGTATTCGCGAATGCCTTTATCGTGCCAAGAACCACGCATTTTGAAGACGTTGATCGCACGGGACATTTCCCCACGAATTTCTACATATTGCAACATCAAAATAGTGTCGGTAATGGTAGAAATATGGGAATCAGTAATCGAGTGCGACCCCATGAACTGATCGGTGGTATTGGTGAAGAAACCGGTAATTTCTTCCTGTTTGGCAAAGCCAGTCACCCCAATCACAAACTGGCGAAAGGCGTTGTTGCTGACGCCACGTGCCAAGGCAGATAACGAATCGATCGCAATTCGAGACGGCTTAAACTCAGCGATTTCCGACTTGATGATTTGCAAGTGATCCTCCAACCCTGCGGACTCGGGATAGGCACAGAGGATCTTGAGTAAGCCCTTTTGTTCCAAATCTTCAAAATCAATGCCCCAGGAATAAGCGTTGCGTGATAACTGAGCACGGGACTCTTCGTAAGCAAACAAAATTGCGCGCTCACCGCGGACACAGGCGTCTTGCAAAAATTTGCTGACCAGCAGGGTTTTGCCCGTTCCGGTTGCGCCGGTTGCCAGAATGATAGAGTCTTTGAAAAAGCCGCCGCCACACATTTCATCCAGCGTTTTGACTCCCGAAGAAACGCGAGCATTGGACGATCGCTGGGTCAAGCGCATTGCCCCCAGCGGGAAGATATTAATGCCGTCATTGGTGATCGTGAAGGGATACTCCCCTTTCATGTGAGTGGTGCCGCGTAGCTTCAGAATTTCGACCGTACGCCGTCGCCGTTCACCTTCCAGAACATTACGCACAATCACCACATTATCTGAGACAAATTCCTCCACTCCAAAGCGGGCAACGGGTCCGTACTCTTCAACCCGTTCTGTGGTCATGATGGTCGTCGCTCCAACCTGCTTCAGTCGCGCCACCAGGCGGAAGATTTCGCGCCGCACTACTGAAGCCGCATCATATTGTTGAAAGACCGCGGTTACAGAGTCGATCGAAACACGCTTTGCCTTGTATTTGAGAATTGCATACTGAATCCGCTCAATGAGCGCAGACAGGTCAAAATTACCCACCACGTCCTGCCCTTCTGGATCAGGAGATGCATCTAAAATAAATAACTTGCCTTCATCAACCAGTTTTTGCAAATCCCAGCCAAAGCTGCGGGCATTTTTAATAATATCGGCAGGTGATTCTTCAAAGGTGACAAAGATGCCAGCTTCATCAAAATGAATAATCCCGCTGTAGAGGAACTGAACCGCAAAAAGGGTTTTTCCAGTGCCTGAGGTACCACTAACCAACGTAGTTCTGCCAACGGGTAAGCCACCATGACTAATATCATCGAATCCTTCGATGAGGGTTCGTAGTTTTTGGACTCCAGTGATGGGGGCTTCGTTCAAGTGCTCTGCCTGGCTCAACTGACTCATAGGGTTAAATGTAGAAATGTAAAAAAGTTTGAAAATTTAGAAACTAAATCTCTATCTTGCCATACTTGTTGACCAAATCAGAATCGAAATCACACCAAATTATTCAGATTTCTGTTCCTCCTTCTAAGAGTTCTTCATAGAGTAGATCTAACCCAATCAAAACTTTTTCACGATCGGACAAATCGCCAATAATTTTACGAACGGGAGGCGGTAAAATTTTTGCTAGCGTGGGGGTCGCTAAGATTTTATCTTCCTCAGCCAGTTGCGGGTTTTTTAAGACATCAATTACTTTGAGTGCGTAAACGCCCTGAAACTCGTTTTCTAGAATTTCATTGAGCGTCTTGAGTGCGCGGACAGAGTTTGGCGTGTTGCCAGCAACGTAGAGCTTAAGAACGTAGGTCTTTTTGAATGAACTCATAAATGCAAAGTTTAATCTGAGTCGGAACAGGGGACAAGTCAGGGATACAAGACTAGGGTCTTCTGTTTCCTGATCTCTCAAATCACTGTTTAATCTTCTCGGGGAATTGTGCGCCGGTACATTTCGCACAAATGAGCAATCACATCAATCAAAGTTAATCGGTAATCGAGTAAGATTTCATCACTTCGCCCTTCTAACTTTAACTGGGTTGAAAATTCATCCATTAATTCCATATGAATTTCTACAATTTGAGAAACTGGAATATCTGCGAAAAAAGCAGTATTCACAAAATCATCAATTTTTTGATTGGGAGTATTATCTTTTCCAAAATAATGAAGAATGATTTCCCGATAGCTGAATCGAAGTTCTTCCAACAATTCTTGCTGTTGCTGTAACGGCAGATGTCGAAAAAAGTTTTTGGGGTTTCGTTTGTAATACACCCCTAAATACCCTAGTCTTTCTTTTAGTTTCTCGGTCAAACGACGTTGCTGAAGCAGGATAAAGTTTTGCCTAGTCAGGTCAGTAACCAGATCAGTTGTGGCTGGTTGGCTAGTCAGATGACAGGTCGGGGAAAGGTTGAGAAATTTCTCAATTGCCTGATTGATCGTGGAGGCAATTTGATCCAGGTGATCAATTGATAGATGAATTTCAGCCGTGTGATAAATCGAGTTTAGATGATCCAGACTCTCCGGGAGGGAAGCGATCGCCGATGACACTGAGCCAACTTCGCCAGCAGGCTCTTGCAGCGGGGATGGCAGCAGCAACACAGCAGGCAAAAGAATAATTTGTCGATGCAAGTGAGTTGCCAGTTTTGGCAACTCATCGTCTGCCTGCAATATTAAACAATCGACTTGCTGCTTTTCTTGCTCCATCAGGCTAAAAAGCGCTTCTGTGGATTTGGGTTCAGCAATGAAATAACGTTCTCTACCCAGATAGTTTTTAAGCTTCTGGGACATAGAGTCAGATTTTAGAAACAAGCAGATAAAGATTGGGGAACGCAAGGGTAATTCTGGGGAAAGTAAGGTTATCGAACAAGCTTTCAAAGCAATACTGAAATAAGTTACAAAACAACAGACTTGGAAGCCAAAACTAAACTTAAATTAATTAATTGTAACCATTATGCTTTCTGGAAACAGGTGACACATAATAGTTAAAGTCGAATCATTTAGGGACTCTATCTGAATCGCGAGAGATTTTATTTCAGAAAATTTTCTTACTGGAAGCTTCTCAGAAAGTCTTTGATTTTTACCCATGACTTTTACAGACAGCCGAGGGATGTTATTGCTTGAGGGCTTTAGTCGGCTTGGTGATTAGTCATCATGAGTCCTGATTGAGTGGTGGTGGCCTTGTTGTAATAGAGAGAGGATTAGTCAGTCCCTCGTAAAATCATTTTTGATCTTGACGTTAAATTTTAGCTTCAGATCTCAATTCACCATTTAAACTCAGAATTGAATCCAGCCCTTGAGCGCATTGGCATACTCTGAATCGTCAATGAGGAGATTTAAACGAGAAGTTTTAAGACTCCCGTAATGGTGTTCGCTGAAGTTTCCCCTTATCTTGAAGGCAGGCGATTAAGGTCATGGATAAAACCTGTCTAAAGAATTTTATTGCAATTGTTCCAAGGTGTGTCCAGAATGACCCCCTTGAGGTTGTCTTGGGGATTTTGCACCAAAGCGAGTGCGATCGCGTCGTGGTGGTCAACAGTCAAGAAGAGCCGCTAGGACTCATTTACCTTCATCAACTTTTGCCTTATTGGCTTGCGACCCAATTGCCCGTTCCCCCCTGCAATTTTGAATCTTCTACGACTAACCTGGGTGATCTACTTTCGACAAAGCAGCCCCTCACTACTATAGAGCCACAACGGCCGTTGGCGGAACTGGAATCAACGCTTCTCGTTCCGCTCACTTGCTTGTCTGCCAATCTGACACTTGAAAAAGTCTGGGTCAAGCTACAGCAGATCAAATCTCCGCTGGCGTTGGTCGATCTCAAGGGGCGCTTTGTGGGATTGCTCGATCCTTTGAAGGTATTGAAATTTCTGAAAGATTCTGTACCGGCACGATCGGAACGAGATGCCCCCACCGATCGTGCTGTATCCGCAGAACCCGCTCCGGAATTTGCTGCCTGGCATTCTCATCAGCCTATTCTGGATGCTCCCACTCAAGTACTCTTGCTGAGTCCCCTAGCACAATTGCTAGAACAACTTCCCTTGCCACTGATGTTGCAAACGGGCAACGGGCAGATGGTGACTCAAAATTCAGCCTGGCACAAGCAGGTTGGAGAAATCCTCGATCCAGCCTGGGTAGGACGGGATGCAGCAGCGGAGTTTTCTCGTCGAAACTTGCCCGGAAATGATGGGGCAATGCATGCTTCCATGGGGCTGACAGCGGCAGAAACAACCTCACCCAGCCTCTGTCAGTTGGGAGCAGAACCAAATACTTGCATTTGTACTTGCCTGATGAAGAATGGGCAGGAACGATCGTTGCAATTTATTAAAATCCCTTTGGGCAAAGCATTGCCGGGAGCCTTGCTGTCTAAGTTGGGTTGGCAGGCAGCGAGTCGGGCAGGAGAGAGTGCGGAGCTAAAAGAGTTTCAATTAGCCGCTCTGGAGATTGAACAGGCAAATTCGCTCCAACATGGGTTTGAAATTGCCGCTGCCAATGAGTCAGTGATGGTCAATCGAATGCGTTCGGAGGCGATCGAGACCCGCAATCAGCCCACTGCCGATGTATTGTGGCTGGTGCTAGCACAAGATGTGACAGAACAACAACAATTGGCAAAGGAACTCACTGCCAAAAATGCCGATCTGATTCAGCTAAACCGTTTAAAGGATGAATTTCTCGCCTGCATTAGCCACGAGTTGAAAACACCACTTACGGCAGTGCTGGGGCTGTCGAGTTTGCTCAAGGATCAGGCATCCGCAGGTTTGAGCGATCGCCAAATTCGCTATGCCCAGTTGATTTATCAGAGCGGTCGCCATTTGATGACAGTGGTCAATGACATTCTGGATTTGACCCGGATCGAAACTGGACAGTTGGAATTGACTCCAGAACCTGTGCAAATTGCTTTGGTCTGTAGTCGCGCGATCGAACAATCCCTTCATCTCAAGAAAACTGACGATACCCCTCCATCCGGGCATTTCCCGGCTGCTGACCCTCCCCCTGCTCCAGCCTTAGAGATTGACTTAGATCTGGAGAACCTGGTTGCAGATGAACTCCGACTACGACAAATGCTGGTAAATCTCCTCTCGAACGCGCTCAAATTTACAGACACGCATGGGCAAGTTGGCTTAAAAGTCAGTCAATGGGCAGGTTGGATTGCCTTTACGGTTTGGGATACCGGAATTGGCATCCCGGCTGAAAAACAACATCTCATTTTTCAAAAATTCCAACAGCTTGAAAATCCTTTAACCCGACGGTTTGAAGGCACTGGATTAGGGTTAGTGTTGACCCAGCGTCTGGCACGATTGCATGGGGGGGATGTTACATTTATTTCTAAAGAAGGGGTGGGGAGCCAGTTTACGCTGCTGCTACCACCGCTACCGCCCAAACAATACGAAAACCGAGACAGCAGTAATCTCGAAGCGATGCCCAGCTTTGCTGCTGAAGTTGCCCCCAGTCAGGCGGGCTTAACCCGATCGGGCACTGCCAATTGTCTGGTGTTGGTGGTTGAAACGGTTCCTCGTTTTATTGAAGAACTCACTGAACAATTGAGTGAAGCAGGCTATCCGGTGGTAGTAGCGCGATCGGGGACAGAAGCCCTCGAAAAAGCTCGTAAACTTCAGCCTTGTATTATCTTTCTGAATCCGCTGCTACCTTTGCTGTCAGGATGGGATGTATTGACCTTGCTCAAATCAGATACCGAAACTTGCCATATCCCTGCGGTGGTCACTGCGACCCGCGTTGAGAAAAAGCAAGCCTACCAAAACCAGGCGGATGGTTTTCTGAGCTTACCGATCCAAGCGGATGCTTTGCAAGAAACCCTGGAACAGCTAATTGCGGATGTGCCCTCAACCACCTCGACCAAGCCTCCGAGCGCGCTGAACCTTTCGGTGTTGCGGTTGAGTGTAACTCCGCTTTCAGAAAATTCGATCGCGCAGCAGAATCGGTTAGCCCACTCTCACCCATCAGCCAGCCCGGATCTCAACAGCTTGCTACACGCCTATCACTACCGCGTGCTAGAAGCAGATGACCTCGACCAGGCAGAACTGCTGGCGCGCGTTTGGAAACCCCAAGTCATTTTGTTAGACGGGTTTCTTCCCAATCCACAAGACTATTTAAAACAATTGGGACAGCACGCTTTTCTGGTATCGCTTCCGATCGTCACGTTGGATCATGCCATGACCCAGGCAGCGAATCAGGTTCCCGGTCTTTCTGTATTTCCTTGCCTGGTCGATCCCATCGCTGAAGTCCATGCTGGCACGACGAACCCCAAAAACTCTGCCTTACTGCAAGCTATTCAGGTGGCGGCTGGATATGCCTGGCGACCCTTAATTTTAGCGGTCGATGTTTTGGCACTTCCTGATCTGGCAGAACCCCACAGTTCTGATTCTGCCTCTGACTTTTCTGAACTTGAGCTTTCGGAGTCAGAGGTTGCAGTGCAGCCAAGAGAATGGCTTCAAGTTTTGGTACAGTATGTCCACACAGCAGGTTATCGAAGTTTGCTCGGGCGCTCCTGGACAGAAGTCTTACGACAACTTCAGCACAAAAGTGCAGACCTCCTGTTGATTTACTGGCAAGATCTGGCTCCTAACCCCGTATTGATCCAGGCGATCGCCAACCTGCGACGGCTGCCGACCTGCCCTCCCATTCTCATCATCGATCGCCACTGGCAACCCGGAGAACCTACTCCCCCTAGCCTGCCCGAAGCCATCCGCGCCATCGCTACCCTCGTCCTCCCCGCTTCCACCCCCCTCAACGACCTGTTTGAGCAAATTAAGCAAATGCTGAAATAGCGCTGAGTCCTACTGAGGACTAAAGTCCCCACCCTCCCTAGAATTTATTACACTCCATAACGTCTGGGATAGGGTTTCAAGAGCTTCTTCGCCTGATAGATAAAAAAGACCTCCGTCACAGTGCCACCCCGGCGGATAGGGATAGCGCCAATTTCTTGCATGGACTCAAAGTAAGACTGATAGAGTGCCAGAAGGCTTTGGCGTTTCTGGAATTGGCGAGTAGTGATATAGAGCGCGTCTTGCCCAACCCATTGATCGGCTTTTGACCAAAATGCCAGTCCTCGGAGGTCTCGATCGAAGCAGGTGATCGGTTTTGGCTCCAGAGGCATAATTGCCATCGCCACCTGCCCTGCCAGGTAATAGCGATTGGTAAATACAAAGTCGGTGTTTTTTAGCGCTGCCATGAGTTCGGGCGATTGGACAAACCCTTGACGCAATTGCTGAATATCGATCAGTTGCACAGAGGCATCGGCACTGGGGGGTAAGAATCCGCCCAGCAGCGCGTATTGACCCGGTTTTTGAAAGGTCCCTGCGGCGATGTGAGAAAGCGCGATCGCCAAAATAGTGACAATCACCAGAGCGGAACCAACCAACCAACGCCGAATCAGACGCGGTGATCGTCGCTGCCTTTCTGCAGCCTGTTGCCCCAACAACAGCGTCGCCGTCCAAAAGCCAGGAATTTGCCAAGTAGGAAGAACCTGGGTGTAGCCCGAAACAAAGGCAAAGCCCAGAATCAGCGGCAGCGATAACCAGAGGATCAAGGACTGCTTATCGGGCAAATGGGCAATCGTTGCCGTGTCCAAACGCAGCGCATTTTTTTTATTCCATTTAGAAGAAAGGTTTTGCCAGAGAGTTTTCAGGCTAACCCACCAGAGGGGAATCCCGATCGTCGGAAACAGATACAGCACACCCGTTAAAAAAGTGCCAATCACCTCTAGCAGGTTATAGCCCCCATCCGGCACACCTCGTGCCGACTGGAACCGAATGGAGATCCATTCATGCTGAGCATTCCAAAACAAAATCGGACCAATGGCGATCAGAAACAAGCCAAACCCCAATCCAGTCCAGGGAGAAGCGAGTGCAGGGCGATAGCGACGATTCGTCAGACAAAAGCCGATCAACCCCACACCCAAGACAAAACCGTGATATTTACCCAGACAAGCTAACCCCACCACCAACCCAATGATTGCCAGTCGATAACTGGGGCAGTAGGCATCAGGTTGGCGAAAAAATTCGTGGGCAGTCACATACAGACACAGCGCCCAAAAAAACATCAGGGGACTATCCGGCAGAGTCAACAGCCCAAAGCCAATCAGAAAAATAGGCGCCATACTGGCGATCGCTAGCGTCAAGCGGGCAGCTCGCTGATTGAACAAAAATGCCCCAGTCTGATATAGAAAAATCAAGCTGCCGGTATACAAAATCAGCGTGCCGAGGCGCAGAGTAAACTGACTGATACTGCCCGTTAGCCAGGGACCAAACCCAGTAGTCAGCGCCACCAATACGGGATGGTCGAAATAGCTCCAATCGGGATGCAACGTGTAGAGATAGTAATAGGCTTCATCAAAACCCGGGTAGAGCCAGAGGGCAATCAGCACTCGCGCCAACAGTCCACCCACTAGTAAACCTAAAATCTGCTGGTGCGCTCTGTTTGCCAACCATTTCTGTAGTTCCAGAATCAAAGTACACCTTCCCTGGCAACCCGAATCAGTTGATAGATGCCATCCTGGCGGATGACCTGATATTGCCCTGGAGAAAGTTTACTTTTTTGCAAAATTCGGGGAGAAAGAATCACGAGAACGGACTGAGCGGTCGGTTTTTGCTGAAACCATTGTTGAAGATAGGCGATCGTATTGCGGGGACGATCGAGATATCGGATCGACTGGCGAGTATAGAACACCAGGCTATGTTTATCAAAACCATCATCCACCATGATCACTGCTTCATTCGGTCTTTCGGACTGCACCACCGTTTGGGCAATCTGTCGCAACGGCAACTGCCGCTCCACATCAATAATGTGCGTCACAGGAATCAACACAAATCCTAAAAAGATAACAAAGCTGACGAAGTGGGTGACTAACAGCCAGGGACGACGACGACTTAACCACAACCCCGCACCTGCGATCGCGCCAGTCCCCCAAATCACAGCACCGATCATCGGCAACCCTGCCTGCTGAATCCGATCTCCCAGATTGGGCATAGAGGAGTCATTATCCAGCCAGTGGGGGCAATAGTAACAAACGATCGCAAGCGTCACCGTGCCAGCAAGACTCAGCACACTGCTGGCAGTGAGGCTGCGCACAATCGGTTGAGTCCCCGGCAAACGGACGATCGTATCGCGCCACCAGAGTGCGATCAAAATCGCTGCAGCTGCCACTGATGGCAAAACGTAGCTGAAGTATTTAGTGCTGGCAATGGTAAAGAAGCTCAGCACTGAGAAAAACCAGAACCAGGCAAAGACGGGCAAGTGGGTGGGGCGAGGTTGTTCTTGCCAATAGGCACGCGATCGCGGCAAGAAACGGACGATCGCGCCTGGCAAAAACAGCGACCAGGGCAAAAATGCCAGCAAAATCACCACCCAATGATAGAACCAGGGTCCCGCGTGGTCATTCACCACTTGAGTAAACCGCTCAATATTATGGAAGCCAAAAAACGCATTGAGATAAGTCGAGCCATTCCGCCAGGTGACCAAGACATACCAGGGCAGGCTAATCACCACCACCAATAGCAACCCTGGCAGCAGCAGCAGTTCTCGCGACACCTGTCTGAATTTGCCCAAATACGCCAGAAATAGGGCAATAATTAGTCCCGGTAAAACAATGCCAATGGGTCCCTTGGTCAACACTGCCAATGCGATAAAAACATATAATGCCAAATACCAGCGCACCTGCACCGATCGTCGTTCTGGCTGAGCATAACCTAGAAAAAACGACAGCAACGCCCCCCCCAGGCAGAAATTCAGCAGCATATCCGAATAACCCGTCCGCCCGAAGAAGAGCATGTAAGGGTTGAGAGCGGCGATCGCAGACCCTAGGAAAGGGGTGAGGGATGAGGGAAAAATTTTGGATTTTGGCTGAGCAATGTTGGATTGGCTCACTTCCCCCTCTCCCTCTCTCTCCACCTCCCTATCCCCGCGTCCCCGCGTCCCCCTCTCCCTGCATCCCTCCTCTCCCCGATCTCCCACCCACCAGAGCACATAAAAACACAGCCCCGTCAGCAGTAACCCCGCCAGGGCAGACGGTAGACGTGCTGACCATTCGTTCACTCCTAAGATTTGGTAGGAGATCGCCATGAGCCAGTAAATCAACGGTGGCTTATCGAAGCGGGTTTGCTCGTTGAAATAGGGAGTGATCCAATCGCCGGTGACGGTCATCTGCCGTGCGGCTTCGGCAAAGAGGGGTTCGGTTTCATCAATCAACCCGGTGTTGCCTAACTGCCAGAAAAATGCCAATCCTCCCACCAACAAGACCCAAAGAATGGACAGCATTCTGAAGACAGTTGGCTTTTGCCCAATTTTCAACAAACGACCCATCCAGTAGTCCAGCCTAAATTTCACGCGCCTGATTATTAAAGTTGAAGGATGCTTGCAAAGTCTTATCGCCTGTTGCAAGACCCGGAGATTCCCCTAAAGTCCCCTTTGTTAAGAGGACTTTCAGACTGATTCCCCTTTTGAAGGCTACCGTGTACACACAAGTAATCAGTAATGTCATTGAGTGGGTTGATCCCCCTAAAACCCCCTGAAAAAAGGGGACTTTGAAATCTGAAGCCCCCTTTTTCAGGGGGTTTGGGGGATCTCCAGGAGTCTTGCCTTGAATCTGAGATTTGTGTGTACACCGTAGCTTTTTAAGGGGGGTTGGGGGGATCTCCAGGGGTTCATCTTGAATCTGAAATTTGTGTGTACACCGTAGCCTTTGGAAGGAGAGCTAAGAGGGTTCTCCGAGACCTCAGCATCACACCATTTCCTTTCTCAAATCATCTCTAAAATCTTGGTTCGACGATCGATATCCCAAACCTTAACTTTACCGGAAAGCACCCACTTGATGACTGAGCCACGAGTGTTCAGTTCCCAAACTGGATGACTACCGCCCAGAAGCGAGGCTGACTCCGGTATAGAGATCGCCCTGTCAAGTTACACTCACGTAGAGAAATCGATCCCTTGTGTGAGTAGACCCATGAACCTGTTTATCGACCTCAACGAAGTACTTACGTCGAGTGCGGTACCCAGTTCGACGGCAATTATTCAGGTGATAACATCTGGCATAAGTTCTACGATCGCATCGACTGGAGAATGAATAACCGCTACATCAGCTATACCGAAGTAACTTTTAGCACCTCACTACCTCAGGGGCACATCCCTAGTGAGTTGGTGGAAATGAGGTAGTGAAATCTCTTCTCTCGCGTCTAAACTTGTGAAGTTTAACCGATCGGGGCTTTCAGATTTTTCTAAAGTTTTTTTAACGGTGCGGTTTGGCTATGACATTTTTAAGCTCCCCGGCTTTTTTAAAAAGCCGAGGAGCTGCGCTAGTCCAGTATTGCTTGATATTCCCTGCCCTGTCTCAAACACAAGGCTGGAACCCCCCACAGGCATTGCACAGTAATGCTTCGGGACAAGAGAATATCTACTCTCGTCCCGTGTTAACACGTCGCTGCGCTAGAAACAAAGAAGAAATTCTGAAATCCCTCTTAAAAAGGGGGATTTAGAGCGATCGTGTCTGTTGCTACTCGCACCACGACTTTTAAAGCATCCCTTTAGATAGCGGGAAACCGTCGGCGAGGATCTAGAGGTTGCCCAGCCCCTTCCACAATCACATCTTCAACATCCCATTGCGCCGAGGTCACAGTAAGGAACGTTTGCTGGGCAACTGCAACCGTATTGATGTTAAACCAGATTAAGTTGACACCAGTACTGTAGTTACGCCAAACAATATCGTTCATACCATCTTTGTTGTAGTCGCCACAGGCTTCCACTACCCAACTAGTATCGAAGACATTGTTTGCCATGACCACTGTAGAGGTCGGTGTAGTCCCCTTCATTGTCCAGAAAACCACCTGACCCACTTGTGGCCCCGTTGTGCCGTAGTAGTGCCAGAGGATATCCGGGGAATCGTCACCGTTATAATCTCCCACCGACTCAATCACCCACTTCGGATCAGTGACTCGAAGTGGCAGGACAACGGTTGAAGTTGGCGTCACTCCATTCATCGTCCAGATCGAGACCATCCCGGCTTCGGGACCAGTACTCTCGTAATTGCGCCAGAGGATATCCAGTTCGCAATCCCCATTAAAGTCACCGATGCCATCAATGCGCCAGAGGGGATTAGTGACAGCCAACGGTAATACAACGGTGGCGACGGGAGTTGTTCGGTTCATTAACCAGATGTAAACCTTTCCGGCTTCGGGCCCCGTTGTGTCATAGTTACGCCAGACAATATCTGCCATCCCATCCCCATTGAAGTCTCCCGTACCTTCCACCACCCAGTTAGGATTGAGGATGTCAAACGGCAGCGCTACAGTCGAAGTGGGCACAGGTCCATCCATTGTCCAGATATAGGTCTTGCCAGCTTCTGCGCCAGTGGTGCCGTAGTTGCGCCAAACAATATCTGCCAGACCATCCCCATTGAAATCATTAATATCGTTGATCAACACCTTCAGTGTGCCTAGTGCCCCCGCTGTGCCAAAGCCCCCAATTGTATTGCTGACCTGATTGGCTTCCAGACTGAAAACATAGGTTCCATTATCACTCATGCCCCAGGTGCCGCCAGGTGCGGTAAAGCGATAGGTGGCTGTCAGGGTTGTGTTGTTGCCGGAAGGGGTTACGCTGACGAGTGTTGCCAGTTGATTAAAGCCTCGGGGGCCGGTCACCCGAATATCTTGACTATCCAGGCTAGCAAAATTGACACTGTTGGCAGAGTTGTAGGTCACGGTAAAGGTCTGGTCGATACCGCAACCTACTCGAAGATCGGGAATGGCAGTGAGCAATGCTGACGGATTCCCACCGCCGCCACCGCCACCACCACCGCCACCATCGTCATCTAGAATGGTGATGGTTTGCACCTTGTTCAGGCCCACCCCAGCTGTCGTAGACGGTTGCAAGGTGAGAATGATCGTTTCATTAGGTTCAACCAGCGTATCGTTAATGATGTTGAAGTTGGCTGTTGCAGTGGTGCTACCCGCCGTAATCACGAAGTTGCCAGTACCAACCGTGTAGTCAACCCCATTTTGAGCAGTCCCTGTGAGCGTAAAGGGGACGGTGACATTACTAGCTACTGCATTCGAGAGTTGTACGGTGGTGGTAGCAGTGCCGATCGCCTCAGGCACCGTGATCGAAGGCGCTGTAAAATCCAGAATAGGCAGAATACTCTGTACATCCAGCGATCGAATTTCATGGATATTCGTGGATGACCCCGTCGAAGCAGCAAAGCCTAACTTGAAGGTCGCCGGTAAGGCTCCATTGACTGTGGCAACGTTAAAGTTCGTAATCGGTTGCTCACCTGCGTCGGCAAAATCATTGTCCTGGTTGAGATCAATCTGCACCGACAGCGCCCCTGCTTGGGTCAGATTAATCTGCACCAGGTGACGAGAGTTGGTACGATTGCCACCATTTGCCGCAGTCACATCCAGCGCACTGGACAAAGGCTGACCCGTTAAAAACCCATAGTTCGTTGCTTGCCCGCCCCGAACCGCAACCGAGTCAGGGCGATTCCCAGGCCCTCCCCGAGAGACCGACGTCTGCCCGCCCAGTGTAGGACTCGAAAAGTTACCAAAGGCATCAAATCCGATCCCCAGATAGCCCCCAACGATATCGACATACCCTAAGCCACCGCCCGAAAGACCCGCCTGCGTTGGGTTAGAATTGCCATCGACCAGGAAGAAACTAATGCCATCCGCGCCCGTACCGCCATACTGGAAGATTTCAAAAGAAATCGTCAACCCCCCACTCGCAGTAAACGGTTGGTTATAGATAACAAATCCGCCCTGGTTGGTCGAATTATCGGTCAGGCGCAGAAATCCATTCCCGTTCGTATCGATCGCGGGTGAAGACGATCGACCCGGCAGCCCCCCCGGTGCAGAAGGCGGACCCACCCTTGCAGTAAGGAAGGGATCTTGGGCACTCCCACCACTGTTGCCAAACAGCCAGGTAAATTGGCTAACATCATTATTTCGGAAACTTTCAGCGACCAGGGGTGCAAGCGTAAACCCGTACTCTGCTAGCGTCCAGGGGTCAAACACCAGGGAACTGGTAATTGCCCCAACTTGGGTTTCCAGATTCCAACTTCCCCCCAAAGCAACATTGCCAATCAGATGACGAGACGCTGCAATATTGGCTCCAGTTAGCTGTGCCAGTTGTTGCACAAAAGCTTGACCTTCAGCCCCCTCAGCGACCTGACAGCCATACAAAAGAATATCTGCCTTGTCCGTCAGTGCTTTACTCCAGGTGCGGATTTGGTCAGCCTTTTGACGTAGGGCAGCCAGATTGAGGCAAGATTTTCCCAAAAGTAAATTGCCAGGTTGCCCATGAGAAACCAAGTGTAGACTCGTAATGCCTGTACGCCCTTGCAAAACTTGGGTAATTTGAGCGATCGCATCCTTTTCGGTATCTAAAACATAGACCTCTACCCCTGGAACAACCCCCTCAATCAGCCTTGAGTAATTTACAACTGCGGAATCAATAAAGAGCACAGTCGCAGGAGTGTTGAACGCAGATGCAAACCATTGAAAGGTAGGCGAACTGAATAAGCGACCAGCCAGAGAAGAAAACACCACTTGAGAAGACCAAACAGATAGGTTGGTAGATAGCCTGATCGTGTCCATAAATATTGGATGACTCCTGAAAGGGTTACGCCCTTCACAAAATGAGCATGGCAAATTGGGCATCAGATCAATTGCCTTAATGCCATTCAGTATGAGCGCTCAAAGATCAACAAGTTTCAAAAAAATCAGCTTTTCTAGTCTTTGCGACTACAGATCTAGAACAGCTCCAGGGAACCACAGCAAAATTACGCCATTAGACAGAGCTCCGTAGTCTTAGCATCCTAGATCAATCTATATCACCGATCGATCTATTCACTGATTCGATAGCTGTCATGTTAGATTATTCCAAACTTACGTACTTGTACGCAGGAAATGTGCACCCTTGTATGTAGGAGTACTTTACAACAAGTCGAAGAGAAAAACTTTTCAGATTTTCTGATATTAATGACACTTAATAGTTCTAGTGAACTTTCATAAAATATATGAGTCAAATGGCAAAAACACTGGCAAGATTTGTTTTTTTGTGTATCTAATCTTTCTTGTAATTTTCGTAAAGGGCAAGCGCACTCGGAAGAAAATTCATTAAAAGGGGTAGTAAGTTTCTAATCTAGAAAAATGAGTCTTAAACTACAAATTCTCAAAAAGCAGAGCTTGAGTGCATGATTCTCACCGCAAAAGTCCCAACCGAATTGCCATCTCATCTGAATTAAATCGGACTGTAAATTTACTGAGAATGGAATTACGGGTATCAAAAATGAAAATCTGCTTTCGCTAGTCATTGAAAACATGAGCCAGATCGAGTCGGAATCTCGCCAACAGTATCTCTTTTGGGGGGGTGAACGATACACCATGCCTCTTTCGCAAAGGGGTTCACCCTCCGCCTGAAATCGGTGCTCAGATTTTTGCGATTTTTTTTACTGATGTAGATGTCCGTGCATGACAATGAGTGCTTCTGAGAGTTGACTGAGGCGTGTTTCTAGCTCTTGTTTCCGAGTCAAAAGCTGTCGCAATTTATGATAGCGAGCGATCGCCAAACTCACGCTGGGGACTTGCTCCGGTGGACAATCGCGACACCACAACTGCCCATCTGGGTTAAGACCACAGAGCCGATAGCCAGCCGTACGCACAGACTCTTTTTCTCCCTTTGTCTGTGGATTGCAAACCTCATCCACAAAGTGCAACAACCGTTCCACCTCTGTATGGCGTAAGGGGGAAACATCCGTTTCCGACTCTTGCGGTTGAGATTCTAGCCAGCCATCGACAATGGGACCTTCTAAATAGAGATCTTGAATTTGTCGCAAAATCTGCTGCAATTCGTCTTGCCAACTCACCACAACTTGCTCAATTTCCCGCAACAGATTCACCGCTAGAGCCGGATTTGCCCCATTCCGATGGCTGGTAAAGTTGAGCGGCTTCAGTTTGGGTAGCATGGGGAGAGGGGGCTGCCTTGAAGCGACGGAGTCGGGTTGTACCCATTCGGGATTGACGGGAACGGGTTCGGGTCGAGGAGACACCGCAAAGCTAGGAATGGCTGGCGCGATCGGCGCTGCTTCTAGCAGGGGTGGGCTGGACTTGAGCACCGGGGCTTTGTCTGAAATTGCTGAATCTAGAAGCAGCGGAATGAGAGAAACCGCTCGATGAAAGGTACTAGTTTTAGGAACCGTCGAATTGAGGTGTTGAGCATCAAAGCCCTGACTTTCCAGGTGATCTAACGTTGCCTCAATCCGCTTCAATGCCTGCCTCATGATTGCCTCTCAACTAAATCCCAAAAACAAAATTGGTCTAAAATCTCAATTTTTCTAATCAACGAACCACCCTTGCTAAACAGCAATTGATGATTAACTGGCTGGTGGAAATACTGATTACCGACTGGATGAAATTTAGATGGGCATTCCCTCCTTGAATTAGACCTTTTCTTGGGGGTGATCGACCAAACCATTCTGAAAGAATAGACTGAATAAACTCATAGCCTCCTCCAATTTCCTCACTTTAATCCAACTCAGAAACCTCAATCAGATTTTTGGAAATCGTAGAACCAGGGTAATCTAATTTTGGGAAAATAAGACATTTTGCCTGAAATTTATCCTGACTTTTGTCGATTGGCAACTTTACTGGATCGAGAAAAAAGCCCCAAACGCTGCGGGATTGGACGAGTGCTCGTAGGATAACAATAGCTTTCTCATCTATCCCCAGGCTCGTGTCAGATGACTGATTCCTCGATTATCTTAGTGACGGGTGCTGCCCGATCGGGCAAAAGTGAATGGGCAGAAATCTTAGCTGCCCGATCGCATAAATCAGTAATCTATGTAGCAACAGCTAGCTGTGATCCTGCTGATGCGGAATGGCAACAAAGAATTGCACAACACCGTCAACGCCGCCCCAAAAGTTGGCAAACCCTGCAAGAGTCGATCGCGCTCTCGGCAACCCTAACCACAACGCCTGCCAACACCTGCCTGTTGATAGATTCGCTCGGTACCTGGTTAGCCAATATCCTGGAACAAGATAACGAGACTTGGGCAAATACCTTGGCACAATTTCTTGCGTCGCTCCAGCGAACCCAGAGCGATGTCATTTTAGTAGCAGAAGAGGTGGGATGGGGCGTTGTGCCTGTCTATCCAGCGGGCAGACTGTTCCGCGATCGCCTGGGTGAGTTAGTGCGTCAAGTCGGTGCGATCGCCCATCCCGTTTATTTAGTTACAGGCGGACACGTACTCAACTTGAGTAGGTTAGGAACCCCACTGGATACATCCTCTGAGGAACGCACCTGAGCACTAATTCGGTTGAATGAGGATCAAGTCTGTAGCTTGTGTTATGAGATCAACGCACAGGCAAAGCAAACGATAAGATAAGCTCTGAGTTACTAGGGCGCTGACCGACGAACCCTCCCTGCTCTTGAACCCCGGTTTGAAAGTCTCTATTCTCCCCAAATATCTGCTTTCAGAAGGTTTCCCCATCCCAGTTTCAGCTTTATTGAAGAGCAATTAAAATCATGGCATCCGAACAGCAAGTCAAGCAGTATTTGGCATATTGGTTTCAACTGGGTAAAAAAATTGTGCTGAACAATGGGCAGTCAGCGTTGTTGCCTCAACCCGTCATTCAAGGAAATTTCTATAGTCCTGAGTTTGATGCTTGTTGGCAACAAATTCAGTCTGCCGATACAGGGGATTGTTATCTGGAAGGGACGGCGCAAACGATCGCTGAGTTGCTCTCTCCTGCCTGGGAAATCACGCCTTGTTCACGGTGCTCAATGCCAGTCCCAGTAAAAATGGTCGGCATGACTCCGCCAGAATGTCCTTGCTTTGACTTGCCAGGATGGCCTAATTTAGAAATTCCAACTCCTAGAGCGCCGATCAATACCCAACAATTACTGTCCAAGATTCGCGATCGCTTGCGTCAGCCCAAGCCAGACTGAGCAAGCCACTCATCGGTTCTCACACATCACAATCGAGACAATAAGCTGCATTATTCTTCAGTTTCTGGTGGCACCAGGGGCAGCGAGCATAACAACTGGTTCAAAGCGGCAGGATTGTCTGAAGAAACTGCCAAAAGTTGTAGTTGCCCGTTCATTAACTCCAAAAGCGTCTGGTTCATGAGCAGTGTCATGCCAGACGATCGTCCAAGTGACTGTGCCTCAGCCTGCACAGCTTTGACCGTGAGCTTGTTGGGCAGGGAAAAAGAGGGCTTTGCAACCGTCTGCAATAAATCGATCGCTTCTTGCCAATATTGTTTGGGGCGATCGTCCTCCAGATAGATATTTGCATACCTTGCTGCTAAGTCAAACTGCACAGAAACGCGAATATCGCCTTCAGACATTAAGACGATCGCATCATCAATCAGGCTGATGAGAATCTGTTTGACCCAGCGAGGATCTGCCAGGATATAGAAATCTGGGTCCGGCAAGGAAACCTGAAACCGAATATTGCGATTTTTTGCCTGAAGGTAAGTGCGTCGGTAGACCTCGTCCAAAACTTTTGCGAGTTGCAAGGGTTGAATCTCTAACGACAGAGATCCTTGCTCCAACTTGGCGACCTCAATAATTTCATCCAACACCTTAACCATCTTGAGTGCCGAATTATGTGCTTGCCCAACGAAGTCCCGTTCTTCTTCGGGGCTATCGCACAAATCAGACAGAATGAGCTGGTGCATTCCAATCATGCCATTGAGTGGAGACCGCAATTCGTGAGAAGTGCGTGCCAAAAAGCCTGCCTTGAATTGGCTCATTTCCAATGCCATCTGATAAGCCAGCCGAGTGCGCTGTAGCTCTGCCAAAACGTTTGCTGATGGTTCGCTGCTGGGTACGAGCGGCACCAGGACGGGGGCGGTCGCCTCGGGCAGATGTGGTCGAGATCGTTGTCCTAACCACCAACCGAATAGTCCACTCAACCCCAAACCTGCCAGCAACCATTCTGGGTTCATAAGACTCCTATCATCGCGGCATTTTTTAGCAAAAAACTATGCTAGCTTGCTTTTGAGTCGCTGGGGGGTGATTTAACAGACTCTACACACCAACCGCAGCGTCAAATAAAATCGCGCCCTGCCTGAGCACCTTCCAGGACTCTCCACTCCACTGAATCACGGTAGATGGAATTCCACTAGCTGCTTCTGAACCAGGGACTGTTTCTGTTTCTAGCGAGGAAAGAGTAGACACATCAGGAAATTGGGCGGCGATTTCAGCCATTGTGCGTAAAGTGGGCTGGCTAGAAAGGTTGGCGCTGGTGGTTGCCAGCGGTCCAGTTTCTTGCAAAATTGCCTGGGCAATCGCATGATCAGGCACCCGCACCCCGATCGTCGAGGGATCTTGGGGATTCATGACCCTGGGCACTAGAGAACTGGCGGGTAACACTAACGTCAGTGCTCCCGGTAAATAGCGTGTTGCCACCTGCTGCCAGATCCGTCGCTCCTGCTCACTGCCCATTACGTAATCCCAAAGAGTTTCCAACGTTGCTCCCATCAAAATCAGCGGTTTGCTTCCATCTCGTTGTTTGGTAATGAACAGTTGGTCCGCTCGATCGGGCAGCACTGCCAAGGCAGGCACAGTATCAGTGGGAAAGCTAACTAAACGCCCCGATCGAGCATCTGCGATAAGAGTTGTGAGAGAAACTTGAGCCATAAGAGAAAAGAATAAAGATGCAGGAAAAGGTAGACCAAGGTTCGCCGAGATCAGGAAGAGAACTTAAAACTAGATAGCATGTTGTCAGGGTGCGGCATTTAGGCAAAAATCCTAGCAAGGGTTGCAGAATTGACTTGCCAAATGCCACGCTCCTACTGCCAAATCGTTGGTTTTATTGAATCCTCGATCCTCAGCAAGACACACTAAAATCCAAAATCTTCCCTACCGGCGTTTTGCTAGAGCAAAGCGATCAATCCCTGATAGGTCTGGGTAGATTTCTATTTGATCGTAACTACCTTGGTCATTGAGTAATTGGTGGACTACAGCGGCTTGCCCTGCCATCATTTCAATCAACCAGATGCCACCCGGTTGCAAAAACTGGGGAGCGGTGGTGATGAGATGGCGGATGCAGTCCAGTCCGTCGGTGCCGCCGTCAAGTGCCAGATGGGGTTCATGCTGAAAGACTTCCGGCTGCAAGGTGGGTAACTCCGCTGTGGGAATATAGGGCGGGTTGGAGACCATGCCGCTGAGCTGACCCTGGAGTGCCGCGATCGGCTCAAACCAGGAGCCTTGATAAAACTGGATACGGGCAGCCAGCCCCAGTTGCTCGGCGTTTTGCTGAGCGACCGCGAGGGCTGCGGCACTGCGATCGATGGCATGAAGGGTGGCTTGCGGCAAGGCTTTTGCTAGTGCCAGGGCGATCGCACCGCTGCCAGTCCCCAAGTCTGCCCAATGTCCACAAGAGAGTGCAGGGTTTGATGCCTGAGTGATCGTTGACAGTACCCGATCAATCAGACATTCAGTTTCGGGACGCGGAATTAGCACTGCCGGCGACACGGTTAGGGAAAAATTTCGCCAGGGGGCGCGCCCAGTTAAATACTGAACGGGCACTCGGGCTTGAGTGCGTTGCTGCCAGAGCACTGCCAAGGTGGATGGGGGAAAGGGTAGGGCAATCTGAGGCAAATCTTTGAAAGATTCTAGCCGCAGGGAGAGGCGATCGATGCCTACCAACTCTCGCAGTAGCCAGTCAACTTCGGCAGCCGAAATCCCGGCTGCGATCGCCTGTTGCTGAGCTTCTTGTCGCCAGCACCAGAGATCCCAACCGGGAATGAAGTACCCCTTCACGATCTGGCGCTTACTTCTTCGCAGGGGTCAGTTGGGACGCACCTGAGGAACCTGTGGGAGCCTTCGGTTGTTGTTGTCCGGCAGGAGCAGGAGCTTGCTGAGGCAACACAGATCGGGCATAGTCCAACGCATCTTGAGAAGGCACCAGTACCAGCAATGGAGCCAATTCCTTGAAGAACGGCACCTGCTTGTCAAACTCAGCGTCGCTAGCGTTTGTCCAGCCGTAGATGATGGTTTCTAGGGACAAAAACGGCACAATCTCAATCGTTCCTGCTTCAGCCGGTTTGTCTTTTTTGATCTGATCGACCACCGATTGCAATTCTTGCTTATTGAAGAACAGCGGAATCACTTCTTGATTGTCTTGCTTAATCCGCATCGGCACTTTATCTTTACCGCCCAGTGCCAGGAAAAGAGGGGTGCCAATTTTGGTTTGATCGACCTGTTGACCTTGTTGACGCAATAGAGCCGCAGCTGCTTCCACCTGTTGCTTACTGGGTTCTAAATCAATAATCAAGGAGATCTTTTTCTTACGAGTCTCTTGAATTTGTTGATAAACTCGCGAGAGTGGCACAGGCATGATTTTGGCGGTATTGGGCAGTGAAGGGTTTTTCTTCTTCAGGTCTGCCAGGAAAGCCTGTGCATCGGTTTGGCTGTAGAAAAAGCGAATACCCGGAACTTTCTCAGTGGTTGCGGGGGTGCTAGTGTTTTGGTTAGCAGGGGGCTTTTTGACTTCGTAGGTCAAAGGCAGTGGTACCTGCTGGTTGTTTTGCTGGACAGCAATGGTAAATACAGGAACAGTCCGAAGTTTTTGAACGACCTGCTCTTCAGTCAACGCCGATGCGGACAGGTTGCCATTCAAAACGGGGACAGCCAAGGCTCCACCAATTGCGAAGCTTAAAATTGCACTCCAGCGAGTTAACGCTTTCATAACTGCTCCTGGGAAAAAACTTTAGGGTTGGACAAAGGGTAAAACATTTATACACTGAAGCTGACAAATTTAATGATCCCTGATTCAGTGGCGAGGTGAACAACGATCGTGCCCCTTCATTCTGAGGTACGAATTCCAAATCGTGTTGCGATGAGGCATGAAAATTCCAATCTTAAGGGCAGGGGCACTCTTTTCAAACAGGCATTTTTTCTCAGAAAACGTGACCTGCTTCTTTAGATTCACTCAGGTGCTCTGGGTTCACCTAAACCGTCAATTCTGGATCTCTCAACTTAGCGAATGTGGCTTTGGCTGGGAGGGGGCTTGATGACTGAGAACCTGCTCATGCATCATCAAGGACTGCTATAGAATCGATAAGTTCAGTTCAAAGCCAATTTACCCAGATTACCTATTTTGCCATGACTCTTGCGGATCGCAAAGAGTTCCGATGTTCCTGCTTTTCCTGAAGTGATTACTATGTCTAGCTTTTCGCGTTTTTTTGCAATTCATATCGCTGGGCAAATCGGGTTGCGTCATGTTCGGTTAAGCAGACGAGTCACTTCTCTGGGCATCGTCAGCGTGCTGTTGGTTTTGTCTGCTTGCCAGAATGTGCCACCAACTCCCCCTGCCCTGAAGTTGGGTACTTTGTTGCCGCTCACAGGTGATCTGGCTGCGTATGGTGGTTCAATGCAGGATGCTGCCAGCTTGATGGTGAAGACGGTGAACGGCTGTGGTGGGGTGGTGGGGCAACCAATTGCGTTAGTTGCAGCGGATGACCAAACCGAACCGGCAGCGGGGGCGGCGGCGATGACGAAACTAGCAGAGGTTGATCGTGTAGCAGCGGTGGTGGGGGCGTCTGCCAGTGCGGTTTCAGCAGTGGCGATCGACATTGCAGTCCGCAACCAGGTGGTGTTGATGTCGCCTGCCAGCACCAGTCCGACCTTTACCGAGCGGGCAAAAAAAGGAGAATTCCAGGGATTTTGGTTCCGTACAACACCTCCGGACACGTTTCAGAGCAAGGCATTGGCGGAGCTAGCGAAAGCACAAGGATATCAAACAGTTTCAGTGCTAACTATTAATGATGATTATGGCAATGGTTTGCTCAACAGTTTTATTCCGGCATTTGAAGCCTTGGGCGGTAAAGTGCTCAATAAAGCCAAGCCCGCTCTTTATGCACCGCAGAGTTCTACTTTTGAATCAGAGGTGCAAGCGGCTTTTCGCGGTAATCCTGATGCAGTATTGCTCATTAGCTTTCCAGAAACCGGGAGTTTGATCCTCAAAACGGCGTACCAACAGGGGTTGTTGAACCAGAGAACGAAAGTTTTGGCAACGGATGGCATCAAAAATCCCAAAATTGCTGCTCTGGCTGGCAAAAATCGCGAAGGCAAATATATTGCCGCGGGGATTATTGGTACGGCTCCCACAGCGGGTGGACCTGCCTTTGCGGCGTTTCGCGATCGCTACAAAGCTGCCTACCAGCGAGAACCTGGACTCTTTGTAGCTAACACCTGGGATGCAGCAGCCCTGTTGGCGTTGGCAGCGGAATCCGCCAAAACCACGATCGGTGCAGCCATCAAAGATCAGATTCGCACGGTTGCCAACCCGCCGGGACAGATCGTGACCGATGTGTGTGAAGCGCTTAGCCTGATTCGCCAGGGCAAAGACATTAATTATCAGGGGGCTAGCAGTACCTTAGATTTGGATGCTCAAGGGGATGTGGTGGGAAGTTACGAGATTTGGATCATTACAGATGATGCCAAAATCAAGAATTTAGGTAGCATCACGATCGGCAGTTCTGAATAGCGAGCATTCTGATCTAATAATGTCAATACACCGATCAAGTGAGATTTCTAAGATTGCTTCTCCCAAGTGTTAATTGCCAAGTTAAATTGGTGACAACGATCGCATTCTAGGACAGAACCGCTTCAGTATCACTACCAACTCGACGCGCATTCTTTCCGCTATGAGCTGTGCCCAATGACCCATGAAGAATTACTGCAAATTATCGTACAGGCTGCAAGAGATAAGTCGGAAACACTGGATCTTTCCGGTCAAGATTTAATTGATTTACCAGCGGAAATTAGCAAACTGACCTACCTCCGGAAACTGGATCTAAGTGACAATCAACTAACGACGCTACCTGCCGAAATTAGTCACCTGATTAGTCTGAGTGGATTAGATCTCAGCCATAACCAACTTACGACCTTGCCTGCCGAAATCGGCACGCTGATCAACCTCAGTGGTTTAAATCTGAGTCACAATCAAATCAACACATTACCGAGTGCAATTGGACACCTAAGCAACCTCAGTGAGCTGGATTTGAGCCATAATCAACTCAGCAACCTGCCAGTGGCGATCGGTCGGTTAACAAATCTGACAGGGCTTTATTTGAGTGCCAATCAACTAACAGCATTGCCGCCGGAAATTGGCAACCTGACCCATCTAAGCTTGCTCTATCTGCGTGCCAATCGACTGCGTTCATTACCACCTGAAATTGGCAGTCTCGCGCGCCTCAGTTGGCTCTATCTGCGGGCAAATCAATTGGTTGTTTTACCGAGTGAAATTGGTAATCTTTCTTACTTAAGCGAATTGGATCTGCGAGATAACCAACTAACCGCTTTGCCGACAGAAATTGGTAACCTCATCGATCTCAGTGAGATGGATCTTAGCCATAACCAATTGATCACCTTGCCGACGGAAATTAGACGACTGAATCATTTGCAAAAACTAGATTTGCGTGGCAATCCACTCCCCATCCCACCAGAAATTTTGGAGGAATGCTGGTACAAACTGGGAGAACCTGCCAAAATTTTGGACTACTATTTTCAGCTACAAATTCATCCTGATCAGTCTCTCAACGAAGCCAAAGTATTGATTGTAGGTCAGGGCAGTGTTGGCAAAACCTCATTAATTAAGCGACTGATCGAAAATCGCTTTGATCCTCAAGAACGCAAGACTGAAGGTATCAACATTCAAAACTGGCGGGTCGCTGTTAATAACCAAGCCATTCGCTTGAATATTTGGGATTTTGGTGGGCAAGAGATTATGCACGCTACCCACCAGTTTTTTCTTACCAAGCGATCGCTCTACTTGCTAGTTCTAGATGCTCGTTTGGGCGAAGACGAAAACCGGATTGAATATTGGCTCAAGATGATCCAGAGCTATGGCGGAGATTCTCCGGTCATCATTGTGGGTAACAAAATTGACCAGAATCCCCTTGATATTGACCAACGCGGATTACAAACGAAGTACGCCAATGTGCAGGCGATTGTGATGGTTTCTTGTGAAACAGGTGCAGGACTAGAAACCCTGAAGAACACACTCATTCAAGCGATCAGCAATCTGGAGCATATTCACGATCCGCTGCCTCAATCGTGGTTTGAGGTGAAAAATTGCCTGGAACAGATGCAGCAAGACTACATTCCTTACAGCGACTATGAACATCTGTGTCAGCAATGGCAAATTACCGATATCCTTAGCCGCAACACCCTGATTGAACTTTTGCATCGCCTCGGCATCGTGCTAAATTTTCGCGATGATCCGCGTTTGGCAGAGATGGGAGTGCTCAATCCGGAGTGGGTAACCAATGGCGTTTACAAAATCCTGAATGATAATTTACTGATTACAGAATATCGCGGCATTTTAGATGGTGCCCATCTCAACCGCATTTTGGATAGTCCTCGCTATCCGCCCAGCAAGCAACTGTTTATTGTGGATATGATGCGACGGTTTGAGTTGTGTTTTTTGCTGGAAGAGGGAAAGGGCGATCGCTTTTTGATCCCAGATCTGTTGCCCAAAGAAGAACCTGCAACCGGGGATTGGGACGATGCTCTCGCGTTTCAATATGCCTATGAGGTGCTACCCAATAGTGTGATTTCACGCTTCATTGTGCGAATGCATCATCTGGCAGAAAAGTGTACTTGGTGGCGCAGTGGCATTGTGTTGAAGTATCGCCATAACCGCGCTCTGATCAAAGCCGATCGTGAAGATCGGCGCATGTTCATTTGGGTGAATGGGGCACCTAATTCTCGCCGTGAGTTACTGGCAATGATTCGATCTCAGTTCAATGCGATTCACAACAGCATTAAAGGCTTGAAGATCCAGGAAAAGGTGCCTCTACCATACCAGCCTAAAATTATGGTTGATTACACTCATTTACTAAACCTGGAGGAAATTGGTGAGACGATGTTTGTTCCGGAAGGGCTAAAAGAACGAGTCAGTGTGCAATATTTACTGGATGGCGTGATTACGGAACAAGAACGCTATCAGCAAAGACAATCTCGAGAAAATGAGCCACGTCTGGATCTGCCCAAACCGGATTTGGAAAAGGAAATTTTTCTGTCTTATGCCTGGGGGGGAGAAAGTGAGGCATTGGTCGATCGTCTAGACCAAACCTTTCGTCAGCAGGGCATGATGATTGTTCGCGATCGGCATGATCTGGGCTACAAAGGACTGATTCAGGCATTTATGGAACGGATCGGTCGAGGCAAATGTGTGGTGGCGGTGATTAGTGACAAGTATCTCAAATCGCCCAACTGCATGTTTGAGTTGGTACAAATTGCTAAACAGGGTCAGTTTTACCACCGGATTTTTCCGGTGGTGCTGGCAGATGCCCAAATCTATCGCCCAGTTGAACGAATTCGATACATTAAACATTGGGAAGATCAAATCCAGGAATTGGATGAGGCAATGCGAAGTGTCGGTGCTGCCAATTTGCAAGGCTTCCGCGAAGAAATTGATCAATACACTGAGATTCGCAACACGATCGCAGAACTCACGAGTATTCTCAAGAATATGAATACGCTCAACTCAGAAGTCCATCATCAATCTGAATTTGAAGTATTAATTCAATCAATTCAAGAGTCACTGAATAGAGGATAAATCAGTTTAGCTTTCTTTGTGAATGCATTGAATGATTAACCGAGAGATATTCACCCACCTATGTTTGTCCCAACCTCAAACCGTGTTTCGACTACGCTCAACACTCGTTATGCCCATGCATTGAACGGAGCCGAAACCCAACTTATAGCCATAGTTATTCAGGTTAGGACAAGAGGCTTAAGCCCCTTGCTGCTTCCAGCCTTCGAAACGTCCTAATGATCGTGACTACCGCTATACAATGCAAGATTTTTTGTTGCCAGATGAATAGCTCTGAGTTTTCTACGACATCCCAGTCAACTTAGTCGTCCCGATCGGCTAGGTCATTCGAACACCCGCATAGATTGAATGGAGGCACATAGTGAGTGCAGTATGGTTGATGGTGCTAACGAATAGGTGGGTTGTGCACTTACGACCTTGCAGATTCATCAACCAACTTGATTCAGTCAGTGTGCAACGGGATTGTTATACTGCCGTCTCTTAGCAACAGGTTCATACAATGGATTGCCAGTCCAACACTGTAGCAGTCCTAAATGAGTTGTGAGAAACAGCCATAGGTAAAAAGCTTGGGAAAATTAAAGATCTGACAATGTGTGACAAACTCAAATAGAAACTTAACCACATTGAATCATGTACACAGGTGATAGTACTCTCGAATAAATCGTTTTGCCTGTAACCAAATATCCTCAATCGGATTCTGCTTGGGGTCATTCGGGGCAAACTGAATACAGGTAATTTTCCAGTTGGATTTATCCAATCCTTGATCGAGCAACTTTAAATGCGCCTTCACTTCCTTAGATCGATGGTAGTGGCCCCATCCCAGAACAAGGCAATTCGGTTATCAGGATATTGAGCCACTAGATACTTCACGAAGGCAATGGTGTGCTCAGAATTGCCCGTTTCAGCCGTTTGAATTAGGCATTGTTGGGTATGAAGATTCACTGCTCCATCATACGTTTGCTTGCTCCGTTCGTTGGTGATAGGAACCTCAATGCGCTCATCCGTTTTCCCACACACATACCCACAAACTTCTCCCCACAACAGATGACACTCATCCTCGAACAAGACGACCAACGAACCAGAGTGAATTTCACCCTGATGAGCCTCCAACCAGGCACTAATCTCCTGTTTTTTTCTCGACCAATTCGGGGTCTGCCTTGGGATTACGCTTTTGCGTCTTCTTCCAGCTAATGCCAGCCTCCTCAAACAAGGTGTAGTAACTCTGCTTGGAGTTAAACACGACCTCATACTCCTGCTCAAGGTGCTGTTGTAACTCCGGAAGATTCCAGTAATTTTTGCGCTTCAACCAGGCAATCACCTCTTGGCGTTGCCTACTGTCGAGATACCCAACAGAGCCAGGGTATCCCAATCGCAACCCTGACACCCCTGATTGCTCATAGCGTCTAGTCCATTTGCTAATGAAGCCAGAACTCACCCCTAAACTCTCGCCAATCTCGCGGTGTTTATAGCCCTTGAAAAACATCTGGACGGCGACGGCTCGTTTGAGTTCACGCGCATCAGGATTAGAGTGAATGAAGGCATTGAGTTCTTCTAGCATGGAACAGGTTTTAGACCTACATGCCCCCTCTAGATTCTTACAACTGATTTGGGATTGCTATAGTAACTCACCTGTTATAGAATCGGGCACAGCTCTAATTCTACAACATCAACGAATACTGATGACTCGGTCCGAAGACATTTTAGCCATACTGGTTAAAAACATTGGAGTGAATCTCCATCATCACCATGCAGTTCAGCTTGTTATCAGTTTAGACGAACCTTATAAGGCAATCTTAGATTGTCAAGAATTTGAGGACATCCGAGGATTTTTGATTGATTCAGATATCCCTCATGCATGTCAGTCGGCAAACGCAACCGTGTTAGTAATCAGCATTGATGCAACCTCTACAAAAGGCAGAATACTAAAGCAGCAATTATCAAATGATAAGTTTGCATTGATTGACAAAATCTTTTCTGCTGAGGAGATTGATCACTTCTCAATAAACTATTGGCGTTATTGTAATGCTTTCAATACCGAATTTGATCCTCTTGATCTCATTTATAGCCTCTACGATGAACAAAATAATGTTGTTTCACTCGATGGGCGATCGCTCGCTGCGATCGAGTTTATCAACCAAAATATTAGCCAAACCATCCAGGTCATTAATATTGCACAGCATGTTGATTTATCTGAGAGTCGTTTACGACATTTATTTTCAGAGCAAATTGGTATTCCGATCACATCCTACATTCTGTGGACTCGGATCAAAGTCGCTTTAAGAGAAATGCTAACTCCAGGTGTATCCTTAGCGGATGCTGCCCATCGAGCTAACTTTGCAGACCATGCCCATTTCACTCGCACCTTCAAACGAATGTTTGGGGTTTCTCCCTCTTTGCTCTTGAAGCATGGTCAATTTCTTCAGGTTTTCGGTTTGTAAGACAAATTGTTACCCTGTATCAAGACGAACGATCAGTATGTCAAAAGTGGAGTTTGCTTGCTGTACCGCATTTCAGCGGCTTCACGTAACATGAAGTCAGCCACATCAGCACGAGAGATGTTCCCCACCTTCACTCCACTCAAATTGGTCAGGATGCGATACTTTCCAGTGCGTGCTCCGTTGGTCAAAAACCCAGGGCGGATAATTTCCCAATCCAGTTCTGACTGTCGGACGATTGCTTCCTGTCGATCTTTATCTTCGTAACCTGTTTTGAGCAATAGCGGATTGATAATTTTGTCGTAAAAGAAGCCACCGTGACCTCGACTATCTCCCGCCCCAATACCAGTCACACAGAGGAGTCGGCGACAGGACGATTTTTTCATCGCTTCGATCACCGTTTTTGTGCCTTCCGAATAAACGGACACGGGTTTACGCGTCGGTTTGATGCCAATAGTAATACACACTGCATCCTGCCCATTCACGGTTTGCTCAAGCACGCTTTTGTTGAGAATGTCTCCCTTGACAACATTGAGACGTTCGTGACTGATTTCCAAGCGATCAGGATTGCGGGCAATCAATGTAACTTCATGCCCTGCTTGAAGTGCCTGCTGTAAAAGCTCAAAACCTATCCCTTGAGATGCGCCAATCAATAATAATTTCATGCCTCGAGTCCATCCTTGTTATGTTATTCAGGCTGTATTTTAGGCACTAGTTCCTGCTTGAAACTGAGCCAATAGTGGAAAACTTAGATCGACATCGATTTGACGTGAGGTGAGACACCATTAACTTGAGAGCAACCAACTCTTCTGTTGGAGAGTTATTTTTGGCATTGCCCTAACGCCATTTCTCCGTCGTTAACTTCATCATTGACTTCTTGCTTAGGGATGACCCAATTCAGAATTCAGACTATTTCACCATCGCCGAGCAAGAATAACATTGATAGCCACTGCTAGGCTTGAACAAAACGGCTATTGTTCCGATTGCCTCGTTTAGGTTCAGCATTTTTTACAGCAGCTACCTATCACAGACTATTTCGTTGATTAATGCTTCGGATAAACTCGATCACTTCCTGGAACCCGTACAACCCTTTACGTAGAGTCAAGATAACAGTTCGCTTGAGCGGCTGTAAGTAACCTTGAATTCAAAACCAAGATTTTTTGTCAGTCCGTTCCAAGCGAATTGCTATACTGCTGGCTGTTCACCTTGACTTTCAATGTAATGACGCAAAATTGAGTTGATTAAAGCTTTGTATTCACCACCTTGAGCTTGGAACCACTTCAACACATCAGGCTCAATCTGGACTAACTCCTGTGCTTAGGACGCAGGAATTCTTAAAGTAGCCTTCTCAAAAAACTCCTCTGTCAATGGTGGGATATCGGAGTAATCAATTCCTTCATCATCCATTGCCTCTAGGGCTGCCCAATTAGTACGAGAGGTATTGGTCATTTACATATATTTCTTCATGGTGGAGTGTGTCGTACCAAGCGAATCCATATCCCACCATCCCATCGTTTACCAAGAGAGGTATGTGTGGCGAGATCGCAGCTTCTATGTGTGTACGTGGGAGAAATGCACTCAGGTATGTCTCAAATCTGCTCCACGGAGCAAGCAATGCGGATATACTCGCCCCTACTTCTCCCAGCGGTAATATGAGCCATGTAGCCAGCCTTAGGGGTAAAAATTACGCCAGATGCCGAAGGATAAAGGCAAACTCCGCGTGGCATTTAAAAAGTATGGTTCATAGTTAAATTGCAGTCGAACGACCAAGGCAGCGTGTAAAAATAACTTGAGCAACTTCTCTACAATAACTACTATGAAGCAGCCATTTCGAGCTTTTCTTTAGGAAATTTATTTTTACAAGGTCAGTGTGGTGGTCGTCCTTGCATCCAAGGGATGCGAATTCGAGTGACTGATATTTTAGAAATGTTGGCTGATAACGTTAGCTTTAATGAAATTTTAGAAGACTTCCCCGATTTGGAACTAGCAGATATCCAAGCTTGTTTGCTCTTTGCAGCTCGCCGTACTGATTTCCCCAGACTAACGGCATGAAGATTTGGATTGATGCTCAACTACCTCCAACACTAGCGAACTGGTTATCAGCGACTTTTGGTTAAGAAGCGTCTACCCTACGAGACTTGTCCCTTCGAGATGCTCAAGACATCGAGATTTTTGAAGTAGCACAAGCCGAAAATGCCGTGATTATGACTAAAGATAGCGACTTCATTGATTTGGTCTGTCGCCTGGAAACACCTCCTCAAATTTTATGGTTAACCTGTGGTAATGTCACGAATCGGAATCTGCAACAATTGCTGTTAGCTACTTTACCTGAGGCACTAGAACAACTACGGCAACGAACGATCGTCTCTACATTCGCTCCAACACCGGAATCCCCAACAACGACAAGCCCAACTTCAGCGTGCGTGCCGTCAAATCACATAACATCAACCGCGACGTGCGATCGGGTTCCTCTGCCTGGAGCACTGGACAACGATCGTAAAACTGATTGAACTTCTGACTCAACTCAAACAAGTACTGACAGAGTCGATTGGGCAACAAATCTTGCGTCACCAGATCCAACACCTCACCCAATTGCAGCAGATGTTTTGCCAACACCAGTTCCGTCTCCTCTTGCAACACAATCTTGGCATCTGCGCCCAAATTCTCAAAATCAATCTGCCCCTTACGACTAATGCCCTGCACGCGTACATAGGCATAAATCATGTAGGGTGCAGTATTGCCCTGCAACGCCAGCATCTTGCCATAGCTAAAGATATAGTTACTGGTGCGGTTTTGACTCAAGTCCGCATACTTCACCGCACTAATGCCCACCACCTGAGCTACATGGTCAATAAAGTCTGCGCTTTCCTGCCGCCCTTCCTCTTGCAACCGCTTTTCCAGGTCTTGACGAGCATGGGCGATCGCTCCATCCAACAATTCCTTGAGGGGAACGGCATCTCCTGACCGGGTCTTTAGTTTTTGTCCATCATCTCCCAAAATCAGACCAAATGGAGTATGCACAAACTCCATCTCATCCGTGATCCAGCCTGCCCGCCGCCCCACCTGAAAAATTTGGATAAAGTGATTAATTTGTTCAGAACCGACGGGATAGATCACCCGCTGCACCCGATCGACCTGCACCCGATAACGAATTGCTGCCAGATCAGTCGTTGCGTAGTTATAGCCGCCATCCGTCTTCTTAACAATCAAAGGCAGCGGCTTGCCATCTTTATTGGTAAACCCTTCCAAAAACACACACTGCGCGCCGCTATCTTCCACCAGTAACCCCAACTGCTGCAACTCTGCTACCACTTCCGGCAAAAAAGGGTTATAGAACGATTCACCTCGTTCTATAAAGCTCAAAATTCCCATCAAGTCATACGTCGCTCGGTAGGAACGACTGGAAAGCTCGCAGACGATCTTCCAGGCACGCAGCGTTTCCACATCTCCCGCCTGCAACTGCACCACCGAGAGCCGCGCCGCTTCACGAAACTCGGCATCGGCATCAAATCGTTGCTTCGCCTGTCGATAGAAAGTAGAGAGATCGCCTAAATCCAGATTTTCTGTACTGGTCAATGCTTCTGGATAAGACAGTCGCAAGTGGGCGATCAACATGCCGAACGGCGTGCCCCAGTCGCCCACATGGCTGATTCGTTGCACATCATGTCCAACAAATGCCAAAATTCGCGCGATGCAGTCGCCAATGATGGCAGAGCGCAAATGCCCGACATGCATCTCTTTGGCGATGTTGGGGCTGGGATAATCGACAATTACCCGTTGGGGTGACTCAACAGGCGCAACCCCCAAGCGAGGATCAAATTGCATTGCCTGGAGTTCAGCTTGCAAATATTCGGGTTTGAGGGTGAGGTTAATGAAACCGGGTCCTGCGATCGTAGGAGGGTGGCATAAATCAGAGACATCGAGATTTTGCACCAGTTGTTCGGCGATCGCTCTTGGGGGTTTGCCCACCTTCTTAGTCAGCGACATGGCAACATTTGCCTGATAGTCGCCAAACTTGGGATTACTGGCAGGCACCAAAATCGGATCGACATTAGCATAGTCATCCCCAAATGTTGCGACAAGAGCCTGGGCAAGACATATTTTGAGTTGGGCGATCGTCGAATTCATAACCAGTTATAAATCTCAATAAAAGCTTGGCTTTGGTGCTTTTATACAGTAGCATTGACTGATTTTAAGTCTGATGGGGGTGAACTGAAAGCATTCTTGGGTCTCAGTTTTACTGCTTGAATTAAATCCAGAAGCATTTGAGATCGGTTCTAGACCAAAGGTTGATGTTTTGGCAACATCCGACTCATTGACTGCCAGATGGCTTTCATCGGTTCGACACACAACCCACCTAAAATTGCCACAGCGAGCTTGTATCTTACATCGTGAATGGCGCAGGTGTGACTGACATAAGAGCGTTGATCGGGTTTAGCCACTCTGAGCGACCGATCGCAGGAAGTGCCAGGAACTGCTGCCTTAAAATTATCTTAGAAGATCAAATACTAAAAAAGGGATGCAAATATGCCAATGTTCCTCAAAGTGATTACCAACACAACCTTAAAAAGGAAGCCGATCGCCTCGACTGACTTGCCAGATGACCTCAAACAACCGATTGAACGTGGGAAAGAATTGGAAATCAGTTCTTATCTGATTGAGCGCGATCATCTCAAAATCTCACTGGCAAAAGATAAATTCAAAGGGTTTAACACCTGGTATGCCTTTGGGGGACACGTGCAGGTCATACAGGATGGCAAGGTCATTGTTCCGAAGCCAAGAATTCCCTCTGTAAAACTCAATATTCCTTACAAATCGCAGTTAGATAATGAGGAAAATCCAACCGGATCTTGTAATGTCACGTCTTTGGCAATGTGTTTACAATTTTTGGGTGCTCAACGGAAAACTAGTTCTGGGCAGTTTGAGGACGAACTGTATCGGTATGCCCAAGATCACGGCTTAAGTCGCCATGATCCCCATGATTTAGCGGTTGTTGTAGAAGCTTATGGTTGTCGAGACGACTTTCGCAGCGACGCGACGATCGATCAGGTCAAAGATTGGCTAGCGGATGGTAAACCGATCGTCACCCATGGTTACTTCACCACCTTCGGTCACGTCGTGGTATTTGCAGGCTATGACAGCACCGGATTTCTGGTGCATGACCCCTATGGGGAATGGACGCCCTATGGCTATCGCACCGATCTTAGTGGTCAGTATGTTCATTATTCTTACAACATGATCAAGAGTGTTTGTATCCCCGATGGCAGCTTCTGGGTACATTTTCTTTCCAAAAAATAAGGACGCCTGGCCTTAGACTCTGACGAACAATCACCACAAGCAGAGACGCAAGGCTTTGCGTCCTAAATGTAAGGCTTACGTCCTGATGTCTCATGGGTTTATGTTGTGGACATGTTGTTGGTATTTTTGAAAGCTTTGCTGAGCAAAACTTTCAAAAATACCAACAACACCTTTGAAACACGACCTATCTCATCATGGGATTAAAGCATTCTCATACTGAGATCGAGCCAGGTCGATCGGGTAATGGGAGCACTACTGGAAATGTAGTCCACACCCGTCTCAGCCACAGAACGAATCGTTTCCAGAGTGATGTTGCCAGAAGCCTCGATTTTGATGCGATCGCTGGTTTTGCGAATCATTGCTACAGCTTGTCTCATCATCGTTAGCGACATATTGTCTAACATAATGATGTCGGCTCCCTGGTGCAAAGCGGCTTCGACTTGTTCGAGGGTTTCGGTTTCCACTTCGATCGTCAAGGGATAGGGGATGCGTGAGCGAATTTGCGCGATCGCTGGCTCAATCCCTCCGGCAGCAGCAATATGGTTGTCTTTAATCATCACGGCATCATCCAACCCGACCCGATGGTTCACCGCGCCTCCCACCTGGGTAGCATACTTTTCTAGGGCTCTTAAGCCGGGCGTGGTTTTGCGGGTATCGGTCAAGCGGGTGGGCAAATCGGCAATCTGATCCCCATATTGACGGGTTAGGGAGGCAATACCACTCAGTCGCATTGCCAGATTCAATGCCACTCGTTCGCCCATCAGCAAGGCATCTAAGGGACCCCTGAGAGCTGCAATCACAGTACCCCGATCGCAGGTTGCGCCCTCTGCCACCAGCGTCGTAAAAGTCACATCCGGACTGAGCAGAGAAAAAACTCGCGCTGAGATCGGCAAGCCTGCGATGATCCCCGCTTCTTTGACAATCCATTGTGCCTCACCAGGGGGCGCTCCAGTCGGAAAAAGTCCTTGAGTAGTGCGATCGCCCCGACCGATATCTTCCAACAGCCAGGTTTGTAACCAGGAGTCCAACAGCAAAAAAGGGGGCAGCACCACCGTAGAAACGTTCATACATCACCAAAATCCTGAAATTTTTAAGTTGAGATTCTTCAAGCTTGTTCAAAAATCCCTAAGAACCCGCTTGAATGAAAGAAGCAATGATACGATCAAAATTCATCAGTAATCCGACCGGATTATCGGGGATCAGGAGTCTGTTTCAGGCTCTTATTTTCTGTCTCTAGTAATCTTGTAACGCATTCCCCTCGCAGCAGTGCCAATGGTTAACTCTCCCACTTCCACCTCGCCTCTCCGTAAGCCCTCCAAAGTTGAGGGACTCAAAGAACATAGTCATTTTTTACGTGAATCCGTTGCTAGCGAACTGCTGTTAGACACGAACCGCTTTAGCGAGGATGCGATTCAAATCCTCAAATTTCATGGTTCTTATCAGCAAGACAATCGCGATCATCGAGTGAAGGGGCAAGAGAAAGATTATCAGTTTATGCTGCGGACTCGTAGCCCTGGTGGGTTTATTCCGCCAGTGCTGTATCTCACGCTCGATCGCTTGTCGGATCAGTATGGCAATCACACGTTGAGGGCCACCACCCGCCAAGGGTTTCAGCTCCACGGTATTCTGAAGAAAAATTTGAAGGCAGCGATCGCGGCGATCGTCCAAAATATGGGATCAACGCTGGGAGCCTGCGGCGACCTAAATCGCAACGTCATGGCACCGCCTGCGCCCTATCGCAACCGCCCAGACTATGAATATGCGCTGGACTATGCCAACCGCATTGCTGACCTGTTGACGCCCCAAACCGGCGCCTATTACGAAATTTGGCTGGATGGTGAAAAAGCTATTTCGGCTGAGGAGCACCCAGAAGTGGTGGCAGCCCGCCAGCGCAATGGCAATGACACGATCGTACCTGATTCGGAAGAGCCAATCTACGGCACCCATTACATGCCGCGCAAGTTCAAGTGCTGTGTTACGGTGCCCGGCGATAACTCGGTCGATTTGTATTCCCAGGATCTCAGCCTGGTGGTGATCACCAATAGCAAGGGAGAACTGGAAGGGTTCAATGTGCTGGCAGGGGGCGGACTGGGACGCACCCACAATAAAGCAGAAACCTTTCCCCGCCTGGCAGATCCCATTGGCTATGTGGATAAGGACGATGTCTACGATGTCGTGAAGGCGATCGTCGCGACTCAACGCGATTATGGCGATCGTAGCGATCGGCGCCATGCCCGCATGAAATACCTGATCGAAGATTGGGGAGTTGAGAAGTTCATTGCCAAGGTCGAAGAATATTTTGGCAAAACGCTACAGCCTTTCAAAACGCTGCCAGAATTCAAATATCTGGACTTTCTCGGCTGGCATGAGCAGGGTGATGGCAATTGGTTTGTAGGGCTCTCGATTCAAAATGGTCGCATCAAAGATGAAGGTTCGCTGCAACTGAAAACTGCGTTGCGAGAGATTGTCGAGAAATTCAACTTGCCAATGTTGTTGACTCCCAGTCAGAACGTTTTATTCTATGACATTGCCCCCCAACACAAAACAGAAATTCAACAGATTTTGACTCGTTGTGGCATTAAAGGTGAACACGAGATTGATACGCTGGAACGCTATGCTATGGCGTGTCCCGCTTTGCCCACCTGCGGCTTGGCAACCACTGAGTCAGAGCGCGTGATTCCCAGCATTCTGGAACGGATTCGGGCTTTGTTGGTAAAAGTCGGTTTGCCGGATGAGCACTTTATCATTCGTATGACGGGCTGCCCGAATGGTTGCGCACGTCCCTACCTGGCAGAACTGGGATTTGTCGGCAATGGTCCCGATCTCTACCAAATTTGGTTGGGGGCGGCGCCAAACCAGACACGATTGTCGCAGCCCTATCTCGAAAAGCTGCATATCGACAAGCTAGAAGCCGAGTTGGAACCGATTTTTGTCTATTTCAAGCAGTCTCGCAAACCCAGTGAAAGCTTTGGTGATTTTTGTGATCGCCTCGGTCTTGCGGCAATTCGCCAGTTTGTTGCCACATATCAACCCGGTGAATTGGCGGTTAATGGTCATGCGGCGGCGATCGACAACGGCAATGGCAAAGTCGCAACTGCCAAATCGGCTTCTGACAAAAACCGTCGTCGCCTGAGCCTACGTCCGGATCTGTATACTCGCTTACAGCAAACGGCATCTGCGCAAGGCAAGCCGATTTCTCAACTGGCAGCCGAAGTGCTGGAAGCGTACTTGCAAAACCAGACGCAAGCTTGAGCCGTTTCAACTCATTCCCAGCCTCTTGGCTGGGAATGAGGTCACTACCGAGGCAAAATCAATCCTCTTAAGGACGTGTCAAGTAGAGCATGAGCAGGGGTTAAAGGGGAAAGCGGTAGAAGATGTCACCGCGATCGCTGACGCCAAAGTCAGCACTAAACTCCTTGGCTCTTTCATCGAGAAAAACTTTAGCTTCCTCACCCGATATCCCAGTTGCTGCTGCTAATCGCAGTAACGAGATCTCACCGTCATTTTCTTGAAGGAGTTGATAGAAAGTCGCTTGAAGCTGCTCTCGCCGTTCTTGCGCTTGCGCTGCTTTTTCCTGTTGACTTTGGGCATATAGCCCCCAAGCCAACCAGCTCCCTAGAGCCGTGGCTGGCAAGCCGAAAATAATAATTGCAGCCAAAGTCCCTTCTCGATCCTTGGGTGCAAGATTGCGATCCATCAAGGCAATTGAGCCATAGATAGAAATGGGTAAACCGAATAACAACAGTAACCCAGTGGCAATTCGTCGAATCAGCTTCATTGTCAACCCATGTCGCAAACGCTACCGTGATTTTAGCCGACTGATCGCTTAACGCACAGCTTCCAAAATGCGGGAGAAGTAGAAACGGGTTTTGGTCAGGTCGTTGCGTTCAATCTTCCAACCTGCGGCAGTGAGGATTGCCACTACATCTGCTTCGCGATGCAGATACGCACGAGTCGCTTTGCTGGGACCTGGAAAGAAATCACCAATTTTCTTTAAAGTGCTGTAGAAAAAGGTTTTGGGGGCAAAGCTGAGGATCAGGCGAGAGTCTGCCAGCGAACTGAGGTGATTAATCATCTCAGCGGCTTTGTCTTGCGGGTAATGGATTAATACGTCCAAGCAAATAACGGTATGGTGACGATCGCTCAACCCTTCCAAATCTTGTACGGCGAATGTCGGATTGCCGTTTAACCCCAGTGCTTCAGCCCGTTCCTTGGCTTCACCGACCATCTTTTCAGAAATATCGCTGGCGTAAACTTTTGCGCCTGCTTCTGCCAGAGGAATGCTGAGACTGCCGACTCCACACCCCGCATCGCAAATGGTTAAGCCTGTCAGGTTGCTATCTGCCTTTAGCCAGCCGATCACCGTATCAACAGTTTGCTGATGCCCTTGACGAATATCCAGTTGGACTTTGTTGACTTCGCCGTCGCCATAAATCCGTCGCCAACGATCGAACCCGGTGGCATTAAAATATTCTTTAACTACTTTTTTATCGTCAACTGCGTTCATAAACCTGGCTTTTTTCAGTGCTGCTAAACAGCCATCCTATTACGAATTGGCTACAGATGGTGTGGGATTTCGTCAAGTCAGCACTGCTCAGCGTTCGGGTTCGGTGTTGGGATATTGACCACCGCGCCTACAAACTTCACGATGACCCAAGAATTTGAATCCACAGTTCAGACGATTTTGACCCAGGTGTCACATATCATGGCACAACTGGCACAGGAATCCAGACAACTGGCACAAGAATCCAGACAATTGGTGCAAGAATCCAGACGAACCAACCACAAAATTGAAGAACTCTTGGATCAAATTGGGCGCGTGACCGAAGGACTCTTTGAAATCAAGCTAGATATCCGAGAACAAAAATAGCAAGCGGAGATTGCCAAACAACAAGCTGAAAGTATCTCTTGCATGTTGACGCTGATTGAGCGCAAGGACGCACAAATCGAACGCTTTCTTCAGCAAGCGGGACTATAGCCCTGGATACGATCGACGCCAGCATAAACATTGCAACGATCGCCGCGCAAAAAGCCTACCAGGGTGATGTTAAATTCCTGAGCGATCGCCACTGCTAAACTGCTCGGAGCTGAAATGGCGCAAACAATCGCAACTCTGGCCATCAAACATTTTTGCAGAATTTCAAAACTCGATCGACCACTCACCACGACAATGAGATCGTCGAACGGTAATTGCTCACTGAGCAACGCTGCGCCAATCAACTTATCCAGTGCGTTGTGTCGCCCCACATCTTCCTGAAGCGAGAGCAGCGTTCCCTGACGATCGAACAAAGCAGCGGCATGCAGTCCCCCGGTCAAACGAAATATCCCTTGTGCGGCTCTCAGCTTTTCTGGCAATTGATACAGAATGTTTGCATCAATCAACAGTGTGGCAGGCAAGACCGCACAGCCCCGCAATTGCAGCGCCTCTAGACTTGCCTTACCGCAAACGCCACAAGCACTGGTCGTGTAGAAATGGCGTTCTAGCGAGGCAAGATTGGGATTCAAGCCCTCTCGCAACGTGACGTTGACGATGTTGTAACGCTGGGTACCATCCACTTGGGGATCAACGCAATGGCGCATCTGGCAAATATCTTGACGTTGCTGGATCACTCCTTCGGTGTAGAGAAACCCGGCTGTCAGTTCAAAATCGGCTCCTGGTGTTCGCATGGTGACCGCGATCGATCGTTGGGGGTTGGTCAGCCGAATTTCCAACGGTTCCTCAGTTGCCAGATAGTCAGAGCGCGATCGCCGCTCTCCTTGTTCTACCACCCAAACTCTGGTTTTTGTTTTACTACGTTCCATGGATTGAGAACCTGTGAAAAAAACGTCCCATTTGAGGTGCAACTCTGACTGATTGACAGAATTTCTGAAACCCCAAAAATCGTAGGATAGATTAGCGAAGCGTAACCCCTGGGGCGTTAGGTCAACCTGCGGAACGCAAGCGCCATGATCATTCAACCTACGACAGAAAGATTTTTCAGTCAATGAGAGATGCAAATACAATCCAATCAGTTGACGTGGGGGCTTAGCACGGGGCAAAAATGCCTGAGATCGAGGCAAACTCTACGCGCCAACTGCTAAGCCCGGACAGTCGAATTCGGCAGTGTCTATTGAGTCTGTGATCCATAATCTTCTGATCGTTAGATTTACCGATTCCAGCCTTGAGCCAGATCTGAATCGTGCTAGGTAGTCTAAAGTAGAGATTTGCCAGAGGGAAATCTGTTCACGCCTGCTGCGGTTGCTGCTCAAGTATGAGCTATTGTCTCAATCCCGATTGCCAAAAGCCCAATAATACGGAGGCTGCCAAGTTCTGTCAAAACTGTGGTGGCAAACTGCTTTTAAAAGATCGTTATCGGGCTTTGCAAATCCTGGGGCGAGGGGGATTTGGTAGAACTTTTTTGGCTGTGGATGAAGACAAGCCGTCTCGTCCCTACTGCGTGATCAAACAGTTTTTTCCAAATATCCAGAATGGCAAAGCCTTAGTAAAAGCAGCCACCCTGTTTGAACAGGAAGCGATGCGCCTGGAGGAATTGGGACATCACCCGCAAATTCCGGAGTTATTGGCACACTTTAGTCAGGAGCAACGACAATATCTCATCCAAGAATTTATTGAAGGCAAAAATCTGTTGCAATGTCTACAGACGCAGGTTTTTCGTGAGGCAGAAATTCAGACCTTACTGCATCAGTTGTTGCCAGTGCTGGAGTTCATTCATGCACATCGGGTGATTCATCGGGATATTAAGCCAGAAAACCTGATTGCCAGAGTGCAGAAGCCCGCAACAAAGATTCCCTGGTTGGGATTGTTGCAACTTCTGGCAGCAGAATCTGAAAAAGGGTTTAAGGATAGCCCGATCGCCCAATCTCGATTTAGTGAGCTGATTACCCGAGAATGGGGCGATCCTCCTGCTGACGCGACCATCATCGACCTGCGCCAGTGGCGCCAAATGGCAAGTCAGTTGGCACAATATTCCCAACTGAGTTTCTCTCAGCGACAGTTTGTTGTATCCGATGCCTACCGCTTTTTGCAAGAGTTACGGCAACGCTCTGAGCAGCAGCAATCTGCCAACCCAATTGAAGAACAACTGGTGTTGGTGGATTTTGGCGCAGCCAAGCGGACAACCTCGACTGGTTTGATGCGAACAGGCACGACGATCGGCAGTCCCGAATATGTTGCTCCTGAGCAAACCCGAGGCAAGGCAACCTTTGCCAGCGACCTCTATAGCCTGGGCGTGACCTGTCTGCATTTGCTGACTGGGGTCTCTCCCTTTGACCTGTTTGATACAGCCCAGGATCAGTGGGTCTGGCGGCGCTATTTGGCAAACAATCCGGTGAGTGAAGCGCTGGCGCAAGTGCTGGATAAATTGGTCGAACAGGCGACCAGTCGGCGTTACCAGTCTGCTACCGAGGTCTTGCAGCATTTGCAGCACTTAAAAAAGTCTCCTGCGGCGATCGCAGTTGCTTTGCCCCTCCCCCAAGCAGTTCAGATGGCGCGTCCGATCGGGTTAGGCAAGCCTGCGCCCAAACCGAGCTTTACCCTCAGTCAGCGCCCGCCAGAAACGGTAAAGTCTAAACTCAAGCCACCAGCCCCTCGATCCAGTTTAGTACCTGTCCCGCAAACCAAAAAACATCCTGCTCGCGCCAAAGCCCAATCCTGGCGCTGCGTGCAGCGGTTGTCGGGGTTGGGTAAAGTGCAGGCGATCGCCCTGACTGCCGATGGCAAATTTCTGGCAGGCAGCAGCGGCAACGCCATCCATGTGTGGGAATTGCCCACAGGTCAACCCCTGCGTAAGTTGGTGGGACATTTTGATGTCGTGCAGACGATCGCCCTGAGTCCCCGAGGTTCGTTACTTGCCAGTGGCAGTTTTGATAAAACGATTCGGCTCTGGCACCTACAGACCGGGCAACGATTGGGGGTGTTGGCTTTGCATACCGATACGGTGCTAGCGATCGCCTTTAGCCCGGATGGCAAAACCGCTGCCAGCAGTAGCCTGCACGATGCCATTAAGCTGTGGGATGTCGAGACTGGACAAGAAATGATGACCCTTGCCGGGCATACCGGACGGGTGGAGAGCCTGGTGTTTAGCGCTGATAGCAAGACGCTGCTGAGTGGTAGTGCTGACACCACGCTCAAACTGTGGGATCTCGAAACCCAAAGCGAACTGCGTACTTTATCAGGGCATACTCAACTGGTTTCGGCGGTGGTGTTGAGTCCTGATGGCAAAACGATCGCCAGTAGCAGTTGGGATGGCACGATCAAGCTTTGGAGCTGGAGTACCCGCAAGGAAAAGCGAATGCTCACAGGGCACCTGGGGCGAGTTGGCACCTGTGCTTTCAGTCCAGATAGCAAAATTTTGGTGAGTGGGGGAGATACCGTGAAATTTTGGAATGCCCGATCGGGCAAAGAATTGGAAACCTTAGTAGGGCACGGCGGTCTGGTCTCTGCGATCGCCTTTAGTGCAGACGGTCAGACTCTGGTAACGGGGAGCTGGGATGGGACAATCGCGATCTGGGAGAATTGACAGGGCAAACTTTTGAACCCTTGTCTTGGGAAGGCTTAATATCCGATCGGGGCCGCAGGTTCGGGGGTTGGCTCGGCAGACTGAGTAGAATGGAGGCTGGGTAAGCGACGCAAGGGGGCAGGGGGCAAAAAGATAGTGTTACCTGGACTTTGCGCCACCAGATTATTTCCCGGTAGCCCTGCCTGGGCAGCACTATGGTTTTTCAACGCTTCGATCGCAGCCGTCAGTTCTCTCTCCGATCGCTGCAACTTTTCCAATTCCCCGTATTCGTGACTCCACAACTGTTGCAGATACACCGTTCTACCATAAGCAGCCAGCGCCCCAATCACCAGAATAAACGCCACCAACAAAGATCCACGTTGCAGTTTAATCAAAAGCCGGAGCCAGACGGGGAATGCTTTGGGTCGAGGTAGCCGCGAAACGGAAGCGTGGGATTGGGCTGAGACAACCCGCAGGGATGGGTGCTGGGACTGGGGCGGCGCATACCCAACCGTCGGGAGCGAAACTGGTCGATCGATCGCACCGACTCTGGGTCTAGTCCCCATTTTTCTGGGATCAGGAACAGATCCTCGTCGCTGCTGAGCACGCTGGTGATCGGCGATGTGTTTGTCGGCAATGACCGTGGTTCTGTGAACAAAAGGAATGGGTTGATTGGTTCTTTCTCCCGAACCTTTGCGGCGACCCAATTTTGGCTTAACAGCAAATGACATAACAACCTAGCCTTGTTCCCGTGCAGTACGAAGACTCCAGAAATCAGATCTTCTAATACTGTTGTACCCCAAAAAACGCTGAATACAAAACGATTCAGTTTTGATTGGATCGTGGTTGGTCAAAACCCATTGCAATCTGCAGGGCTTCCAGCCATCGGACATCCTTTCAATGGGTATCAGTATAGAAGCGATCGTGAAAAGTGCGCATTAACTTCCAGAGAACTTTGGCTCTAACAGTTTGATAATGCAATCGGTGGCAAGCACCTGCAAAGGTTCAGCTTTGAAGACAGTACAGGGTGCGATGGCTCGTTGCAAGGCGGGGACTCGGCCAGCCTGCAAATCAGCCACCGCCCGATCCGTGACAGGTTGAAATTGGCGGAGCCAGCGGTTTTTTGCCAACGCTTCGGCGGATAGCTGCCTGGGATCAAGGAGCCAAAAGTTAATCTGGTATTGGGCAATCAATTGTTTAAGCGTATTCAAATTAGGACTGTACTGGGCTTGAATCAAGTCCAGTACCCGCCGCCGAAACTGGCGATAGTAGCCAATGTGATAGGGAATTGCGTACTCATTGGCTACCAATACCGAGCGCTGCGCAAAGGTGGGCAAATTGCCTACTTCGTCAGCAAGAGACGCAATCCGAATATTTTTGGGTTGCTGGGCAAAGAATTGATAGAGGGCTGGAAATTGACCAGTTTGGTAAGCCGTCAGGGGAAACTGTGGCACAAATGTGGGGTAAAAAATCAGGACAGCACTCACCAGTCCTGTCAATCCCAGCGCGATCGCCGATTTCCAACGAGCACGGGGTAAGTCTTTTGCCCATCGCAATCCACCGTCAATGAACAGGGTAAGAACGATTCCCGCCGATAGGGAAATGACAATGTTGAAGCTATGTCCGGTATAGCGACTGGGAAGATGCAGCCGAAACAGGAGCGCATGGGCAGCAAAAAATAGGGCAATTGCACTCAACAGCATTTGGAGGAGAAGGCGCTGGTTTCGGATCTGGTTGACCAACGGGAACTGAGCCGCAAACCTGAATAACCCCGGCAAACAGAGTCCAATCCAGAGGGTAAGCGGGGCGAAGAGCGATCCGGGCAGCAACCCACTGCGCCTGCCCAAAATCCAGTAATCCAACGGATCATCGACAAAAAAGCTACTCCTTCCTCGCCGCAAGAATTCTGGCAATTGTTTCGCTTCTCTCGCGGTAATGGCGGGCCCAAACTCGGAGGCTCCCAGCGCAAAGGGCAACAGGACAAACCCGGCGATCGCCAGTCCCAAAAAGCAAAAGTGATAGTCCTGCTGTTCAGCAGACCACTGCCATTTGCCTCTCTGCCAATGCCCTAACCGCAATATCAGGATGCCTGCTTCCACAAACACATACTGTGGATAAAAAAAGCCCGTGAGAGCGATCGCAGCTAAACAGGGGAGCAACGATCGGCGCAACAAATAATACAAAAATGCCAGAAATAAAGGATAGAGAAAGGCTCTGGGAGTGGCAGAAACCAAATCATCTTTCATCCAGAGATTTTGGTTTAAGAGTAGAGAGGAAATAAACCCTGCGAAGGGCACGGGCAAAATTTCCAGGGTCAGCCCAAAACAGTAGCCCGTAGTCAACAACCCCAAGCCCATGGGTAACAGCTTGTTTAAGAACAAGGGATCGATCCCCAGCACTGCCATGCTGCGATAAATTGTGGTGTAGCCGATCGGGGCAACCGACTGAAAATAATTGGCAATCAAGTCATGGGGAAAGAGGTCAGGATCTTGAAATCGCTGCATCCAAAACACGTGCTGGCGGGCATCGTCCTGCACCACATACTGCCCACTCAACGCTTGTTGGAGTGCTAACCAGGCAAATAGAATGGAGAAGCTAAGACTGAGACCTAACCAGACCTGAAGCATAGGACTGCTTAATTTGGTCTGGGTTGTTATCAGTCGTTGATGGAGGGCGGAAATCAGCATGGGTTAGATGAACGAGACCTGTAGCCAGTGTAGTTGTACCGTGTTTGGACGATCGTGCAAGATCATTCAAACATACCAACGTCTTTGCACTCACTCACCCAGAACCCTAACGAAACCCCTTAGAATAAAAGTTCGATCCGAATCATTACTCTTACTGACTCATCCGACATGACTGTTTCCCAGCGCCGCTACCACATCACGACCTTCGGTTGTCAGATGAACAAAGCCGACTCCGAGCGAATGGCAGGCATCCTGGAAACCATGGGATTTGAGTGGGCAGAAGAACCCGAACAGGCAGACCTGATCCTCTACAACACCTGTACCATTCGGGACAATGCTGAACAAAAAGTCTATTCTTACCTGGGTCGGCAGGCAAAACGAAAACACGAACAGCCCGATTTGACTCTGATCGTGGCAGGGTGCGTCGCCCAACAAGAAGGCGAAGCCCTATTACGGCGCGTGCCCGAACTGGATCTGGTCATGGGTCCCCAACATGCTAATGGCTTAAAAGATCTACTAGAACAAGTCTTCAACGGTAATCAAGTCGTCGCGACCGAGCCCATCCACATTGTTGAAGACATCACCAAACCCCGGCGAGACAGTACCATCACTGCCTGGGTAAATGTGATCTATGGTTGCAATGAGCGGTGTACCTATTGTGTCGTGCCCAATGTGCGGGGAGTGGAGCAATCCCGCACCCCAGAGGCGATCCGCGCTGAAATGGAAGAGTTGGGGCAACAAGGCTACAAAGAAATTACCTTGCTGGGGCAAAATATTGACGCTTACGGGCGCGATCTGCCAGGCAGCACCGCCGAAGGTCGTCACCAGCACACCTTCACGGATTTACTCACCTTTGTGCATGATGTCCCTGGGGTGGAGCGGTTGCGGTTTGCCACCAGTCATCCTCGCTACTTTACCGAACGGCTGATCCGAACTTGCGCCGAATTACCCAAAGTTTGCGAACATTTCCATATTCCCTTTCAGTCAGGAGATAACGATCTGCTGAAGGCGATGGCACGCGGTTACACCCAAGAAAAATATCGCCGCATTATCGACACCATTCGTCGCTATCTGCCCGATGCTGCTATCAGTGCCGATGCGATCGTCGGCTTCCCAGGCGAAACCGAAGCCCAATTTGAAAATACGCTGAAATTGGTGGAGGACATTGGTTTTGACCAATTAAACACCGCTGCCTATTCTCCTCGTCCCGGCACCCCCGCAGCGCTTTGGGAAAAACAGCTTTCGGAAGAGGTGAAAAGCGATCGTTTGCAACGCCTCAACCACCTGGTTTCTACCAAAGCTGCTGAGCGATCCCAACGCTACCAGGGACGGATTGAAGAAGTGTTGGTCGAAGACCAAAACCCCAAAGATCCTACTCAGGTGATGGGGCGCACCCGTGGCAACCGCTTGACCTTCTTTACAGGTGACATTCACACCCTCAAAGGGCAACTTGTGCCGGTGCGGATTACGGAAGTCCGCCCGTTTAGCTTGACCGGAAAACCAGTTGAGGCGGGTGCAGTTTAGGCTGGAGATTGGGAATCACGCTTGAAGCTTCGCAAGTGGGTGCGTTAGCCTTGGACTATTTCTAAATGGTTAATCTTTCGTTAAGATGCTTACACAAAGTGATTAACGATGGATTGAGCCAAGGCTACCCGCATCGATCAAGGAGTTCGCCATGCTGAATGAGTTTCTGCCATTCAATCTTGTGATTGATAAGGTCGCGATCGCGGGCACCTGCCTGTGGTCACTGGCGCTGTACTTGGGCTTTTTTCCCACCACCGAATGGGTGGCAGAACAACTGAGCCGCTGGTTCAACTTTGCCGAGCGATCGCTCTACACCTCTGCCGAAGAATTTGAACGCACTCGCCCCGCCAGAGAATCCCAAAATGCCTTCTATGCCTCCCTTTTAAGCATCATCCCCTTCCTGATCATCGGGGCACTCTGCAACTACCTACTCGAAATCAGCCTGGGACGGAGTTGGTCAATCAGTGTTGGTATTCTTGCCTGCATAGGCTGTGGCGTTTATGAACTGGGCCGCAGAGACGGGCAGGCGCGGGAGTGAAGAGGTCAAGAAGGAGAGAAGTGAAGAAGGAGAGAGGTTTCGAAGGAAAGAGGTTTCGAAGGAGAAAAATGAAGGGATAGAGAGGTGAAGAAGGAGAGGAGCCGAAGGGTAAAGCAGAAGCATGGTAAAGAATGATGGTACTTTATAACCCTTGCCAACCTCTTCACCCCGTCCCCCCCTCCCCTCCCTCACCCACCAATTCCCGCACCAGCCTAACCAACTTCACCGCTGCCCCCGACTCACCACGCACTTGACGCAGACGATCGCGCATTTGCTGCAACTTGCTGGGATGATTGAGCAGGTCGAGGGCAAGGTCGGCAACTTGTTGGGGACTGAGGTGCCCGACCAGTTCTGGGACGATCGCGGCATTTGCCCAGAGGTTAGGCCAGGCGAAAAAGCGATTCTGTCGCTTCGCCCACCAATATAGGAGCTGGATGACCAGGGTATTGATGCCAGGTAAGCGAGTGAACAGTCCACTGATTCCGTCTAATGGCACTGCATCTAATCGTTGAATAGGCAGCAAAACAATCATCGGAATCGCTAGGGCACCCAGTTCAGCAGTATTGGCTCCAACGGTGGTGATGCAAAGCTGGCATTGAGTCAACAAATCATACGCAGGCGACTGGGTATAGAGGTCGATTTTGACCCCATGGCTGGTTTTAAGATAGGCAGGTTGATCAGCGTTAGGAGAGACAACCAGTTCGGCGGTGATATTGCCCAGATCTGACAGGATGGGATTGTGGTGCCGATCGGCAAAGCGCGCCAGCGTTTCCAAGGGCAACGCCGGGGCAACCGGGATGACAAAATGGCTTTCGGGATGGGCTACATGAATGAGTTCGGCGATCGCCAGCATAAAGGGCACTCCCTGAGCCAGTTTGCTGGGCTTGGAACCTGGCAGGAAGGCTAGCAGCGGAGCCTCCGCTCGCGATCGTCCCGCTTTCAATCCAGACGCTTCTCCATCTCCGCCATTTCCTTCACCGCCTCCCCGTCCTACTTCTGCTATCAAATCACCTACCACGGTGAACTTGTGAGCAGATTGCGGCTTCGCACGAGTCGCGATTTCGGGACGCATTACGGCAAAGTGATCAATCCAGCCATGCCAGCGGGCTTCCCATTCGGCATAAACCAGCGTACGGTAGCCCAAGCGTTTGCCAATGATTGCCGGATAGAACTGATCCCCTCCCAAAAAAATCACAATGCCGCGTTCCCACCAATCCCAGTTTCCTGAGGTTTTACCCCAAAGCAGAAACGGGAAAAAATGGTCAGCAGCTTGCACTCGATCGATTTCCGGATAGCTGCGCGCGATCGTGGCTTCGCGTCCGCTGGCATGGGGACAAGGAGACAGCACAATCGAGATCCGTACACGATCTCGGTCATCGCCCAGTTGCCGTCTCAGCTCTTGCACCACAGGTTTGACCCAGGTTGCCAGTTCGCCAGGACCATTAGAAAGAATCAGAATATCGATCGCGTTCACCTTACTCCCCACTAAATACAGCATTAAGCTTTCTTCATCTTGCAATAAGACAGCAGATTTTCGCCGCCAGCAGCACGCGACGCGACTCCTGACTCCTGACTCCTGACTCCAATTGAAGAGAAAACTTAAATTTTCTTTAAGCGATCGTGAAAACCCCAAGTATCGTAACTGAATTGGCGAAACCCTGCGATCCGATCGCCAGGAACTGATAGACAATGAGCATGGGAGCATTTACCTTGCAGCTACCATGAGTCTCTGCATCAATCCATACTGTCTTCAACCCGATCACCCGGGAAACGACAATACCCGCTTCTGCCAAAGTTGCGGGTCCGATTTGGTTTTGCAGAATCGCTATCGGGTGATGCGGCTGCTCAGCGACACTAGCGGTTTTGGCAAAGTTTATGAAGCCTACGAACGCAGCACCCCAAAAATCCTAAAAGTGCTTAAAGAGAGCCACAATGCCAACCTCAAAGTGGTGGAGTTGTTTCAGCGAGAAGCTGTAGTTTTGCAACAACTCCATCATCCTGGCATTCCCCAAGTAGAGCCGGATGGCTACTTTCAGTTTTTTCCCAGAGATGAAGTGGAACCGCTGCATTGTCTGATTATGGAAAAAATTGATGGTCCTAACTTGATGCAATGGATGAAGCAACAGGGGGGACATCCGGTTGGAGAACAGCAGGCGATCGACTGGTTACGCCAACTGGCAGAAATCTTGCACCTGGTTCATCAAAAAAGTTATTTCCACCGAGATATCAAGCCCCAAAACATCATGATCCGCCCCAGTGGGCAACTGGTGCTGATTGACTTTGGCGCAGCCCGGGAGATGACCTATACCTATCTGGCACAGGTTAGCGGTGGAACGGGCAATATTACCCGTATCAGTTCGGCGGGCTATACACCGCCAGAGCAGGAGATGGGGCAGGCGTTACCCCAGTCCGATTTCTATGCGTTGGGGCGGACTTTTGTCTATTTGCTCACAGGTAAACAACTGAACGACATCAGCATTTACGACTCCATGACCGATGAGATGCACTGGCGCATGCATGCGCCCCAAATCTCCTCAAAATTGGCAGATTTCATTGATAAATTAATCGCTTACCGCGCCACCGATCGTCCCACCAGCACGCAGGAAATTTTAGCGACGATCGCTCGCTTGCAAAAAGCATCAGAAACCTCGGCTGCCTCCACATATCCAGGTGCAGTTGCCATTACCCGCATTCAGGAAGCGATCGTCAAACCTCTGGTAGTGCCGCGTTGGCGCTGGCTGACCATGGGTGCGATCACCCTGTCTCTGGTGGTCGGCGGATACACCCTCTGGCAAATTCGCCCAGCTATCCTGCGCAGCGATCATCAGGAAAGACTTGCCCTGCTCAAGCCGCTAGATGGGCACACCAGCTTTGTCAATGCGTTGGTTTTTAGCCCCGATGGTGAAACCTTAATTAGCGCTAGTGCTGATAAAACCATTAAAATTTGGGATCTTGCCAAAGGCGTGGTTCTACGTACGCTGGGAGGGCACACCAGTTTTGTCAATGCCCTCGCCATTAGCCCAGATGGAGAAATTCTCGCCAGTGCCAGTGCCGATAAAACCATCCGGATTTGGAATGTGACAACCGGAAAAACATTGCATATCCTCAGCGGGCACAACAACTTTGTCAATGTGCTGGCAATGAGTACAGATGGACAAGTTCTTGCTAGTGGTGGTGCCGATCGCATCGTTAAATTGTGGAATTTGACTACAGGTCAGCCTCTACATACCTTACAGGGACACACTGGCTTTATTAATGCCCTCGCATTCACTTCTGATGGTCAAATTCTTGCCAGTGGCGGTGCCGACAAAACGATCAAACTGTGGGATGTGCCAACGGGCAAAGAAATTCGTACTTTACTAGGGCATACCGGATTTGTCAACGCGATCGTCATCAGTTCCGATGGGCGTACCCTTGCCAGTGGTAGTGCGGACAAAACCATCCGTGTCTGGGATGTCGGCACAGGTCAGGAAGTTCGCACCCTCACCGGACATACGAATTATGTTAATGCCCTGGTGATTAGTCCCGATGGCGACACGTTGGTCAGTGGTGGTGCTGACAAGACCCTCAAATTCTGGAATCTCTCGACAGGCAGGCTACTCCACACCTTGACTGGGTACAGCTATCCCATTAATTACTTCGCTATCAGTCCCGGCTGGCAAGCGATCGCCACTGGCAGCGGCAGCAAGACAATTACGATCTGGGAAATACCCCATTGATGGCAATCTCTGCTGGATTGAGTGCCAACTCCAGCCGCTCACCGTAGGTAATTCCAGCGATCAGCGGTGCCAGAATTTCTAGAGTTGAACGGTCTTGAAAATGGGTCTTTTTGGTTTCTGGATGAGGGTAATAAACCATTCCCCGGTAACGCAGCTCTTGAAAAATGACATAACAGGACGAAAATGAAAAATCTTCCGGTGGGTGTTGCGTTGTCCATTGCACTTGGCGAAAAGTATAGGCCGGACAATGCATCACATAAGTACAGGGTCTGATGGTAACATTCAAAGTGCCCTGAAAAAAGGGCGTCAGATCTAGCCCCAATGCCCGAAAAAAGGGCAATTGTAGGGCGATCGTTCCAGCAGCATATTGGGTATTGGGCGCTTTACCAGAGGCAACTTGGTGTCCTGGTTGGACAGTACCCCAAATTCGTTGCCAAGTCATACCAGTTCTTTAAGAGGGAACGGGTCAGGCTTTAGGGGAAGGTGGATGGTGAAAGTCGTCCAGCCGTTTTGGCTTTCAACCTGAATGGAGCCTGTCAACTGTTCCACCAGTTTTTTCACCAGCGTTAATCCTAAACCTGTACCACTTTGCTGCGTCACTTGCGTGTTGGAAGCCCGATAAAATCGCTCAAAAATGTGAGGCAAATCTTTTTCAGGAATGCCTCCTTGATTGCAAATCTCAAACAGACAATTCGTTGAATGCTTACTCACTCGAAAGATAATGTCACCACCCGTAAGGGTGTATTTACAGGCATTATTCAGTAATTCTGTGATGACTCGCTCCAAGCTATTTGGATCAGAAATGAGTGGAGGACAACCCGGTTCAATTTGGACCTTGAGAGTTTGCTGGCGCTCTTGCGTGCGTGACTCAAAAGCTTCTAAAACATAGGGAATCCAGGTTTCCAGGCTAAGCGGTTGCTGCTCCACTTGGTAAGCATCTGCTTCGAGTCGTTGTAAATCTAGCAAATCGTTAAGTAAGGCAGTTTCACGATCGCATTCCGATTCCAGCAATTTCAAATAGCGTTCTCGTTGCTCCTCGTTTTTGACCACTTTGAGTAACTGAATCGCGATTTTCATATTTGCGAGCGGTGCGCGCAAATCATGGGAGGCTTCACTGAGAAAATCATCTTTTTGGGCACTCAGTTGCTGTAATTCGTGGATTTGTTCCTGGAGCTGTTTCACAATCAATTGTTTGGTCAAGCGAGTCGCGATCGCCTGAAGCAACTCATTGACAGAACAGGGCTTGACCAGGTAATCATCGGCTCCCAGTTCCATTCCCCGCCGCATCTCGCTTTTTTCTCCGCTCGCGGTCAAGAAAATAAAGGGAATTGTTGCTGTGGAAGGATCAGCCCGCAGACTCTTGAGGACGCCTGTCCCGTCTAGCTCTGGCATTCGCACGTCACAGATTATTAGGTCAGGGATATGTTTTTGAGCAATTTCTACGCCAATTCGTCCATTCTCGGCAGCGAGTACTTTAAAGTTTTCCGCTTCGAGTAGGTCTGCAATGTTGGCTCGAATCGCCTCTTCATCTTCAATGACTAAAATTTGCTGCATTGTTCGCTCGAAGTCATCTAACAGTTCCAATGATCAGCAGGTAGCCCTAATTAATTGACAGAAAAGGGGTTGGGGACGACAGCCCTCAAACACCGCTTCAATTGAATTACAGCCGTCTACTTAGTAGTCCAAATTATCTAGGAAGGAGGGACTTGCAAAATATTTATTCACGAAAAAACATTTTTGCAATCTCATTAGGAGCCCTATACAACTTCAGCCATATCGTCTTCAGGGGGTTCACACAACTCTGGAGTCTGATACGACTCCAAAAAACGACAAAATATACCCCTGGAGGAGTATATTCTTTACCAAAAATCCATCTATTCAAATAGAAACACCTTTTGAGAAGGTGTACTTAGACGTGTCAAAAGATGCAACATGAAGAGGTGGAAAAATAAACAATCTCTGCTAAGAAGTCCAGCAAAGCTCAAGCCTTAGGTTTCCCTAAAAAAAAATGGAATTGAGCTTTTTCTTAGCGCTGATTTTAATTTTTTCTTCAGAACGAATTAGTTGGTGCTTTTAATCTATTTATTAAAGCAATGTTTCACATTTTTGTATAGCTAATTTGAACGAATTCCCAACTGGCGAGTGTTCCGGAGCTCTACTCTCTGCCCTGCTGGTCTTAGGTAAGCTTTGAGTTGGGTTGTCTGAGCGGTAGAGTGACCGTGAAAGTGGTACCGACCCCAACCTTGCTGGCTAGGGTGATGTGTCCGCCATGCAGATCGACAGATCGCTTGACGATCGACAACCCCAAGCCAGAACCGGGAATCACACCTGCGTTGCTGGCACGATGAAAAGACTCGAATAGATGGGGTTGATCTTCTAAAGGAATCCCAATGCCGCGATCGCGAATCTGAAACACGGCTTCGTTTGCCTGACACAAAAGCTGCAAATAAATTTCTCCCCCAGTAGGAGAATATTTGATCGCGTTTGAGAGCAAATTATTCAGAATTTGTCGCAGTAACTTTTCATCTAGATAGGCTTCTGAGCAGGCTTCCTGCATTTGCAGCGTCAACCGATAGCGACTGCCAGCACTCAGTTGCATCTCTTCAACCAGCTCAGAACAAAACTTTTTGAGGGGGATCAGCATAGGCTTCAATTCGAGCTTGCCGCTGGCTTCTTTGCCTAAAAACAGCACATCATCTAATAGCTGGGTCATGCGTTGTAACGCGGTTTGGATTCTGTGAAAATGAGTGCTCCTTTTTTCTTCCGTCCATCGATTTCCATATTGGGAGAGCAATCCGCTCGAAAAGGCAATGATGCTCAAAGGTGTACGAAATTCGTGTGAGGTCATTGCAATGAAGCGAGATTTAAGCTCATTAAGTTCGCGCTCTTTGTCTAACGCTTGCCGAACTTCCTCTTCTGCCCGTTTGCGCTGAATAATTAGTCCCAGTTGAGTAGAAGCTGAGATCAATTCAATCAATCGTTCGTCCTCGTCACGAGCTTCAAACATGTAGAACACCAGAATCGCCAGGACAACCCCATTGGCGATGAGGGGAATGCCCAATCCGGCTTTGAGTCCTACAGCTTTAGCAAATTCTGCCCGCACATAGACTTGGGGAGATTCGGCAGAAACATCTTTCATCCATTCCGGGCGTTGGGATTGCCAAACCCGTCCAGGCAATCCGCTGCCGCGATCGAAGGTGAGTTGCTCGCTGACGGCTCTAAACTTTTCTAGCCCGGGTGTACTGCCATACCAAGCGGAGCTACATTCCAATACGCTGTCGTCTGCTCTAGGGATCCAGGCTTCACCAAAGTTCCATCCGGTGGCTTCCCCGACTTTTTGCAATGCAATGCCCAATGCAGATTGGAAGTCTTCTGATTCGAAAATTGCCTGGGTCATTGCCTGAAGAAATTGGATTTCTTCTTCGCTTTTTTTATGATCGCTGATGTCTCGTCCGACAGCTTGAAACTCAATAAAGTGACCTTGGTCATCAAACAGGGCGCGATGAGTCCACTGCATCCAACGGATTTGCCCATCCACCATGACCCGATTTTCGATCAGGGCGACGGGGCGATCGGCATGGAGGGTTTGCAGCTGCTGTTCGATCTGTTGGCATTCTTCAACCCAGACGATCGGACGGTAGTAATTCTTTAAACCATCGACTTCATTGCCAAAGTAACGACTGTACGCACCATTAACAAAGGTCAGTGTCCCATCAAGCTGAAAACGGGCAATTAACTCGGTTTGGTCTTCGACGATAGCACGATAGCGCTGCTCACTTTGTTGTAAATTGGCTTCGACTTGTTTGCGTTGGGTGATGTCAAACATACTGGTGCGGGTCATGACAAAGTTGCTCTCGGCATCTCGAATCGCAGTTGAGTTCAACAACACCGGCAGAAGGGTTCCATCAGCGCGAACTAGCTCATACTCCAGATCTTTGACCCACCCCTTTCGCTTGAGTTGGGCAAAATTTTTGTGAAAGAACTGTTGGCTGGCAGGGGTCAGAAAGTCGGTCAGGCGTTTTTTGCCAATGATGGCTGCACGCGGGTAGCCCAGCCAATTCAGTTCAATATCATTAATCTGTAAGAAAACACCGTTTTGATCCAGGGAATGATATCCACAAGGTGCGTTGTTATACAGGTCGGTAATGGTATCGGCATAGTTTTGCAGCGCAATTCTGGCATGATTGTGTTCTGTAATTTCATTTTGTAGTCGTTGGTTGATGTGTTCTAATTCGGCAGTGCGTTCTCGCACTCTGGCTTCTAGCTCGGCTTTTGCCTGTCGCAACTCTGCTTCTGCCCGGTTGCGATCGCTTTCGTGGCGTTTGCGATCGGTAATATCCCGAATAATCGCGATGACTTCATGCTCACCACTGGCAACAATGCGCGCCTCTTCTTCGTGCACTTTGCCATGAATCATAAGGGAGTATTCATAGATCTGGGTGGTTCCTGTGAGCAATGCTTGTTTCACGTAGAACATGCGCTGCTTGGCTAAGGCTTCGGGCATGACTTCATCAATGCGCTTCCCGACCATATCGTCGTCTAGCGCAATCGTTTTGAAGTCTTTGGCAGGTTTGAAATCGAGATAGGTGCCATCCTGATCCATCCGAATGATCAGATCGGGAATTGCATTGACCAATGCCTGGTTCTGGTCTTTGCTTTTTTGCAGTAATGCTTCAATTTGCCTATGTTCTGTAACATCACGGGCAATCACTAACCCACCTACGACCCCGCCAACATCGTCATGAATGGGAGAATATTGGACATTAAAGTAGCGTTTCTGCCCAGTTTTGGGTAAGCGATACAATCGATTTTCGATCAGAGTGGTCTGACCTTGCAGGGCTAAGTGATAGTACTGGCTTTCTCCAGTCTTTTGCAAAATGGGGAACAGGTCAAAGGCGTTTTGATCCATTACCGCTGCTTGACTCAAGCCAGAGATGTTCTCCATTGCCAGGTTCCAGAGCGTGTAACGGTATTGGTGGTCAAAGGCAGCGATACAGTCGCTACTGCTTTGGATCAACTTCTTCAGCAACTCTTGTTCGTATCCCACGCAATATTTCCTCCAACAAGTCATGGGAAACCGACCTGTGCAATGTTTCGGCTTAGCATGGCAACGGCTTTCTCTCGCGAGAAGCTTTTGCCAGGGTTCTCAATGCCACCCGTTATTGTAGTGGTTTAAAAAATAACGGTTGCTTCTCAGAATACGGTTGCTACAAACAGTGATCCCCAGTCATTAGTGCAATGTGGGAGAAAGATGTCCTTTAGCAGCCTTTTTCCCTTTTCTAGATCCGATCGGGCAACTTCGTATTTTCTTAAAACTACGAATGGTCTAGGTAGATTTCTAGAGAAGATTTTACCCTCTGCCATTGCCCTTCGACTTCGCTCAGGGCAAAAGCTAGCTGAGCGGAGTCCAAGCCAGCAGGTAATTTGTTTGCTAGAAATCTCCTAATTTAATTGCTATTTAATCGCTGACTCTTGGTTTAGCGAATGTTGCTGAATAGCAGTATGAATTGGAGCGAAGTTTCAATTTATACAACTCCAAATTCATACCCGGAATCAGCAACGCCCTTGGTTTAGCATGCCCGATTTGGCATGAGATGATAATGCTTTGATGGACTGAATTCTAATTTGCAGTAAAGCTGAAGCTTTTATCCTTTAAAAGTAGCATGGGCAAAGGGCATCGCCCGTGCCCATCAACCAGATTAATGATGGGCACACGATACTTCGTCCATTGTTAATTCGCAGCCATTTTCATTGGCATGAGCCACACTCAAACCCATCGACTCATCCACTTATCCACTGAACTGTGGCCTAGTCGCCCGAAAATTACTGTAATTGCGCCTTTTCACTTAAACCAAATGGTTGAGATAACCTAGTTGCTGCAGGGACGTGAATACTTTTGCCACGCTTTCTTCGATGGTTTCTTGATCGGTTTTGCATTCTACCTCGGCATTGGGTGGTACTTCGTAGGGATCATCAATTCCAGTGAAGTGTTTAATTTCTCCCGCTCGCGCTTTACGGTAAAGCCCTTTGACATCACGGCTTTCGCAAACTGTAAGGGGGGCGTTGACATACACTTCGACAAAATTGCCAATTTTCGATCGCACCTCTTCTCGAATTTCTCGATAAGGAGAAATGGCTGACACAAGGACAATCACGCCATTCCGGGTCAACAACTGAGCCACAAAACCAATGCGGCGAATATTCTCGTCGCGATCGGCTTTACTAAAGCCTAGCCCTTTGGTCAAGTGTTGCCGGACTGTGTCTCCATCCAAAATCTCAACCTTGAAGGATTGAGCTAAAAGCGCTTGATAGAGGGCAGTGCTAATCGTGGTTTTTCCGGCACCACTTAAACCTGTGAACCAGACGGTTACGCCCTGTTGCTGCATAGAGATTTGTCCTTAGGTGAAGAAGATGGGGGGCTACTTGAGTGACTGCCCGAGGGAGTGTTCAATATAATTCCGAACCGTCTGATAGGCTTCTGGATTGGCGCTGGGGGTGAGGATGAGGGTGGTGTTGCCATCAGGTAAAGAAAACGTAATTTTGCCATTGGGGGAACAACAAAAGGCTGCAACCCGCTCTAGGTCAAGGATATAAGCGTTCCGTTCGTAAGAGATCTTTACCCAATGCGCCACACAACCTCCTCCAATTGTCAAGGGATGCGTCGATCGTTCTTCTCTTTAAATTTCTATGCTCAAGACACTTCAGCCGGAGAGAACAGCGATGAGGCAGATTCAGAGAAACTAGGCTCTTGTGAGTGGGTGGAAACGCTCGTTGGCTCCGCAGACTTCGCCATGCCGGCGAGGGTTGCCTGCACAAAGCCCTGAAAAAGAGGATGGGAAGTACTGGGGCGGGACTTGAACTCGGGATGAAATTGCGTGGCGATAAAGAAAGGATGTCCTGGTAACTCAATGATTTCGACCAGTCGCCCATCGGGAGAGGTGCCACTGATCACAAAGCCCGTTTCGACAAATAAACTCCGGTAAGCGTTGTTGAATTCGTAGCGATGTCGATGCCGTTCGTAAACCACTTCTTCTTGATACAGCTTGAATGCTAGCGTATTGGGGGCTAACCGACAGGGATAAACCCCCAACCGCATGGTGCCGCCCAGATCGACCACATCCTGTTGTTCGGGTAAGAGGTTAATGACTGGGTTGCGGGCCTCTGACTCAAACTCGGCACTGTTTGCATCTTCCAGGTGGGCGACATTGCGTGCCCAGTCGATGACAGAACATTGCATTCCCAAACACAAGCCCAAAAAAGGAATTTTTTGGGTGCGGGCATAGGTAATAGCAGCAATTTTGCCGTCTACACCGCGAATGCCGAACCCACCGGGAACCACAATACCGTTGACCCCTTGCAGATAGCGATCGGCACCGTGGGCTTCAATCTCTTCGGAGTTGACCCAACGGAGATTGAGATTGCTGCCCATGGCGATCGCGGCATGACGCAACGCCTCGACCACCGAAAGATAGGCATCACTCAAGCGCACATACTTGCCAACGATCGCAATTTCCACCTGGCGAGTGGGACGAAACATTTGTTCCACCAGGTTGCGCCATTGGCTCAAGTCGGGCTGGCGTTGTTCCAATTGCAATAGTTCCAGTACCTGATGTGCCAAGCCTTCGCGTTCTAGATTGAGTGGTACTTCGTAAATGCTGGTAGCGTCTTGAGAGGTCACGACACACTCTGCTGGAACATCGCAAAAGCCTGATAGTTTTTCTTTCAAGCCATGGCTCAGGGGACGATCGCAGCGACAGACCAGAATATCGGGTTGAATCCCGATCGATCGCAACTCCTTCACCGAATGCTGTGTTGGCTTGGTCTTCATTTCTCCGGCAGAAGGAATCCACGGCACTAGGGTGACATGCAAATACAACACATTTTGCCGCCCCACCTCTTTGCGAAACTGGCGAATCGCTTCCAGAAATGGCAGCGACTCAATATCCCCAACGGTGCCGCCAATCTCAATAATCACTACATCGGGATTGGTATTGCGGGCAACCCGTAAAATCCGTTCCTTAATTTCATTGGTAATGTGAGGAATCACCTGCACAGTGCCCCCCTGATAGTCGCCCCGGCGCTCCTTATTCAGCACTGCCTGGTAAATTGATCCCGTAGTTACACTATTCAAGCGAGACATGGACGTGTCGGTAAAGCGTTCATAGTGTCCCAAATCCAGGTCAGTCTCCGCCCCATCATCGGTCACAAACACCTCTCCATGCTGGAAAGGACTCATCGTCCCCGGATCAACGTTAATGTAAGGGTCCAACTTCAAGATTGAGACCGAATAATTGCGTGACTTCAACAACCGCCCCAAACTCGCCGCGACAATCCCTTTTCCAATGCTGGAAACCACCCCACCCGTGACAAATACAAACTTACTCATAAATCGCTTATAGCAGGAAAGTTGAACTGATTCCAGTTCATTGTGCCATAGGGGCTTGTTGTCAGTGGTATGGGGTGGGTGTATTGAGAAGGGGTGGAGAGGTGAAGGGGTGAAGGGGTGATGATGAGACCTGACATTCACATGCCTGCTATAAGTAAGATCGTCTTACTTGGGTGAACGGAAAAAAACGGGAGAGAGAGAGAGGTAGAAGGCGGGAATGAGTGAACGGGTTGAAAGAAGGAAACTATATAGCTCAATGCATCATCGACCCATCCACTTCGATCTCGCTAAGTTTCGTTTGCCCACCTTACTGTAGATTGCGAGATGATATGAGACGAGTTTTAGGCTTGGCTGGCTTGGGTTGGATAGTGGCGATCTCACCGGTTTGGGCAGCGCCCTCGTTGTTTGTAGCATATCCACCCGCGCAGCATGAAACCACTGCCAACCGGATTTTTCTGATTGGCACAGCGCCACCACAAGGAGAAGTGTTGATCAATGGCAAGCCGATCGCTCGCAATGCTGCTGGACATTTTGCCCCCAGCTTTCCGCTGCAATTGGGAGAGAATCTTTTCACTCTGCGCTATGGGGATCAGGAAATTCAGATTCGGGTGACGCGGCTTTCAAGTGTACCCGTCTTACCGCCCGGTTTAGGATTCGCCAAAGATTCGCTCACCCCCGCAGTGGATGTGGGACGCTTGCCCAATGAAGAGATTTGTTTTGGTGCGATCGCGCCTGCCAACGCCTTTGTTTCGGTGAAGCTGGCGAATCAGGTAATTCCACTGTCATTGCAATCTCAGGCGTTTGAGTTGCCGGAGAATGCGGCAGTGCTCACCCAACAAAATCAGCCCAATACCGTGATTCCCGGACGCTATCAGGGCTGTACGCGCGCGATCGCCCCAGGCATCTTGGGAACACCCGTTTTTCAACTCACACGCGATGGCAAAACGGTGACTCAAGTGGGGAGCGGTAAAATCACCATTCTCGCTGCCGCCCCCTGGGATGTGGCAGAAGTGACGGCAGAAGCAGGCGTTGCCCGCACGGGACCCAGTACTGACTATTCGCGCCTAACACCCTTGCCGAAAGGGACACAGGCAACAGTGACAGGCTACGAAGGGGAATGGGTACGATTAGAGTATGGTGCTTGGATTAAACGGGCAGAGACCCGGATTTTTCAGAGTTCAGTCCCGTCGCGATCGCTGATTCGCAGTATTAATGCGCGTCAGATTGCAGGCTGGACAGAGGTGGTGTTTCCGCTCCAGGTGCCTGTTCCCGTCAGTGTGCAACAGGGCGATCGCAGTTTCACGCTCACTCTTTACAACACCACTGCTCAGACCGATATCATCCATCTCGACGACGACCCGGTCATTGCTCGTCTGGACTGGCAGCAGATTGCTCCTGGTCAAATTCAGTACACCTTTAACCTCAAATCGGCTCAGCAGTGGGGCTACAAGCTCCGCTATGCAGGTAGCAGCCTGATTCTGTCTTTGCGCCATCCTCCTACCACTAGCCAACCCACCGCATCAAAGCCGCTGGCAGGCGTCAAAATCCTGCTCGATCCAGGGCATGGGAGTGCGGCTGACCCAGGAACCCGGGGACCGACAGGCTACCCTGAAAAAGATGCCACGCTGGTTCTAGCAAAGTTGGTAAAAGAAGAATTGATCCAGCGGGGTGCGATCGTTTCTCTCACGCGCGAGGGCGATGAGGATCTGTTGCCTCAAGATCGGGTGAAGTTGATCAATCAGTTAGAACCAACGCTTGCCCTCAGCCTGCATTACAATGCATTGCCAGACAGTGGAGACGCCATCAAAACCCAAGGTGTGGCAGCGTTTTGGTACAATGCGCAGGCACATAGTTTGGCGGTGTTTTTGCACAATTATCTGGTGCAAACGCTCCATCGTTCTTCCTATGGAGTGCTGTGGGATAATCTGGCGTTGACTCGTCCCACAGTTGCGCCATCGGTGTTACTGGAACTGGGGTTTATGATTAACCCGGATGAGTTTGAGTGGATTATCAATCCTCAAGCCCAAAAGAAGCTTGCAACCGCGATCGCGGATGGGATAACGCTGTGGCTCACCAACAAGCGCTGAGAGAGCGTTAGGGCAAAGCCTCCAACAATTTCTGGTTCTAACTCAATTTGTGTTGATCCGGCGTAGGGGCGCGGCATTGGGTGCAAAATCCTTGCTTAAGCTGAAATCTTTGTCCAAATGCCACGCCCCTGCAGGGTTAGACAACTTCAACACAAAATTCATCAGAAGCAGAACTATTTTCTGCGGAGTGGCATGGGTTCAGACCTGCGAGGGTTTGAAACCCTCGCAGGTCTCGGTTGTTTTAATGCCTAAATAGCTTTGAGTGCCTTTTCCACAATCGCTGAAAATTCGTCCCAGCCATTCAGCCCACCATTCACCAGGCGACGAACTTTCTCCCAATCCTGATTTTGGGCGGCTTTGTTGACACCGCGATCGACAAAATAGAGTGCCAGGATTTGGGCAGCAATTTTGGCATCTAACCCTAATTCGGGATTCTCTTCCAATTTAACATTTAAGCGTTTGCCATATTCTCGATAGTTGGCTCGTCCGGTAATTTGGATAAAGCCGCGCCCATGATATCGCGCCCCATCCCCCGGTTGCGTATTGCCCAGATCACTCCGCCCTTCATACTGTTCTTTAAAGTAGTCAGTCCCGCCAAACTCATTGATCGGACGAAAGCCACCCGTTTCAACGCCGATCGTACCGAGTGTGGCAACCAGCGTCAATCGCTCCAAAATGGTGTGTTCGTCCAGCGCTTTTAGCACCTCTGGCAAATACTTTTTCACATCTCCCAAGCTCGCATTGGGAATTAAACCCGCCACTCTTTCGGGTAACAACAATTCCAGGAGGGGGTTTTTGATGCCGGGAATGGTTCTCGCTTGGATTAGTTGCTTGGCAATCGTGGGGCTGAGCACCGTTCCAGCTTCCTTAAAAGCTTGAGCGAACCGGACAAACGCTGCATTGGTAATGGGACCAAAGCGCCCATCGGGTTCACCGATCGGCATTTGCAATTCTCGCAGTCGAATCTGGATTTGCTTGGTCAGTTCTGCATCCTTGGCAACATCTGCCAGGGCTAGCGCTTTGTTCTTCATCAAAACATCTTGCAACTTCATAAGCTTGCACTCCTGGCTTTTGGCTGTATCCGCCTTAATGCAGAGATTTGTTTTTCTATCGTTAATAAGATCCAATTTCTAGCATAAGTCAGGGTCAACACCGATCGCTTGAGGAAAATGGCAACAATTCGACAAATCCTCTGGCTCGAAAACGAATGGAAACCCACTGAGCTAGGATCGAGTCAATGATGAGGCACCAAATTCTCAATGATGAATTCTTAACTTAAGGCGAGTGATGGACTGAAATGGGGCAACTAACCTCACCTGCACAGATAGATTCCCAGGTTCAACGACGGCACATCGAGCCGCCAAATTTGTGGATTGCTTTGTTTGCGAGTTCGATCGTGCTGCATGGCTTGACATTTTTAGGACTGCGATCGTGGGTGGGAAAAGCCACTAATCTTTCTACGCCTGCCCCGATTTCTGTGGAAATTGTTTCTATCGCGCCCCAAACACAAACTGCCACGAGATCGGCGCGTCCCCTGACGAGCAATGCTACTCCAGCAGACGCTACTGCGCCCGGCTCAGTGCAACAGACCGATCCCACCTCAGTCACTGCGACAACTGAGCGATCGCTGGATCGTCAACTGCCAAATCCACAGACGGCTGCCTCGCGGGTTCGCTCCCGCTCAAAGCGCTCCGATTCGCCATCCTCTCGTTCGGGGGCTGCGGCTTCTAATGCAGGCGCAGCTCGCAATGCCCCATCCAATCATCCAGGCAAGGTAGACAATGCGGATAATGCGGGGAATCCAGGTCGCTCTGGCAATCAGTCGGAGAATGGCGATCGCAACGACCCCGGTTTACCCTCGAACCCTTCTGGGGGCGCAGCGGGGAATCCATTGGGCGATCCAACCCAAGGGGGCGGGATGCCTACGATTCCTGTCACTTCCCAACGTGGATCAGGCAAAGGACTCAGTCTCGTTGTGACGGAAGTCCGTAATGCCAATGGAGGGCGAGATCTGCCCGATACCCCTGTGCAGTCGGCTGCCTCAACCCCGAATTTTTTGACTCCAGCAACGAAGGCGTTTCCTGATGTGGTCTATCCGTCAGAAGTCAGTTTAAACCTCAAATCAAAAATTACTGTGCGGGTATTGATCGATCGGGATGGCAAACCGCAAACGGTAGATGTGTTGCAAGGTAGTCAATCTGAGGTGTACGATCGCGAAGCAAAGGAACTGTTGCAGACGCTATTGCAGGAAATGAGTTTTGTGCCAGCCCAACAGAATGGGCAACCGGTTGATACGCTGCTCGATGTAGATCTGTCGCTTGCTCCGTTGTAGGCTGCGATCGCCTGTCTCCAATTCTAAATGGGCTAAAAATCGCGCAACGATCGGCTAAAATGTGTTACTCTGATTTGTGCTGAAGCGAAGTTTTGCTAAAATTGAGCAATGCGAGTTGGCAGCGTGCTCTGCGGGTATAGTTTAGTGGTAAAACCATAGCCTTCCAAGCTATTGATGCGAGTTCGATTCTCGCTACCCGCTTTTGATAAAAACCCCTTGAAACACCTAAGTTTCAAGGGGTTCTAGCTTTTAGGGCAAGTTGAGAAAATAGTACAAAGTTTCTAAAAATTGGGTCTATTTGGGGTAGTTTAGACGTTTTTTTGGGGTAAATTTGGGGTAAGAGGATTACCCCAGAAAATGCAATGCAAAGCTCAAACACCTCAAAACAAAAGGCTTCTAAGGGAACTGTCCAAATCAAAGTATCTAATGGACGGCTGCAACTTGTGTTTAGTTGGCAGGGACAGCGCTTTTATCTCAGTTTGGGACTGCCTGACACCACAATTAACCGAAAAGCAGCAGAAGCAAAAGCACGTCAGATTGAACTGGACTTTGTATCGGGGAATTTTGACTCAACATTAGAGAAGTACAAACCTCAGTCGGTTCTGAAGACACAGCAACCGGACATTACCCCAAAAGTTACCCCAAAGCTAAAAGATCTCTGGGAAGCTTACACCCAGTACAAAGCATCAAGCCTGAAGCCAACTACACAGCTTTACCATGAGAGTTTTACCAGGTTGTTTGCTCGACTTGGTGATATTCCTTTGCTAGATGCGCTTAAGGTCAAAGCAGCACTAGAGAAAGTAACCACTCTTCACCAGACTAAGCGGGCATTGATGCAGCTAAATGCTGCATGTAGGTGGGGAGTTAAGCATAAGCTGATTGAGCAGAATCCTTACGAGGGCATGGCAAATGAAATGCCCCGATATCGTTACCAACTTGAGCCAAACCCCAACTCATTTACAGAGGACGAGAGGGAACAAATCATTCAGGCTTTCAAAGCTCATAAAGGTAACTGGAATGGTCGTGGTGTAACAGGGATAGGGTATGAACACTATGCCCCCTTTGTTGAATTTCTATTTTTAACCGGGTGTAGACCTTCTGAAGCGATCGGATTGCAGTGGAAAAACATATCAGAAGATAGTGGGTTTGTCTTCTTTGAAGGCTCTATCACAACATCTGGAAATGGGAAGCCCATTCGAGTCAAAGGTTCTAAGAACAATAAGAATAGACGATTTCCTTGTTCCCAAAAGTTGCGCTCTCTATTGCAGTCTATCCGACCGGAAAATCCTGATCCTGAGGCTCTCGTCTTTCCCTCTCCTAAAGGGAAAGCCATTAATTACAACAATTTCTGCAACAATGCCTGGAATCGAATTGTAGATCCTATAAAACCGGATACAACACCCTATTCATGTCGAGACACCTTTATTACAATTCAGATTCTCAAATTAATACCAGAAACAGTAATCGCTGAATGGTGTGATACTTCTGTGGAAATGATCCAGAAGCACTACGCAGATTTCCTAAAGCTGTTGAGTCTTAGACCTGTTGATTAATTGAATCCTCTGTTATCTAAGCAATTAAGATCGCTTTTACCCTGGAGATCGTCAATAAAGCCTATTTGTATTAGTGGTCATTTCTTAGGAGAAATGATACTTAATTTTCACTGGATTCAAATTAATTTTATTGAGACTGGGCAGTCTCAATAGATGCGCTATAGATAGTGTGTCAGAACCTGATAATGGCACATTTCCCAATTTTTAAGGTGAAGCTGTCTAAAATGAGACAAAAAAATTGAATTAATGAGATCGATCTATAAAAGTTGAGCTAAAATTCCCTTATTGGATTTTTCCTAATAGGGATGCATCTCAATCTACTGTCTTTTTTCTCACTTAAAAGCCCCCTTGCAGAGTCCTAGTTACCAGCTAGGTCTACAAAGGGGCTGTTTGATTTTCAACCTGCTAAACGGTCAAGCTTACGACCCTTACCCGTTTGCAGATTCTGACAATCCTTATTCCCGTATTACGGAGGACCATCGTCCTAAAATTATGAACGAAAATCTGCTTTTTTCAACCCGTGCAGCAACCAATTTGTCTGCATCTACTAACGCAGCCTACCTAAATCCCCAGCAGGGGCTAGGTATCAGGCTTGTGAATAAGCATGAAGCTTCCGACATCTTAGGGATAAGTCCTGAAACCCTTAAAAAATATAGGTTGCAGGACGGTTCAACCCTGATTGAAGGACTTCACTACCATGTCTGGAATAGTCGAGTAATTCGCTACAATCCGTTTCTGATAGCAGATTGGGGCGTGAATCGGAACAACCCAACAGCCCATCAGAGGACGATCGAAGCTTATCTAAAGGCTTTACCTTCCAATCAACCGAAGCGGGGAAGGAAGGCAAGCTAATGGATGCAAAAAATAGAAGTGGGCAGGGTTTTGGGCACCCTGTCCACTCTTCAAGCAAGAAATCTTTTCGTCCTAATTCTAGCATTAAGTCTCTTAAGTCTCAAGTTGACTGTGATCAGGTAATTGCCCATCTTGAGGCGTTAGACTGCAAAGCTGGTGATGCGATTCATCTACGATTCTTCTGTCCTACTGGAAAGGGAGGAGGTCGCAGCATAGATTGCAAGTTTCCTCACCTTCCTTGGGATGAGATAGAAAAGCTCCAATCTCAAGGGATGGGATGCTATGTCGTCGTCAACAAAGGGGGACAGAGCGATAAGGACATTACCGCTTGCACTGCCATCTTTTATGAACATGACAACCTACTGAAAGCAGAACAGATTAAGCTCTGGGAAGCGTTAGGACTGCCAGAACCGACCATCCAGATAGACACAGGCGGAAAGTCGATTCACTCCTATTGGGTGTTCTCAGAGCCGATTGAGCCTGAATGCTGGCGAATCCTTCAGATTGACCTGCTGAATTTTGCCGATGGAGATCGCAGTCTCAAAAATCCATCTAGGGTGATGCGATTAGCAGGGTGCTACCACAAAGGAACCGGGCAACAGAGCCGAATCATCTCCCATTCTGGTAAGCGGTATTCCTTCGATGAGTTGAGAGCCATCATTCCAGAGCAGCAAGAACCGACTCAACCTTTGAAGGAGCCAACACCTAAACCATCTCAGAAAAAGACCTCTAATCTCAATCAGTTTCTACAACAGGAAGTCTACTCAAAACTTTCAGCAGAACAGATTTATAACTGGGATGGGCATCATTTTCAACAACAACCAGACAATAAGCTAAAAGGCAATTGTCCCTTTCATGACAGTACAACTCACACCGCATTTTGGGTAGAGCCAACCAAGGATAAAGCAACGTTCTCATGGGCTTGTCCTACCTGTACAGGCAACCGCAAAAAGAACCCTATTAGCTATCGGCACCAACTGCGAGGGGGAGAAGGTTCTCCAAAGGGACAAGACTTTATCGACATCGTTCAGGAGTTGGCGGATCAGGCAGATGTGAGGATGCCTGATCCGCCTCAAACGAAGAAGAAGCAAAGCAAGAAGGAAAAACGATCGTCTGAGGTACAAACAGGCGACGGGAATATTTGGAAAATTCCTGCATCCCATAAGGGTGAACTGGGTGAGTGGAGGGAACGCATAGAGGGTGAAACTATAGTTCGATACTTTGAGAGCAAGGCAAACTTTGACTTTTCGATAGAACAAGAGCTATCGAGTGAAAGTGGGGGAGGTGTTGTCTTAAAGTTCAAACGCTCAATTGACTCAGACTACAAAGAGATCACCCTGAAATCTACAGATTTTACCAGGGTTGATCAATTTGTAGATGCAGTCAAAATTGCCCTTGAAACAAGCATTACCTGCAATCTCACGAAAGCTGAAATCAATGCCCTCTATCATGTCAGGCTGGCTGAGTATCGCAAGGATGGCGGCAAGTTGTATAGACTTGCAGAAAGATATGGTAGGCAAGCCGATGGCATCTGGGTGTTCTCAGACCAGCAACTTAAGGGGGATGGAACACCCATCACGAAGGAAGAAAGTGGGTGGGTCTATTGTTCCTCTTTAGGCAAGGAAGATTTTATCCCGGCTCCTAAACTGGCTAAACCAACTCCCAACGCCTTGAAGAACTTCTACCAGAGCAAGCGGCGATTCTTTGGTTCTAACTTCCTCCCATCTTTACTGGTCGATGGGTTCGTAGTTGCCACACTGCATGATCAGGAAATCATGAAGTTGGAAATGGCCTTCCCAATCCTAAATCTTTGTGGAGAACCGGGAGTTGGCAAGACTCTGTTAGCAAAAGCTTCTCTTTCTCTGGCAGGCTGGCAGAATCCAGACCATGCAATTCTCGCCAAAGCAACCGAGTCTGCAATTTATGAATGGCTAAAGTTTTTGGGTTCTCTACCCATCTTATGGGACGATCCGAGCCGCAATGATCCCGTAGACTACATCAGTCATCGAATTTATAACCGTCTTTCCAGGATTGTTAGAGGGAATCAGCAAGACCCTCATGGAAGTCTCATCATTACCTCTAACTTAGCAGTAGGAGAGACAAATCCAGCCACAAAGTCTCGCATTATTTCGCTATATATTCAACCTGCAACCGATGGAGATCGCTTTGCTCTACCGGATCTCATCGAAGCGCAAAAGGCGGTTTCTGGCTGCTTCCCAGACTTGCTTAAGCTGGGTTATCCCAGAGCAAAGGTCAAAGAATTGGAAAAAGAACTGCTGCGCTATCTACCGACTGCCCACGATCGCACAGCCTTTCACCTGGCACTGATTACCCACTATGCAATGGAGTTGGCAAGACTAGCAGAACTTGACGTTGATCCAAAAAGCTGGGTCATTGAGCATCTCTGTCCCTACCTGAATGACTCTCACTCTGGACTCGATTCGGTTTCTGACTTCCTTTCAAAAATGAGAGTCCTGGAATCCGAAAATCTAGTTGGTAAGTGGAATAAAGTTCGGGTCACCACCAGAGAGCATGAGGATTGCATTGCGTTGTATCTTCCTTCTATTTGGCAAGCTTTTGAACACAGATTTAAGCCTGCTTACAATCAGTCAGCCCTGGAACAATCGTTTTTAGCCAAAGGTGCAATCAAGAACAAACCCCAAAAATTCTGGGCAACTAGAGAAGAAACCTTAGCCTACCAACGTTCAAAAGTGCAAGGGCATAACGAGGGTGATAACTGGGTTCCCCCATCCCCGCCTAAAACAAAAAATAAGAAAGCACTGCTGATTCAGTTTGCGGTTTGGGCAAGTCTTTGTCCCTGGGTAACGCAAGAAAGCGATGATTCAGACTCGCTTGACTCTGATGATGAGTCAGACTCGGTTGATTCTGACTCAGGCTGCCAGCCAGTAACCCAAGTAACCTCTAGTAACCTGGATGTGGTTACTCGCTCAAACCCAGAAGGGGAAAGCGATTCAGGTCGTCAAGCTATAGCTAGTAACCAAGTAACCAATAGTAGTGATGATGATGATGATGATGATGATGATGATAGGAACACTCAACCTCATGCCTTGAGTGAGGATCGAGATCATCGGAATCAACCTCATGCCATGAGTAATGATCTAAATCGTCAAAATCTATCAAATGCATCTGCATTTTCTACGGTTACTTTGGTTACTAGGGTAAGATCACAGCCTCAAGTCCAATCAAGACAAGAGATTGGGCAGTCACCTGATTCAGGTTACTCGCTGGTTACTGACGAAAAACAGGTTACTGGACAAGCGCTTGATTCCGTTCAAGCTGACTACACCTGGATACCGCAAATTGGCGATCAGGTGAGAACTCCCAAGGGGATAGGCGGTAGTGCGTCAGGCTAATGTGGGATTGATAACATAGAGAGGAAGCTCGACTGGGATCAAAGTGATGGAATGCCCACTGTGCGGTCATATCAAAGCTCATAAGCATGGCAAGATGCCCAATGGTCA